>CANHPN010000005.1 GCA_947462535.1 Akkermansiaceae bacterium | reverse complement strand
GTTACCTTTTGTTCAAAAAATCGAATCGAAGAGTCTCACAGGAGCAAACGAAGAGAACGAAGGACTTTCTGGATAGAAGGTGAAACGCTGAAACGCTGAAACGCTGAAACGCTGAAACGCTGAAACGCTAAAATTTTGAAGAAGCGCATCTCTTGAAGCCAAAGCCCAGCGCGCCAGCCCCTTCGTTGCCTTCGTTATCTTTTGTTCAAAAATCAGAATCCAGAATCCAGAATCCAGAATCCAGAATCCAGAATCCAGAATCCAGAATCCAGAATCCAGAATCTCCGCGTCCCTTTGCGACCCTTGCGCTTTTGCGGTTCAATCTTCACTCTCGACGATGCCGACTGAAGTCGGCGCTACATCCCCCCCTGTCCCCATGCCCAAGTCCGGTTCAACGATTCATGCCGTGGGGTTTTCGCGCTGGAAGCGACCGCAGGTGCGGGCTTTTTTTCAGGACAACAGGGTGATCTTTGTGCGCAAGCCATCCCGGCTGCCCAAACGGAAATCGATCTGTGTGGTGACTTGGGGCGTGCGGATTTCTCACGAGCAGTTTCCGGCCGATGCGGAGATCATCCGACTGGAGGATGGATTTCTGAGGTCGGTGGGCTTGGGGGCGGATTTGGTGAGACCGCTGTCGTGGGTGCGAGATGGGCGGGGGATTTATTATGATGCGACGCAGCCGTCGGATCTTGAGATGGCGCTGGGACATTCGGATTTTCCCGATTCCCTCATCCAGCGGGCGCGAGCTTTACGCGAACAGATCGTCGCGGCGGAATTGACCAAATACAACACGGGTGCAGGGGGATGGCTGCGGCCCGAGGGAGTGCGGCGCGTGATCCTTGTCCCTGGCCAGGTGGAATCGGACGCCTCGATCCAACGGGGGGCGGCGGGTATCAAAACCAACTTGGGTCTTCTCAAGGAAGTGCGCGGGAAAAATCCAGATGCCTACATCGTTTACAAGCCCCATCCGGACGTGATGGCGGGCTTGCGGGCCAGCGGGAGCGGGGAGTCGAACGCACGGGAATGCTGTGACGAGGTGGTCGGCGACGTTGCCATGGGTGCGCTGCTGGCCCAAGTGGATGAGGTCCACACGTTGACGTCCCTGACCGGATTCGAGGCTTTGATGCGTGGCAAAAAGGTGGTGGCGTATGGGATGCCATTTTACGCGGGCTGGGGGCTAACCCAAGACCCCGGCATGAGCGCGGCGGTCGCGGCGCGCAGGGGCCGACTACTAACGCTGGATGTACTCGTGGCGGGTGCATTGATTCTCTATCCGACCTATGTGAGCCGCGAGACCGGCCGATTCATCACCCCGGAGCAAGCGCTCGATGAACTCCTTGCATGGCGCGAAAAGCATTCCAAAGGCATCCCCGCATGGCGACAATTGCTGAGGTTTTTCCTCAGACAAATGGCAGGGTGAGGTACTGAAGAGTTATAAGCTATTTGTTAATGGGGGGTGAAGACACGGCCGCTTCTTTATCTTCAATTCACGATACGCCATCTACCATCCACATGTCAGCTATCAATTACCGCGCAAATCAAAATTCAGAAATGCATACGCCAGTCAAAAACAAAAAAATGATCGAAAAATTATTACCGAAAGAGCCTCACCTGTATTGGAAATGCTTGATTGTACTTCTGAAAATTTTCGCGCTATCAAACAGCACCAACGCCGAAAATATCCCTTGTGATGTTTATTTATCGGATTCAAAAAAAACAATTGTACCTGTTGAACTATTGCCATACGGTGCGTGTGATTCCATAAAATTCAATCATGGCGCTCGTCTTCTTATTCCGGTTTCAAAGAATTCCCTTCATGATGCGAATCAAACCTTCGCGACCACTAAAAATTCCGAAAATGAAGAATTCACCCAGAAATTGAGCCATGCTGACTTGAGATACAGTAGCTCATCATTCTTTGAAGATGTCTCTCTGATCAAATGGGAGACCGCCGCCGTGCTGGGTAGCACACTCATGTTAGGATTCATGGATTGGGACTGGGGATCGTCTTCTTTTTACTTCGATTCTGAAGGATTTTTTGGCATGGACACCATCAGTGGCGGCATGGACAAGTTCGGCCATATATACGGATCCTACACCTTGGCGGACTTCCTCACCTATTCCATCAATAGAAAATCCGGCAATCTTGAACATGCCGCATTAACAGGCTCCATGATGTCATGGGGCGTCATGTTGGTTGTTGAGACAACGGACGGTTTTTCTGGCGATCACGGTTTCTCGCCTGAGGACCTTTTAATGAATACCATTGGTGTGACTCTTTCATACTTTCGCAATACCAACCCTGAACTCGAGAAGAAGATTGATTTACGATTGGAATACGTACCCTCAGGTTACGATCGGGAGTTCAGTCCTCATTCCGACTATGCGGGTCAAAAATATTTATTGGCTCTCAAACTCGGAGGTTTTGAAAAACTCGAAGAAACTCCCCTTCGCTATTTTGAGATACAGGCCGGATACTTCACGGAAGGCTTCAACGGAAAGGAAGCGACAGCCAGAGATATCGACGCATCACGTCACCCCTTTGTTGGCATTGGCCTTAATCTTGAAGAGCTATTATTCGGTCGAAAGAACGAAGAGGAATCC
The DNA here is from genome assembly GCA_947462535.1 of Akkermansiaceae bacterium. GTDB lineage: Bacteria > Verrucomicrobiota > Verrucomicrobiia > Verrucomicrobiales > Akkermansiaceae > Luteolibacter. Next base: position 82,879 of record CANHPN010000005.1, on the reverse strand, counting down.
ACCTACAAATTTGCAGGGCGCCAGTTCCTTCAGCGAGTACAAATTCCTTACACCTATTACACGAACGACAAAGACGCCTATCATTACTGATACCAATTGCATATAACCAGTAGCTCTACCAAAAGAAGCTGCGGCATCTTTGGATTCCGCAGAACTTGGGACACGATGCTCCAAGGACGGCCTGGAACAGGATGTTCCAGCTACGATGAAGAAGCGGCATCTTCATGCTCTCCGACTATTGATCTTCGACTTTTAGACTTTCGGCTCTTCCTCTTACCTCCAATAACTAATAACTTATAACTCTTTCTCCATGCAAAACCTCTTCGACATCATCACATCCGGTCACCGGCGTGTGCTTTTGCTGCAAGGGCCGATTGGTCCGTTTTTTCGGAACTTGGGTGAAGATCTCATTCAGGCGGGGGCCATAGTACATAAGATCAATTTCAATGGCGGTGACTGGCTGTTTTACCCGACCAGAGCCATCCATTACCGTCAATCGCTGGCGGAATGGCCTGGGTATCTCGAGCAGTTTCTGGCCAAGAACCAGATCGATTTGATTCTGCTATTTGGCGACTGCCGGCCGGTGCATGTGGCGGCGCGGGCGGTGGCCGCCCAGGCGGGCGTGGAGATCGGGGTCTTCGAGGAAGGCTACGTGCGACCGCATTACATCACGCTGGAGAGGAATGGGGTGAACGCGCATTCGACCCTTTCCCGCGATCCCACGTATTATTTTCAAGCGATGCCAGTCGAGCTGCCGCCGGTGACGCCAGTGGCTCGGCCGTTTTTCCACGCGATGGTGTGGGCCATGCTTTATCACATCGCTGGCACGGTGCTGGCCCCCGTGTTTCCAGACTACGAACATCACCGGGATCTGGGGCTGTCGGACTCGGTCAGCTGGCTGCGGTCATTTTGGAGAAAGTGGCTCTATGCCCTCCAAGAACGAGGGATTCAAGATCGATTGACCGGAGAGTGGGCGCAGCGCTACTTTTTGGTGCCACTGCAGCTTGGGAATGACGCCCAGATCCACAGTCACTCGAGGTTCAACAACCTCCAGGAATTCATCGAAGAGGTGATGAGATCCTTTGCCAGCCATGCACCGTCCGACACCTTGCTGGTCATCAAGCAGCACCCGCTGGCTAGAGGCGGTCCGCAGCAATCACCGTTGATCGACCGCTTGGCGCACGAACTTGGGATTTCCGAGAGGGTCCTCTACATTCACGACCAGCACCTTCCTACCCTGCTAGACCATGCACGGGGCGTGGTCGTGATCAACAGCACGGTCGGCTTGTCGGCGATCCACCAGGGCGTACCCCTGAAAAACCTCGGTGAAGCCGTCTACGACATGCCGGATTTGACCTATCAAGGCGAGTTGGGGGATTTTTGGCGGCATCCGGGGAAGCCGCTGGGGAAATTGTATCAATCTTTTTACAACCATGTGGTTCAAGCCACGCAGATCAACGGGAATTTCTACCGAAGACTGCCGACGCACCAATACAAATCCGGAGTTCATTGGGAATGAATCAATTTTTAAAAGCAATCGAGCGTTGGGGCGAGCCTGTCTTTATTGTCCTGGCATTTGCGACGCTACCCGTCTGGTTCCCGCTCTTGGCAGCCTGGGTCATCATCGATCCCTTTTACCGGGTAGGTGTCTGGAAGAGCAAGAGGCTGGAGGTATCCCTGAAGTCGTCTTCACGTCTTTCACCGAGGACTCCCTGCATCATGGGCGGGAGTCCCGGAAGCACGCGCGGGCGTCCCGATTTCACGCACGAGCGTCCCTAAATCACGAGCGGGCGTCTTGATTTGGCACGTGGGCGTCCGAAATCGGGCACAACCAGCCCTTATCCGGCATCGCCCTTGTCGCAACCCGCAGCCTCGCCCCTGACGACAAAAGCATCGGCGAGGGCAAATGCGGCATGATCATCACGCTCTGCCGCCACGAGGACGGCCGCGTAGAATCCGTTGGCCCTGGCGGATGTAGGCGACGCTCGACCAGATGGTGAAAAACGCGGCAATCAAGCAGGGGATCTCCGGCCTTAAATACGTGACCCGCAGCATCACCCAGCCGATGGCGAACATCTGCGCGACCGTCGTGATCTTGCCGGTCCAGTGCGGGACGATTTTCACCTCCCGGTGGTTCACATAAAGAATCTTGATGCCGCCGAGGATGATGCAGTCGCGCAGCACGACGATGGCGGCAAACCACAGCGGCAGCCGCCAGCCCGGTGCGCCCCAATCGACGAGCGACAAGGTGATCACCCCGGAGAGGAGAAGCGCCTTGTCCGCGATGGGGTCGATGTAGGCACCGAATTTCGAGCATTGGTTAAAGTGGCGGGCGACCCAGCCGTCGATCCCGTCCGACGAGGCGGCGAGCACGAAAAACCCGAGCGCCCACCAGCGCAGCGATTCGTCGGGCTGGCCGGCTTTCACAGTGTGGCCGTAGTAAAAAGCCAGCGCGACGTACACGGGGACCAAGCAGATCCGGGCGATGGTGATTTTACTGGCGAAGGTCACAAGCTGATAAAATCAGAGTCGCCGCCCTTGCGAAACCTGAAATTTCCCCGCCGGGGAATCTAATACACCGGCGCTCCGGCCGAGTCGGCACTTGGGGAGCCTTGGATTTTGCTCTTGGTCCAGTTGTAGCCTTCCTTGGTGTCCCGGCCGATGCCGATCAGGGTGTTACAGGAATTCAGGGCGAGTGCGACCGCGATTACGATGAGCGATTTCATGGCTCTGGTTTAATCTCCGATTTGGAGTTCTGAAAGCGTAAAGTAAGGAAAAGTTAATCAACTCGCGGGCTTCTACGCCCCGGTCGCATGAAAATGCGGATTCCGGGCGAAAAATGGCTTTACAAGGCAAGGCGGCTGGCTAGTTTTCGCCCCCCGGCGGCGCGTGCCACCACTCATTTTTACCTATTTAAAGCCATGAAAGTTCTCTCATCCCTCGCCTCCGCCAAACGCCGTCACGCAGATTGCCAAGTGGTGAAACGCAAAGGAACGGTTTACGTCATCTGCAAATCGAACCCGAAGTTCAAGGCCCGCCAAGGCGCGACCGCTGGCACCCGGCTTTCGAAGAAAGGTCTGTAATCCGGCCTCTAATCACTGCTTTTCGAATCAAGCGGCCTCCGGGCCGCTTTTTTCATGCCTTGGCGGCGATCTTGTCCAAGACGCGGCCGGCGGCGATCAGGCCGAAGCTGGCGATGAGATGGGCCGCCGAGCCGAATCCGGAGGCGCAATTGAGTCGCAGCGAGATTTCCTCCGGCTTGTCTTTGGAAACCGTGCCGTCGCACGCGGAATACCACGGTGCCTCGTCGGAATAGACCGCGTCGATACCGAACAGGATCGGCTCCTGACCACGGGTGTTTTTCGGAAATCCGAAATCGTTGCGCAGGCCACGGCGGAGTTGGAGGAGCAGGGGATCCATGCCGCTGTAAGCGAGATCGGTCACGCGGATGCGGGTTGGATCTCGCCGCCCGCCCGCGCCGCCGCAGGTGATGGCGTAGATGCCGCGCTTGTGGCACTCGGCGATGAGCAGCGATTTGTGGCGGGCGTAGTCGATGGCGTCGATGACCGCGTCGAAACCGGCGTCGAGGATTTCTGCGGCGGATTTCTCGTTGAAAAATTTCGGCACGATCTGGATGTCGCAGCCGGGATGAATGGCCAGTGCGCGGTCCGCCATCGCGTCAGTTTTCTGGCGGCCGATCTGGCCGTCCATTGCATGGAGTTGGCGGTTCACGTTGGTGATGCAGATTTCGTCGAGATCGACGAGCGTCAGGTGGCCGATGCCGGACCGCGCCAGCGATTCCACCGCCCAGGAACCTACGCCGCCGACACCGATCACCGCGACGCGCGACGCGTGAAAACGATCCAGTGCCGCCTGGCCGTAAAGCCGGGTGATGCCGCCGAAGCGGTGGTTGGGGGATTGGGTGTCGGACATGGCGGGGATTTATGAAGCGGGTAGCGGAGAGTCACGACTGGAATCTGGGGCCAGGGATTAATTCCGAACATCCAATCGCCGCCTTCAATACCCGCAGGTGCTGAAGGGCGAGGCGGGCAGGCCGCCCTTGTGTTGTAGAGGTTGCAACCGGTCGGCTGCTGGGTGTAGGCGTAGCGCACGGCGATGGGCGCAGCCACTTCTTTGGAGGAAGCCATTAGATACGGTCCGTCGATCCTGTCTTCCGCCCATTGGCCGCTGCCGTCTTTCTCATGGCTCGACAACCACGGCATGGGGGCGTCCGGGGTCATTCAAATCCACCCGGATCCCCACCTTTTAGCTACACCATGATTCCCTTGACCGGAGTGGCGGGTTTGACGCCGGTGAGCCTGTAGTCGAGGCCCTGGAACTTGGTGGAGAAGCGCGTGTGGTCGATGCCGAACTGGTGGAGCAGGGTGGCGTGGAGATCGCTCACTTGGACGATGTCCTGCACGGCGGCGTAGCCCATTTCATCGGTAACGCCGTGGGTGATGCCGGGTTTGATGCCAGCTCCGGCCATCCAGATACTGAAGGCCTTGATGTGGTGGTCGCGGCCGGTGCCTTGGCCCATCGGCGTGCGGCCGAACTCGCCGCCCCAGATGACGAGCGTGTCTTCGAGCATGCCGCGCTGTTTGAGGTCCTTGACGAGCGCGGCGGACGCCTGGTCGGTGAGCTTGGCGGATGCCGGCATGAGTTCCTCGATGTTGCGATGGTGGTCCCAGCCACGGTGATAGAGCTGCACGAAGCGGACGCCACGCTCCAACATCCTACGGGCTAACAGGCAGTTGCTGGCGAACGAACCATCGCCGGGTTGCTTGACGCCGTAGAGGTCGAGCACGTGCTGCGGTTCGTCGCGCATGTCTGTGAGGTCGGGGACCGACGACTGCATGCGGAAGGCCATTTCGTATTGTGCGATGCGGGTGTCGATTTCCGGATCGACGTGCTCGCTGCGGAGCAGGCCGTTGAGGTGTTGCACTTCTTCGATAACCTGCCGCTGGGCGGACTGGCAGACACCATCCGGGCTGCCGATGTAGTGGACGGGGTTTCCGCGCGACTGGAATTGCACGCCTTGGAACTTCGAAGGCAGGAACCCGGACGACCACTGGCGCGCCGAGATCGGTTGGTCCGGGTGCTCGCTGCGCGAAACCATGACGACGTAGCCGGGCAGGTTCTGGGTTTCCGTGCCGAGCCCGTAGAGCAGCCACGAGCCCATGCTGGGGCGGCCTTTGAGGATCGACCCGGAGTTCATGAACGCGTGGGCCGGGTCGTGGTTGATTTGCTCGGTGACCATCGAGCGGATCACGCAGATGTCGTCGGCGATAGAGCCGATGTGCGGGAACAGCTCGGAAACTTCGAGGCCGGATTCGCCGTGGCGATTGAACTTGGTGAAGGAGCCGCGCGCGATGAGTTCGCTCCCTTGGAGTTGGGCGAGCTGCTGGCCGGCGGTGAAGGATGCCGGGAACGCCTTGCCGTGGATGGTGTCGAGTTGTGGCTTGGGATCGAAGGATTCGAACTGCGATGGTCCGCCCGCCATGCACAAGTGAATGACGCGCTTCGCCCGGGCGGGGAAATGCAGTCCACCCTGGGCTTGGAGAAACGGCAGGTTGGAAGTTGCGCTGCCGCCCATCAGCTGGGAAAGCGCCATGCCGCCGAGTCCGGCGAAGCTTCGCTGGAGGAAAGTCCGGCGGCTGCAGTCGAGCTGGTAGCGCTCGAAGTGGGCGAGCTGTTTGTGGTGATCGTTCATGGCGGCGTTGGTAAGGGAAGGAGGGAGTGGGAGCAGGGGAGAGCGGGGGATTACTTGTTGCGGTGGGGGAGAGTCCGGGAATCGGGGTTGGAGATCATTTTTACGACCATGCCGAGAATCGCATCGTGTTCGGCGTAGAGCAATTTGGCTTTTGATCGGTCGGTGTGTCGGTTGATTCTCATATTGTTGTTTCTGATTTCCCCCTCGCTCCCAATCTCCCCCTTCTCTTCAATACCTCGTGATGGTCTCGTGCAGGTTGAGGATGACGCGGCAGAGCTGCGTCCAAGCCGCGAGTTCCGTGGAATTGCCTTCGAGAGAGGAGCCGGTCTGGCCGCTGGCGATCAGGGATTTCGCGCCGTCCGGCTTGCCTTGATAGTGCTCACGCTGTTTTTCTAACAATTTCTTCAGCGACTCCACCTCGCCTTTTCGGGGCTCGCGGGAGAGCGCGAGTTTCAGAGCGTGGCGGATGCGGGTTTCATCGTCGGCCTTTGGCAGCTCGCTCGTGATGCGTTGGGCGAAGGCGCGGGCGGCCTCGACGAATGTGGGGTCGTTGAGAAGAACGAGTGCCTGCTGCGGGCTGTTCGCCTGGAACCGCAAGGCGGTGCAGGTCTCGCGGCTTGGAGCGTCGAATGCGGCGAGCATCGGATGCAGGAAGGTGCGCTGCCAGTGCATGTAAAGGCCGCGGCGGTGTTGGTCAGTGCCGGTGCTGACGTGGTAGTCGCGGTCCGGAAACATGAGGTTCTCATAGTAACCTTCCGGCTGATAAGGTTTCACGCTGGGTCCGCCGATGATTTCCTTGCGCAGCAGGCCGGAGATTGCGAGCGCGTTGTCGCGGATGATTTCGGCATCGAGGCGGCGGGCGGCCTGGCTTGCCAGCAGGCGGTTGTCCGGGTCTTTCTCCAACAGGTCTTGCCGCGTGGCGGCTTCGCGCTGATAGGCGCTGCTGGTGACGATGAGCCTGATCATGTGCTTGACGTCCCAGCCGGATTCGCGGAATTCGGTGGCAAGCCAGTCGAGCAACTCGGGATGAGATGGCATTTCTCCCTGACTGCCGAGGTCATCGAGCACGGCGGAAAGTCCGTGGCCGAAAAATTGCTGCCAGAGGCGGTTAGTGAACTGCCGCGCGGGCAGGGGGTTTTCCGGAGACATCAGCCAGTTGGCGAGATCGAGGCGGGTGAGGCGCTTGCCATCGGTGGGTGGAGGGCCGGCAAGAAACTCGGGGAATGCCGGACGCACTTCTTCGCCCGGGTTCATCCAGTCGCCGCGCGGCAGGTAGCGGACAATGGCGATTTTTTCCTTCGGCAGCGCTTCGGCGACCATCGAGTGGGCAAATCCGGCGCGGCATTCGAGGATGGCATCGCGGAGCCGGTTGTATTCCGCAGGCAGTTTTTCTTCGGGGATGGTGCCGTGGATGAAGGCGGCCGAAATTTCGCGGATTTGGTCGGCGGAGCGATTGCCGACGAGGGTCGCGAGTGCTTTCGCCAGTTCGGGGCGGTGGGCGTTTTCATGGCCGGGAATCGAGCCGCCGAATGGAGTCACGCTGAACCGCGTGCGGCCGAGATCTGCGGTTTTCAGGGTGATCACCAGCACGCGGCCTGACTGCGCAGGCAGGGGCTCCGCTAGATGATAGACGGCGTGTTGCGGGTGTGAGGCGGCATCGAGCGGGAACTCCATGCGATCCGGGCCAGCGCGCCATTCTTCCTCCAAACGCGGCGGGCTGTCGCCGTCGTTGGTGAATTTGTGGATCGTGCGGCGGTCGGCCTGGCTCCACGCCATCTTGAGGGCGGCGGATGCGCCTTCGAGAGTGAATGTCGGTTTCACCGCAAAGCGCCCGTCTTTGTCACGACCCACGCGCCCGCCATTTTTTTCGTCCGGCAGTGCCTCGAAGCGGATCGAGCGGATGGTGAGGTCGGGGAGCGGGTAGCGCAGTGTCACCACACCGTCTTTTTGCGGTTCGCCCGTGATGACGACCGATCCATCTTCGCGAATGATCGACTGGTTGCCATTTGGTGTCACCACGGCCGCGGGCTTTAAAATGCTCCATCCATCCGGCGCGGTGGTTAGGAACCCGGCGTTTTGGGTGGCCCAGAGATCGAGGGCGGAATTATGCTCCGGTTTTTTCAAAGGTGCTAACACCCCGACCATTTCCCCCTGAAGCATGCGGATGCGCTGTTCCAAGGCCGCGTTGCGGGTGTGGATTTCAGGAGGGAACGGACCTTCGTTGCCGCGTCCGGCGAAATCCGGGTTCGGCTGGTAGTCGTAGTGCGAATAGACTCCCCACTGGCGGATGTCGGCGAAGAACGCGCCCAGCGAGTAATAATCCTTGGCGGTGATGGGATCGAACTTGTGGTCGTGACACTCGGCGCAACCGGTGGTGAGGCCAAGCCATGCGCCGCCGACCGCGCGGATCCGATCGCCCATGTATTTCGCCATGTATTCGGCCGCTTGGGCGCCGCCCTCGCGGGTCATCAGGTTGAGGCGGAGGAAGCCGGTGGCGATGTGTTGTTCCTCGGTTGGGTTTGGCAGCAGGTCGCCGGCGAGTTGTTCGCGGGTGAATTGGTCGAAGGGCTTGTTGTCGTTGAACGACTTGATGACATAGTCGCGATACGGAAAGATCCGGGAGTTCTGGTCGCCGTGGTAGCCGACCGTATCGGCGTAGCGTGCGACATCGAGCCACGAAACGGCCATCCGCTCGCCGTAATGGGGAGAGGCCATCAGGCGATCGACCTGTTTCTGCCAGGCATCCGGGCTTTCATCGGCGAGAAAGGCGTCGAGTTCTCCGGGCGAGGGCGGCATGCCCGTTAGGTCGAGCGACAACCGCCGCAGCAGGGTCGGCTTGCCCGCGATGGACGCGGGATCGATTCCCTCGCTTTCAAGTTTGGTTAGTATGAAATGGTCGATAGGGTTTTTCGCCTTGTCGGCATGCTTTGCGAGTTTCGGAGGCGGTGTTTTGGTGATGGGCGTGAACGACCAGTGCTTCTGGTATTCGGCACCTTGTTCGATCCAGCGGTGGACGAGCGCTTTTTGGTGGTCCGTCAGGGTTTTGTGGAAATCCGGCGGCGGCATCACCTCCTCGGGATCGCGCGAGAATATGTGGGCGAGGATCGCGCTTTGGTCGGGCTTGCCAGGAACGATGGCGTGCTGGTCGGAATCCTTGAGCTTGGCGTATGCGCCCTCAGGAGTGTCCAGCCGGAGGTCTTCCTTGCGGGTCTTGGCATCGAATCCGTGGCAGGCGAAGCAGGTGTCCGAGAAAATCGGCCGGATGTGGGCGTTGAAGGTCACCTTTTCCGGCAGGACGTCGGCGGCTTGAGGCGATGCGGACTCCGCTTTGCCGTCCTCAGAGGGCTGGCGGTCGCAGCTTGCAAGCAGCGCAAGGGACAGTCCCGCAAGAAATGTAAAACGCAGTGTCATCGGCATCGATACGTGACCAAAGACTGATCCTTTCACATTTCAAGCCTTTTTGTTTTCAGCGGATCGGGAGGGAAGCTGGCAAATCAAGCGGAAGGCGGATTCGAAATTTCTATAACGTCTGCCACTCCGGCTTGTTTTCGTAAACCCAGCGGAAGTAGTCGGCCCGCTGCAAGTTGCTTGCTGCGGGTTCATCAAGGCATACTTTCACCACCGGGTGCATCTGTAGGATCGAGGCCGGGTTGATCGAGGTGATCGGTCCTTCCACCGCTTCGGCGACGGCGCGGGCCTTGTTGGTTCCGAACGCGAGCAACAGGTTTTGCCGCGCTTCCATGATCGTTCCGATGCCCATGGTGATGACGTGTTTGGGGACGGCTTCCTCACTGCCGAAGAAGCGGGCGTTGTCCTTGCACGTCTGTCGGGTGAGCGTCTTGATGCGGGTCCGCGAGGCGAGCGACGAGGTCGGCTCGTTGAAGCCGATGTGGCCGTCGGTGCCGATGCCTAACACCTGGAGGTCGATGCCGCCGGCATCGCGGATCCGCGCCTCGTATTCGCCGCAGGACTGCGGGATGTCCCTGGCGTTTCCGTCAGGGATGTGAACGCGGTCCTGCGCGATGTTGACATGTTGGAAGAGGTTCTCCGACATGAAGCTGTGATAGGACTGGGGATGCTCGCGCGGCAGGCCGATGTATTCGTCGAGGTTGAAAGTGGTGACCCGGCTCCAGTCGAGATCCATGGCGACCAGGGTGCGGTAAAGCAGCAGGGGAGTGCTGCCGGTGGCGAGGCCGAGCACGGCGTCGGGCTTCTCCCGTAGCAAGCGGGCGATGGTGCGGGCGGCGACATCGGTCGCGGCTTGGGGCGTGGGTTGAATGATGATTTCCATTAGATCTGTCCCAATCGTTGACCGAGTTTCAAGCGCACGTCGTCGTGGAATTGATCGATTAGATCGCAGACGAACCCGAGGATGTCGATGGAATCATCCGCCACCAAGGGGGTGAGATCCACGCCGAAGATGAGCTGCGTGGCCGCATCGGTGGCGTGCGAGTTGAAGAACGTGGCGTTGGCGGCTCGGCGGCCGAGAGTGGCGAGGTCGTAGCGTTTGCCACCGGCGATCTGTGAGTCGAACACGCCGTTCAAGGCGGCCGCCAGATTGTCGCGACCGCTGACGTCCATGAGGACTTTGTGCGCGTCGGGCAGCCAGTCGAGGTTGCGCCAGACTTCGCAGCCGATGACTTGTCCGGGGCGCTGGTCGCGAGGCAGTTCACGCATCGCTTGAAGGGCCGCGATGGTGACGCCGATGTGGGTGTCGTGCTTGTCGGCCGGGTTGTGGGTGTAAACGACCTCGGGGCGGGTGGCGGCGAGGATGGCTTTGAGGTCGTTCTTGAGGTGCTGCTCGGTCGGGCTTTTGATAGAGCTGCTCGGGTAATCCAGCTGGGACATCACGGCGTAGCCACCGATGATGGCGGCGGTGTTCTGCTCTTGTCGGCGGATGGCCATCATTTCGGCGTCGGAGTATTTCGCATAGGGACCGCTGCGGGAGCTGCCCGCGCCATTGGTGCAGGTCACTCCTCCGAACCATTGGTCGTCGCGGGCGAAGCAGTTTAGGATGCCATGGAAGGCCATGAACTCAAGGTCGTCCTGGTGCGCGCCGATTCCCAGATGGGTGACGCGCCGCAGCGCTTCGGCCTCGGGTTTCTGGTCGGGAATGAAAAGCTCTGCGGTGGAATTGTGCAGTTTCATACAATCATTTTTTGAGTTTCGGCAGGCTGGCGGCGGCCACGGCCTGGCCGACGCGGCGGGTCTTCTCATCGGGCACATGAATGGTGACAGCGCCGGCGCATTCCGGGAACTCCTGCTTGAGCACCTGACGCGCTTTCGAGAGTATGATTTCACCGCCCTCACCGGTGGTCACGCGACCGAGGACGAGCATGTGGGCGTAGTCATAGAAATCCGCGTAGTGGGGGATGGTGTAGCCCAGATAGACGCCGATGGTTTCGTAGATTTTCGCCGCGCGCTCGTCGCCACGAGCCATGAGTTTCTGCACTTCGACAAGCCGTTCCGGTAGATCCATGTTCTCCGGCAGTTTGATTTTCGCCGCAGGCAGGAGTTTGTTGACCGCTTGCTGCGAGAAATAGAGCGCGCCTACACCGGCATCGCCGGACCACTCGTCGGCCGGTGCCTTGGGATTATAATCGACGGGTGCGAATGCCAGTTCGTTAAGCCAGCCGAGGATGCGTCCTTGCTTGTCCATGAAGCCGGCGGCCTCGCTCGATCCCATGGCGATTCCTAACATGCCTTTCTGCCGTAGGGAAAGCGCGCCTGCCAGAGCGGTCACGTCGCCATCGTTCATCACCACGACCGGCACGTTCCATTCCTTCTGGATGCGTTTGAAGACCGCCGACGCCTGCGGGAAAAGTTTTTTGGGAATGGCGCGCAGTAGGGAGGCGACGCGGATCTCGTTGTCCACGATGATTCCGGCGGAGCTGCCGCCGATGGCGTCCACGCGGGGCATACGCGCCGCGGCCCGGTGGAGCGCCGCAGAGATGTGATGATAGTGGTATTGGGGATTGGCCTGGATTTTCGGGTCCCACGGAGTTTCCTCGGTGAAGACCGCTTCTCCATCGATCACGGCGGAGACCTTGTAATCGCTGGCACCCAGGTCGAAGCCGATCCGGCAGCCTTTGAGGTGGCCGCCTGCGGGGACCTGCATGTCCCTGGCGGCGGGAACTTTGTTAGCGGATGTTGCGACGACCTCGAATTTCCTGCCATAGGCGAGTTCCATCATCCGGCAGTCGAACTTGCGCGCGCCGCGTGGCGAGTAGGTTTTTTGAATCGCCCCGGCGATGGGCTTGGGGCCGCCGAAATGGAGTTTCCATCCGCCGCGCGACCAGAGCAGGAACTTCACGATGCGTTCGACGTAGCGCAGCGTGTCGGCATCGGGCGTCGGGCTCACCACGGTTTCAAAGCGGGAAACCAGTCCGCACTCGCGTTCGAGACCGATGACCAAGGGCACGGCTTTGCCGGAGGCGCGGGCGTGATCGTCGTATTGGCGATTGAAGAGCACCGCTGGCAGAAAACCCGGATCGAGTGGGGCGGCGATGGCGGTTTTTGATCTTTGGGTCATGTCTTCGAATTTCGGTGAAAGGCTGAGAGGCTGGCGGTGGGTCGTCAATCAAAACCTTATCACGTGCTAATCGCTGCTTGGAATTCCGCCGGGAGTCATCGGAAGAGGGTCAGGCGGGGCGGAGGGAGGACTCGCGTACAGCCAGTTTTGGCACCAGGAGCGCGTGTTGGGGGGGAGTTGCCGGAGTTGCCAGACGCTGCTGCATGAACTTCCATGCGGTGGTGCACATTTCGGCGACCGGCTGCACCAGTGTGGTCAACGGGTGCTCCAGATATTCCGTGTCTTCGATGCCGTCGCAACCGACCAGGGCGACTTCTCCGGGCACCCGGAGTTTCAAATCGCAAAGCCCCCGATAGATTCCCAGCGCCACGTCATCGGAGTGGCAGAAAATCGCTTCTGGCAGGCCTTTTTCATTGATATGATCCTGGATCAACCGCCGTGCGATGCCCCGTTGCCGCTCGCTGAGCGGGTAGTAGATGAACTCCGGTTTCAGGCCCGCCGCGCGCATGGCGCGCAGATAGCCGAGGCGGCGGCTCTCGTGTGGCACATTCTTCCGCACGAAGGTGGCATGGGCGATCCGGCGGAATCCGGAATCGATTAGATACGCCATCGCCTCCATCGTCCCGGCCAGGAAATCCACCCTGACATGATCCGTGTTGAGCGAACAGTAGGTGCCCAATCCGACGACCGGAATCGACTTCGCCGCAAACGCTTCGAGCTCCCGCTGGATCGATTGCGAGGCGTCCACGGCGAATATCCCGTCCACCGGGACATTCGACCAAATCTGTTTCATGTCAGCCTCCCCGACCTCTGAAATGATCAATTCCTGCCCGGCTTGCTTGGCGAGGCGGCCCAGTTCGCGGGCGACGTGGGTGTAATGAGTCGAAATCTGGTCGGGAATCCATAGCGCGATGATTCCGGTGCGCTTGCTGCGAAGCGCCCGCGCATGGGGATTGGGGCGATACCCCATCTCCAGTGCCGCCGCCAGGATCCGTTCGCGGGACTCCTTGGAGACTTGCGGATAGTCCCCGAGGGCGAAGGTGACGAGCTGGCGTGAGACGCCCAGCTTCTTCGCGATTTGTGCCTGGGTAACCATTTTTCAGGTGGTTACTCAAAAGGAGCTGCGGAGGCAATGCAAGCCCGCGATTTCCGGGCGTCTCACAAACGGAGAGCCGTCATCGGTAGATGACGACCAGGAAGAGCACGGCCACGCGTTTGCCGGAGTTGGTGATCGTATGCGCCACGTCGGCCCGATAGGTGGCTGAATCGCCCTTGCCCAGCGTCTGGCTGGAGTTGCCGGACCGCAAGTCCACGGAACCCTCCTCCACCGTTAGGAATTCCCGCGTGCCGTCGACGTGAGGCTGGCTGCGCAGGGCTTCTCCCACCGGCAGGCGCAGTTCGTAGAACTCGACGTCTTTTTCCAGATTGAGCGGCGAAAGCGTGCGGATCTGGCATTGCTTGTCGGAGCGGAAAATCTGCGTGTGGTCATTGGCGCGGATGGTTTGGATCGTGGAGGCCGAGTCCGCGCTCTCGATCAAGTCCTGCAGGGACAAGCCAAAGGCGCGGGCGATCCGATAGGTCACGCTGAGCGTCGGGTTCGCCCGCTCGCGCTCGATCTCGCTGAGCATTGAGCGGCTCACGCCGCTGGCGGAGGTGAGTTCTTCCAGCGACCAGCCTCGGTCGCCGCGCAGCTTTCTCACGCGGCGCCCCAGTTTTTCGTTGATGGAATCGGCGGTCGTCGCGGCGGGAGCTTGGCTGGCTTTCTTCGCGGGGCGCTTGGCGGGCATGACGATCCAATATGTTGGATGAAATTTCCTGTAAAGGGGAAATACCGGCTTGCCAATCCACCGGAACGATATCCAATATCTCGGAAGTCATGACGCTTTCCATCTTGCAGGATCACTTTGAAGTTTCCGTTCCGGCGGCGTTTTCGCTGCGTCTGGGGGCCACCCGTTATCGGCTCTCGCCGCCCGCCTTTAAATCCCAGGACACGATCTAACTCCGACTCGTCATGAAAGCACTCGTCAAAGCCAAGGCAGAGCCCGGGTTGTGGTTGCAGGATGTTCCCGAGCCCGAGGTGGGCTTCAATGACGTGCTCATCAAGGTTCTTAAAACCGGTATCTGCGGCACCGACCTGCACATTTACAAATGGGATGCTTGGGCGCAAAAAACCATTCCCGTCCCGATGGTGGTCGGACACGAGTTCGTCGGCGAGGTGGTGGCGGTGGGTTCTAACGTGAGCGATTTCCATCCGGGCGAAATCGTCAGCGCGGAAGGCCACGTCGTGTGCGGCCGCTGTCGCAACTGCCTCGCGGGCCGGCGGCATCTTTGCAAGGACACCGTCGGCATCGGTGTGAACCGCCCGGGCGCGTTCGCCGAGTTCGTCAGCGTGCCGATGACCAATGTGTGGCACCACGCGCGGGATGTGGATCCTGAGGTGGCTTCGATCTTTGATCCGTTCGGCAATGCCATGCACACCGCGCTGTCGTTTGATTTGTTAGGTGAGGACGTGCTCGTCACCGGAGCGGGGCCGATCGGCGTGATGGCTGTGGCGATCGCCAAACACGCCGGAGCCCGCCACGTGGTGATCACGGATGTGAACGATTACCGCCTGGATCTCGCGAAAACGCTCGGTGCGGATGTGGCGCTCAATGTCACCAAGGGCAGCCTGGCTGCGGTGCGGAAACAGCTGCGCATGAAGGAGGGGTTCGACGTGGGCCTGGAGATGAGCGGCAATCCGGCCGCCTTCAGCGGCATGATCGACGCCATGTGTCACGGCGGCAAGATCGCCATGCTCGGGATTCCCGCCGAGCCGATGCCCATCGACTGGAACAAGGTGATTTTCAGCATGCTCACCATCAAGGGAATCTACGGGCGGGAGATGTATGAAACCTGGTACAAAATGAATGTCCTGTTGGAGAGTGGTTTGGACATCAAACCGGTGATCACCCATCGCTTCGGTGCCGATGATTTCGAAAGAGGTTTCGAAGTCATGAAAACCGGGTTGAGCGGCAAGGTCGTGCTCGACTGGACTGTCTTCCATTAACCCGTCCGCCGTCCTGACATCGAACATCAAACATCGAATCATGAATCCGCAATTCCAACAGCATCTCACCAGTCAGCTGGAGTCCATCCGGAGCGCCGGAACCTACAAGCGCGAGCGCACCCTCACCACGCCTCAGGGAGCCGTGGTGGAAACGAGCGGGGGCGAGGCCGTCATCAACCTGTGTGCGAACAACTACCTCGGTCTCGCGCAGCATCCCGCGATCAGTCAGGCGGCCCATGCGGCTCTGGATCAATGGGGCTACGGACTCGCCAGCGTGCGTTTCATCTGCGGCACCCAGGGTGTGCACAAGGAGCTGGAAGCGGGCTTGAGCGATTTCCTCGGCACCGAAGACACGATCCTCTACGGCTCCTGTTTCGATGCGAACAGCGGCCTGTTCGAGACGCTGCTAGGTCCCGGGGACGCCGTCATCAGCGACGAGCTCAACCATGCGTCCATCATCGACGGCGTGCGGCTGTGCAAGGCCAGCCGCTTCCGTTACAAGAACCGCGACATGGGCGATCTTGAAGCAAAGCTCATGGAAGCTGATGCGGGTGGGGCGCGCTTCAAACTGATCGCCACCGACGGGGTGTTCTCGATGGACGGCTTCATCGCGCCCTTGAAGGCGATCTGCGATCTCGCGGATAAATACAACGCCCTGGTGATGGTGGATGATTCGCACGCGGTGGGGTTCATGGGCGGGCATGGCCGCGGCACCCATGAGTACTGCGGTGTCATGGGCCGCATCGACATTCTAACAGGCACTCTGGGCAAGGCGCTGGGTGGTGCCAGCGGGGGGTACACCAGCGGGCGTCGGGAAATCATCGAGATGCTCCGTCAGCGTTCAAGGCCCTATCTGTTCAGCAATACCCTCGCTCCCGTGATCGCGGGCGCGTCGCTGGAGGCGCTTCGGATTTTGAAGCAGTCCACCGTGTTGCGTGACACGCTGGAGGAAAACACCCGCTACTTCCGTGAGGAGATGACGGCTGCCGGCTTCGACCTCGCGCCCGGCGAGCACCCGATCGCGCCCGTGATGTTAGGAGATGCCGCCCTTGCCGGGAAATTCGCCGACGCGATGCTCCGGCGCGGGGTCTATGTCGTCGGCTTCAGCTATCCGGTGGTGCCGCAGGGCAAGGCCCGCATCCGCACCCAGATCAGTGCTGCCCATACGCGCGAGGAGCTGGCGCGCGCGGTAAGAGCTTTTAAGGATGTCAGGCAGGAGCTGGGGCTCCGGGGACTGCCACAGGCCGGATAACAGATCAGCCGCGCGTCCCATTCCGGATTCGGGAAATACCGCGATTTCTGCGGTGCGCAGGCGCGGTGGATGGCTCCCATCTCGCCGATCGCAAGCCTTGGTTTCGCTCGCGGAGCTTCGGTTTCCAATGGTTTCACGCGCTGCGGAGGGCGTTTTCCCAGTCCGCCTGCTTGAATCCGACGAGCACCTTGTCCCCACCGATTAGAAACGGGCGCTTCACCAAATTGCCGTTTTTCGAAAGCAGGTCGAAGGCCTCGCTCGCGGTCATCGTCGGCAAGCGGTCCTTGAGGCCGAGCGCGCGGTAGTCGATGCCGGAAGTGTTGAAAATTCTCCGCAGGTCGCCGCTGAAGGCTTTGAGCGCCGTCGCCAGTTCGGCGGGGGTGGGTGGGGTTTCACGGATCGCCTTCACTTGGTGGGGGATGCCGCGGGCGTCGAGCCATTTGAGCGCGTCGCGGCAGGTGCTACATTTCTGGTAAACATACGCGGTAAGCATGGCGCTAGCTTGGCAACCGGCCCCGATCCGTGCAAGGCTGGCCGCCGCTTGATGAAATCCCACCTGCTCGAACACATCCGCGCCGAACTCCGGACCCGCCTCGAGCGGCTTTCCAAGGCCGCCTACGAAGCCCACGCCGCCGCCACCGATCCCGGTAGCAAGGCGGAGGGGAAATACGACACCCGCAGCCTGGAAGCTTCGTATTTAGCCGCCGGCCAGGCGCGCCAGGTCGACGCCCTCGCCGAATCCGTGCGGATTTTTGAAGCGCTCGCGCTGCCGGATTTCGGGACGGATGAGGAAATCGACGCCGGCGCGCTGGTGGGTGCGGCTCTAAATGGCGAGACCGCGTTTTTCCTGCTGGTGCCCGCAGCGGGCGGCATGGTCATTTCGCACGAGGGCCGGGAAATTACCCTGCTGACGTCGGAGAGTGCTCTTTACCGGAGGCTGTCGGGTATGCGGGTCGGCGAATCCTTGGACCTGCCCGCGCTGAGTGTCACCGAGGTGAGCTGAGCGGACCCCCAGTCCGCCAAAGGGGACGCCAAACGCACTGGCCATGGGGGTTCCCAAGTCCACTGCCCCGGCGGAATAGACTGTTTTTCCGGCCAATGGACCGCCCGCACCCGAACCCCGACCCTCGGCCGGATCGGCTGCTTGAGCGCGCCGGGTGTTACGACGGGATCGCGCGTGCGTTCGGCACCTGGCCGCCGGAGCCGGTGGAAATCGGGTTTCAGCTCATGGCGATGTTTTTCCCTGTGGCGGATGCGACGGAACCATTGGCAAGTCGGACAGCATTTCCACCTCTATCTCATCGGCTAAGGCTTGTTTCGCTTCGGCCATGAGTTCCTCCGCGCCACACCGCGCGCTTGGAGAAAAACCATCCGCTTACAATACAAAAACGCCCGGACTTGAGTCCGGGCGCCTTGTGCAAAATTCTTTCGGCGGTTGCCGAAATTAGCGGGAGTAAAGCTCGACGATGAGCTGCTCGTTGACAAGCGGATCGATGTCTTCGCGGTCCGGAATGCGGGAAACCGTGGCTTCGAGCTTGTCCTTGTCAACCGTGAGCCAGTCCTTGATAGACATGGCCTGGGTGAGGTCAGTCATGCGGTTCACGAGTTGTTGTGAGGAAGGACGGGCACCGACTTTGATCACGTCGCCTGGCTTCACTTGGAAGCTTGCGATGTCAACGGTGCGGCCATTCACAAGGATGTGGCCGTGGTTGACAGCTTGACGCGCAGCCTGGCGGCTGTTGCCGAAGCCAGCGCGGTAAACCACGTTGTCGAGACGGCATTCGAGGAGTTGGAGAAGGATCACACCGGTGATGCCACGGCGGCGGGAAGCCTCTTCGTAGTAACCGCGGAACTGCTTTTCGAGCACGCCGTATTGGAAACGAAGCTTCTGCTTTTCGCCGAGGGCGACGGAGTATTCACTCTTCTTTTTACGACCGGCACGGACGCCGTGCTGGCCGGGTGGGAAGTTGCGGCGTTCAAATGCCTTGGAAGGGCCAAAGAGGGAGACACCGAAGCGGCGGCTGATCTTTGCGCGTGGACCTGTATAACGTGCCATATAAGAATTTCTAAAAAGGTTGGATTAGACGCGGCGGGCCTTTTTAGGGCGGCAACCGTTGTGAGGGATCGGAGTCACGTCGCGGATCGAGAGGATTTCAAGACCGAGACCTTGGACGGCACGCACGGCGGATTCGCGGCCGGAGCCTGGACCCTTCACGCGGACATCGACTTCCTTGAGACCGTGTCCCATCGCTTGACGGCAGGCGTCTTGCGAAACCACTTGAGCAGCGTATGCCGTGCTCTTGCGGGAACCCTTGAAGCCCATCTTGCCGGCGCTCGACCAACCAATGGCATTGCCACTTGGATCCGTCACGCTGACGAGGGTGTTGTTGAAAGTCGCGGTCACATGGACGATACCGCGGGTGACATTCTTCGAGCCCTTGGCTTTGTGAATCTTGATTTCTTCCTCGCCTCCGCCGATTTCGGCGAAGATGTCGCGCTTGACGTCCTTTTTCGGTGCCTCTCCGATTGGAGTGGAGGCGGCCGCTTCAGGAGCAGGAGTGGTGGCGGGTGCTGGAGCTGCTACGGGCTCAACCGCCGGAATTTCGGCGGAATTTTGGTTGGTTTCTTCAGACATGATTACAAAAAATTACTTCTTAACGCCGACCGTCTTCTTCTTGCCCTTGCGGGTGCGGGCGTTGGTGCGGGTGCGCTGGCCACGGACGGGCAATCCACGCTTGTGGCGGATGCCACGATAGCAGTTGATGGAGGTCAGACGCTTGAGCTGGGATTGGCGCTCACGACGAAGATCGCCCTCGACGATGATCGACTCGGACGTGATGACCTGGGCGATGCGGACCAATTGGTCCTCGCTGAGTTGTCCGGTGCGGATGTTGGGGTCGACTCCTGCGTGCTCGAGGATCTTGGCCGCCGTGGGGCGACCGATGCCAAACATGTAGGGCAGAGAAGCTTCGATGCGCTTCTCATTGGGAATTTCAATGCCTAGGATACGTGCCATGATGTGCGTGATTTCGCGTGACCGCGGGAGGACGTCCAGACTTCTCTGGCGACTCCGCGGGGCGGGTGATTTAGCAGACCGCGGAGGGCTGGCAAGCGGGAAATGGAAATTTTCTCGCGCCTGCGAAGATTTATCGGCAAGCGGGGCCTTGAAATCATAAAATCAACCACATGTTCTTAATGCAGGCGGATTGCACGACTTCCCTTCTGGACAAAGTCAGGGCGGCTCCTAGTTTTTACGCACTCGCATTACGCCCATGGAAATCCCGTACGACTTCAGCAACCAACTCCCACCCGATGACGTCGCCGCCATCGACGAGCTCGGAAAAACCTACCAAGCGTTCCGCACGGAGCTCGCCAAGGCAATCGTCGGCCAGGACCAAGTCATCGAGCAACTCGCGATCTGTCTTTTCGCCCGCGGCCACGCACTGCTGATGGGAGTCCCCGGCCTCGCCAAAACCCTGCTGGTTTCCTCCGTCGCCCAGACTTTCGATCTTTCCTTCAACCGCATCCAGTTCACGCCCGACCTGATGCCCGCCGACATCACCGGCACCGACATCATCCAGGAATCCGGCGTCGGCGGCCGACGCGAATTCCAGTTCATCAAAGGCCCGGTATTCGCAAACATCGTGCTCGCCGACGAAATCAACCGCTCACCGGCCAAAACCCAGTCCGCGATGCTCGAGGCGATGCAGGAAAACAAGGTCACCGTCCTCGGCAACACCTACACGCTGCAGCCGCCGTTTTTCGTCCTCGCGACCCAGAACCCGATCGAACAGGAGGGCACCTATCCGCTGCCGGAAGCCCAGCTCGATCGCTTCATGTTCCTCATCGAGGTCGGCTATCCATCCGCCGGCGAGGAAAAGGAAATCGCCCGCGCCACCACCGGCACCGCCCGCCAAGTCCTCCG
The DNA here is from genome assembly GCA_947462535.1 of Akkermansiaceae bacterium. GTDB lineage: Bacteria > Verrucomicrobiota > Verrucomicrobiia > Verrucomicrobiales > Akkermansiaceae > Luteolibacter. The sequence goes on along the minus strand of CANHPN010000005.1, from coordinate 62,411 downwards.
CCACCTGCTCGACGGCGAAAAAGTCATCGCCTACCAGCAACTTGTCCGCCGCGTCCCGGTCCCCGAGCACCTCTACGACTACGCGGTGAAAATCGTCCGCAAGACCCGCCCCGGCGAACCCGAGTCGCCGCAATGGATCAAAGACACCGTCGGCTGGGGCGCCGGCCCGCGCGCCGTGCAGTATCTCATCCTCGGTGCCAAATCCCGCGCCGCCCTCCGCGGCGCTTACATGGCGTCGCTCGAAGACCTGGAGGCAATCGCGTCATCCGTGCTCACCCATCGCGTGATCACGAATTTCTCCGCAGAATCACAGGGCATGACCTCCAAGAAAATCGTCGAGCGGCTGATCAAGGAAATGCGGGAGGAGTGAGAATCCAGAGACAAGAGCCCAGAATCAAGGAAGACTGAAAGCGTCCATGAACCACAATTTTGAAAATCTGGAAATTTGGAAACGCGGGTGCAGGCTGGCGGTCAATGTTTGCGTCGCATCGCACAAATCCCGTGATTTGGCCTTAAAGGATCAAATTCGCCGTTCCGCTATTTCGATACCATCCAATATCGCTGAAGGCGCTGAGCGATCCTCCGAAGCCGATTTCTCGGGATTTCTGTCCTACAGCAAGGGCTCCTGCGGAGAGCTTCGCACCCAGCTCATGATTCATCGGGAGGTGTGTCGCGTGTTAGAGATCGAGCCATTTGCCAACACGGATGGGATGATTGAAGAGACCCGGGAAATCTCCCGCATGCTCAGCGGTTTCATCGGCCACCTGAAGCCTCCGTCTTCGCTCTCTCTTGATTCTTGATTCTACCCTCTTGCTTCTAAATTGTGCACGATTTCATCGACAACACCCTGCTCTCCCGCCTCGCCTCGCTGCCCATCGAGTCGCGCGCGCCGATGCTCGGAAACGTCGCGGGCAAACACCGCTCGCCCCACCGCGGATCGTCCGTTGAATTCGCCGAATACCGGAAATACGTCGCCGGCGACGACACCCGCCGCCTCGATTGGAAAGCCTTCGCCCGCTCGGATCGCTTTTACATCAAGGAATTCGAAGCCGACACCAACCTCCGCGCCTACTTCGTCGTCGATGCCTCCGGCTCCATGAACTTCGCGGGAAATGGCGAGTCGAAAATCCAGGTCGCCCGCCGCATCGCCGCGTCGCTCGCCTATCTGCTCGTCAACCAGGGCGACGCCGCCGGACTCTCGATCTGCACCGACAAGCTTCACCTCGAGGTCCCGCCCAGCCGCCGCGCCGCCCACCTCGAGCGTTTTTTCTCCACCCTCGGCAAAGTGCAGCCATCCGGCGAAACCGGCCTCATCCAGGCCCTCCACACCATCGCGGAAAAAATCGGCCAGCGCGCCTTCGTCGTCATCCTATCTGACCTCTTCACCGACACCGCCGCCCTCGGCGACGCGCTCCAGCACCTCCGCTACCGCAAGCACGACATCTCCGTTTTCCACCTGATGGACCCACTCGAGCTCGGTTTTGAGTTCGACCGTCCGCACCGCTTCGTCGATCTCGAAGACGGCACCTCCATCGTCGCCGAGCCCAACCTCATCGCCGACGAATACAAATCCGCGCTCCGCGACTTCCTCACCGCCGTCCGCGCCAAGTGCCATGACGCCTCCACCGACTATCAGCTCGTCACCACCGACACCCCGCTGGAGCCGCTCCTCCGCGAGTTCCTCACCGCGCGCCTCCCGAAGTCCAAGCACTGACCCCCGCCCATGCTTTTTCTCAATCCGCTATTGCTCTGGGGCCTGCTCGCCGCAGCCATTCCCATTGCGATCCATCTGATCAACAAGCGCCGCCACAAGACGATCCAGTGGGCGGCCATGCAGTTCCTGCTCAAGGCCACCCGCGAGTCCCGCGGGAAGAAAAAACTCCGCCACATCCTCATCCTAACGTGCCGCGCGCTCGCCGTCGCCGCGCTCGCCTTCGCCGCCGCGCGCCCCGTAGTTTCCGGCCTCATCGGCTGGGGCGGCGGATCCATCGACACCGTCGTCCTCCTGCTAGACCGCTCCGCCTCCATGGAGACCAAGCCCGGCGACGGCCTCGCCCCGCGCCGCCAGATCGTCATCGAAAAAGTCCGCGACGCCATGAAAACCCTGGGTGCCACCCGCCTCGTCCTCATCGACAGCGCCAGCGGAAAACCCCAGGAAATCCCCTCGCCCGATGTCCTAGCGGAAATCGCCGCCACCGCGCCCACCGACAGCGCCGCCGACTTACCCGCCCTGCTCGCCCGCGCCGCCGAATTTCTAGCTGAAACCACCGGCCGCTCCGAGGTCTGGCTCGCCTCCGACCTCCAAACCTCCAACTGGCACCCCGAGGACGAGCGCTGGGCCGCCGCCCGCGCCAGCCTCGCAGCCCTGCCTCAAAAGCCCGCCGTCCGCGTCCTCTCCCTCACCGGCCCATCCGCGCCTAACACCGCCATCCGCATCCTCGGCTCGCGCCGCTCCGGAGACGAGATGCTCTTCGATCTCGAAATCCTCCGCGCCGCCGATACCCGCGGCACCACCACCCTCCCGCTCACCACCAATCTCAACGGCACCCGCACCACCGAGAACCTGACCCTCCCCGGCCAATCCCTCCGGTTTCAAAAGCGCGTCACCCTCCCCGGCGGCAGCGAAACCGGCTCCGGCTGGCTCTCCATTCCCGCCGATGGAAACTCCCGCGACAACTCCACCTTCTTCGCTTACGGTCCCGCCCGCCCGGTCAAATCCGTCGTCGTCGCCCCCGCCGGAGAAGCCGCCGACTACCTCGCGCTCGCCGCCGCGCCCCCGGGCTTCGGAAATCAAGCCACCCAGCGCGTCGATCCCGCCACCGCCGCCAGCCTCGCCACCGGAGACCTCGCCGCCATCCTTTGGGCAGCCCCCCTTCCCACCGGCCCCGCCCAGGAAACGGTCTCCCGTTTCCTAACATCCGGCGGCCACGTCATCTTTCTCCCGCCCGTCACTTCCTCGGACGATTCATTTCTCGATCTGAAATGGTCGAACCCCACCGAAGCCCCCGCCGGAAAATTTTTCATCCTCAAGGACTGGAATCACAGCGACGGCCCGCTCCGCGACGCCAGCGACGGCACTCCCATCCCCGCAGAGCGGCTCAAGGCCGTCCGTCGTCAAATCCCGTTAGGCGACGCCACAGCCCTCGCCCGCTGGGAAGGCGGCGAGCCTTTCATCGCCCGCCGCATCCTCGAGCAAGGCACCGCATGGTTCCTCGGCTCACTGCCCGATTACACCTGGTCTAACTTGGGCGACGCCGACGTCCTGCTCCCCACCGTCCAGCGAGTCATCGCCGCCGGGGCCGACCGCTTCGACGCCTCCTTCCTCACCACCGTCGGCAGCGAAACCGCCCAACCGCTCGCCGGAGAAACCCGCGCCCGCCTCGACGACTACGGCACTCAGAACCCTGCCAACGCCGCCTACGAATCCGGCATCTACCGCCTCGGCGAGCGCCTGCTCGCCGTCAACCGCCCGGCCCAGGAAGACAATCCCGAAATTCTATCCAGAGAACAACTGGACCAAGCCCTCGATGGCACCCGCTACACCCTGCTCGACCAGGCCGGCCAAGCCGACGACCCCTCGCTCTCCCGCGACGTCTGGCGCGCCTTTCTCATTGCAGTGCTTTTCTTCCTCATCTCCGAGGCCATCCTTTGTCTGCCGAAAAAATCGCATCCCCAGGCTCTTCCTGCAAAAGCCGCTGCTTGATCCACTCCCATAGTTCTCATAAGACCGATACGACCCACATCTTCCTTTTCCCTTGCTCCACCTCTCACCCACTCCCATCACCCTCTGGATCGGCATCATCGCCTTGATCCTCGTCGGCGCGTTGTCGGTGATTTCATGGAAACGCAGCTCCCACCGCGGACGCACCGCCGCGCTGGAATGCCTGCGTTTTCTATCCGCACTCACCGTCGTCCTCATGCTCTGGCAGCCCGAGTGGCTCACCACCCTCCACCCCGACACCAAGCCGCAGATCGCCATCCTCTGGGACGACTCCAAATCGATGACCACCGTCGATGCCACGCTGCCGCCCGTTCTATCCGAAAAATCCGAAGTCGTCTCCCGCGCCGACTGGGTGAAAAGAGCCCTCGCCTCCGACCTCTGGAAACCCCTCGAAGCCAGCGGTGCGAACGACCTCACCGCCCTGCCCTTCGCCACTCCCCCGGCGGAAAGCACCGCCATCGCGGGCACCGATCTGGAAGCCCCGCTCACCGACCTCCTCGCCAAGCAAACCAACCTCCGCGCCGTCGTCATGCTCAGCGACGGTGACTACAACCTCGGCCAGCCGCCCGTCGCCGCCGCCCAGAAACTCCGCCTCCGCGGCATCCCGCTGTTTCCCATCCCCATCGGCAGCAAGGTCCGCCTTCCCGATCTCGACCTTCTATCAGTCACCGCGCCCACCTACGGCATCGTCGGCGAGAACGTGCAGATCCCCTTCACCATCCGCTCCTCGCTCGACCGCCAGGTCCGCACCATCGTCCGCCTCCGCGACGAATCCGGCCGCGAGCGCACCAAGGATATCGTCATCCCGCCGAACGCCGAGACCTACGATTCCATCCTCTGGCGTTTGGAAAAGGAAGGCACCTCCACCCTCGAACTCTCCATCCCCGTGGCGGATGGCGAGCTCGTCGCGACTAACAATTCCCGGAAATTCACCATCGCCGGTCGCCCTGAAAAAATCCGTGTCCTCGTCATCGAGACCCTGCCCCGCTGGGAATACCGCTTCCTGCGCAACGCCCTCTCCCGCGATCCCGGCGTCGAGCTTTCCTGCCTGCTTTTCCACCCCACGCTCGGCCCCGGCGAGGGCAAGGACTACCTCAAGGAATTCCCCTCGAAAATCGAGGACCTCGCCAAATACGACGTCATCTTCCTCGGCGACGTAGGCGTCGGAGCCGACCAACTCACCAAGGAACAATGCGAGCTCATCCGCGGCCTCGTCGAAAACCAGGCGTCCGGACTCATCTTCATGCCCGGCTCCCAAGGCAATGAGTTTTCCCTGTTGGAAACCGGGCTGTCCGACCTCATGCCCGTCATCCTCGATTATGAGAACCCGCGCGGCGTCGCGGAATCCGTTCCTTCCCCGCTCACCCTCACCACCGAGGGCCGCGCCTCGCTGCTCACCATGTTAGGAAACAACGAGGAGGAGAACCCGGAAATCTGGCGGCGCCTTCCCGGCTTCTACTGGCACGCCCCCGTCGTCAAGGCCAAGGGCGGCGCGGAAGTCCTCGCCGTCCACGGCAACCGCCGCGGGAAATACGGCCCCGTCCCGCTGCTCGTCACCAAGCCCGCCGGCAGCGGCAAGGTCCTCTTCATGGGCATCGACTCCGCCTGGCGCTGGCGGCGCGGCGTCGAGGATCTCTATCATTACCGCTTCTGGGGCCAGGTTGCCCGCTGGATGTCCTATCAGCGGAACATGGCCGCCGGCCAGCGCGTCCGCCTCTTCTTCAACCCCGGGCGCCCCGAGCCCGGCGCGTCCGTCACCCTCAACGCCAACGCCTTCGACCCTAACGGCGCGCCGCTCAAGGAAGGCACCGTCGCGGTGGACCTCACCGCGCCCGACGGCCGCGCCCAGCGCATCGAGCTCCAGAAAAACGACACCGCCTGGGGAGCCTTCAGCGGCCGCTTCAAGGTCGATCTCCCCGGCACCTGGAAACTCCGCGCCACCGCCACCGGAGCCGAGGACAAGCCGCTGGAAACCACCATTCTCGTCCAAGGCACCGAGATCGAGAAAATCGGCCAGCCCGCCCGCCCCGAAGTCCTCGAGGAAATGGCCAAGGTCTCCCGCGGCCGCGTCATCCAGCCCGCGCAACTCGCCGACCTCATCCAGGAAATCAACGCCCTCCCCGAGCCGCGGCCGCTGGAAAACCGCATCCCGCTCTGGTCCCACTGGGCCACCATCGCCGCGCTCGTCACCCTGCTAGGCGTCTTCTGGGTCGGCCGCAAACTCAACGGCGCGTTCTAATCAAAGCGCATCCCGGCTGTCCCAGCCAGATTCAGATTCAAATCGAGCAACTCCTCCGGCGCATCGACCAGCTGATCTGCCCCGGCTGCCCGCAGCCGCTCGCGATCGTGAAAACCCCAAGTCACGGCGATCGCCCGCATGCCGGCGTTCCGCGCGGTTTCGATGTCCATCGTGGAATCGCCGATGACCCAGCACTCCGACGGACCCAAACCGAGCGCGGCGGAAATTTCGAGAGCTCCCGCCGGGTCCGGCTTGTGGGGAATGCCGGGGCGCTGGCCTAACACGACCGAGAAACGCACGCTCGGGAAGAGTTGTGAAACCATTGCAACCGTGAACGGATGCGGCTTGTTGGAAAGCACGGCAAGCGGATGGCCGCGGCTTTGCAGGGATTCTAACATATCGGTGATTCCCGGGTAAATGATCGTGCCGGTCTGCCAGCTGAGATCGTAGTGGGCTTTGAAAGCCCGCTCGATGGCGTCGAGCAGGGCGTCGTCCGCGTCCGCCGGTGAGGCGCGCCGGATCAGAATCTTCACGCCGTTGCCGATGAATCCTCTAACAGATTTCTGGGAGTGGGCGGGCAGGCCGGACAATGCGAGCGCGTGATTCAACGAAACCGCGATGCCCTGCAGGGAATCCACCAAGGTGCCGTCCAGATCAAAAACCAAACCGTGTTTCACGCCGCGAAGTTGGCGGGATCGGACGCGCTGGGGAAGCGCTTAAAACCCGATCAGGCTGACCAGCTCGTTGTCGCTGAAATCCTCCAGATGATCCACGGCGGCGATCAGGGTTTCCGCCTCCGCGATTTCCTGGATGACGGCGGCTTGCGGAGAATTCTGCATCGCGGTTTGGACGCCCGGTCCAGGTGCCGGCCCGACCCACGTGATCGCCGCGAAGGCGACCGCGGCGGTGGCGGCCGCAAGGCCCGCTAACGGAGCAGGGGCAAACAGGCGGCTCCACCATGGTTTGACCGCCAAGGAAAGTCGCGCCGCGCGGACCGTTTCGTCGGCAAATCGCGCGCCCGCCGCTTTCGGCGGGGCCTGGTCGAGCAGCTTCCAAACGGCGTCGGATTCCCAAGAGTCGTCAGGAGGAAGTGAGTGGCGATTCATCACGTTGCGAGGTTTGACGTTTGGGAAAACCCGCTGCCGATCCGAAAGTTGCGCTTCTCATCGTAAAAATCAAACTCGGCCCTTCACACCCCGCGCTTGTCGCCCCACAGCCGGATGTGCAGCCGGTCGCAAAAGCGGAAACCCCGGTCGCGGCAGATTTCCGCGAGCCATCCCGCGTGCCGGTCCAGATCCGCCGAGGTGCGACCTTCCGGCATCAGCAGCACGCGTTGCCGCGGCAGCGTGTGGGCAAGACACAGCGCCTCGATTTCCTCAAGATCCGCCGGCCCGGCCACCACGAACTTGAACCACGCCTTCGGCGATTTCGCGAAAAATTCGAGCGCCTCCGCATTCAGCCGAAGCGACTCCGGCATGCCCGCGTTCGAGAGCTTCGGGGAAACATTGAACTGGTTCACCGCCTCATGAAAAGCGGCCGACGGAATCCGCGTCGCGTTCGTTTCCACCTCGAATTGATGCTCCGGCTGGCGCTCCCGAATATGGCCGATCATTTCCCAAAATGCATTCTCCTGCAACAACGGCTCCCCGCCGGTGATCACCGTGCGCGGGCAGCCGAACGCCAAAACCCGCTCCGCCGCGTCTGCCGGATCGATCTCGCAAGTCACGTCCGCCTTGCGGAATTTCGCGTATCCCGGCACCGCATCCTTCTCGTGCGGCCACGGCGTGCCCTCGAAATTCCACGTGTGATCCGTGTCACACCAGACGCAGTGGAGATTGCAGCGCGAGGCGCGGATGAACACGGCAGGCGCGCCGACGCTCACGCCCTCGCCTTGGATGGTGTGGAAAATTTCAGGGCCGTCGCCGAGCTTCGCGAGTTTCATGGACACCCCGGAGAAAACACGGATGAACGCGGATGGACATGAAATTTTCCGCTGCTAGCCTCCGCCCATGAGCATTATTTCAGGCCGCGGCGATTCAGGGGAAACGGATCTGATGTTTTCCAAGCGCATCGCCAAAACCTCCCTCCGCGTCGAGGCGCTCGGCTCCGTCGATGAGCTGAACGCCGCCCTCGGTCTCGCCCGTGCCATGGAAGGCCATGCCGACATCGTCACCATCATCGACGGCATCCAGGCGCGACTCGTCGGACTGATGGGCCAGCTCGCCACTCTTCCCGAGGACGAGCAGAAATATGTGGAGAAAAAATACGCCTATCTCAGCCCGGAGGATCTCGAATGGGTCACCGCCACCGCCCACGAATACGAAAAGCGCGGCGTCCGCTTCACCAGCTGGGCCCGTCCCGGCGCGGAAGGCTCGCTGGCCCGCGCCGGCTTGGATTATTCCAGATCCGTCGCCCGCCGCGCCGAGCGCGCCGTGCTCGTTTTGCACGAATCCGGCCAACCCGTTCCGGAAGTCGTGAGATTGTTTTTCAACCGCCTTTCCGACCTCCTCTGGATCCTCGCCCGTGTGGAAGATCGATGAGTCCGGCAATTGATTTTCAAAGATTTCAAAAAGGGGTGTCAAAAAGGAGTTGCCAAGCCCGGATCGAGTTCCTAGCGTCCCGCCCTCCAAGGGCAGGTGTCAGAGTGGTCGAATGAGCACGCTTGGAAAGCGTGTGTGGCAGCAGTGTCACCGAGGGTTCGAATCCCTCCCTGTCCGCCATCTTGTTGATTAGCAACAGTTCGTGCGTCTTTTTGCGTATTCATAGGGATTCTTGCGTTACTGGATTTTGTCGGTGTTGCATGTTTTTGTGTCTTTAATGGTCCGTTTGTGTGGAATCCGTGTGGAACGGGACAGATTTCTGTCGAGGACTTGAAATTTGCACCCCGGCATCACGGCTTCTCTAACGGCATCCTTCAGAATCTGGCTGGAAGGTGCGGGATTTCAAGATCGAATCTTTAGGCTTCCTCTTCGAATCCTCTCGCTGCCATCTCTCATTCCTCCGATGCTTTTTGTGCTTGATGTGTTCATTTGAACTCTTTAAGAGCAAATCCATGCTTTCCCCGGCAGCCACCCAGTCAACAGACCAACCCATGTCCCCGGCCCGTCAGGAGTTTATCCGGCGCGTCGAGAGGCTAGCCATCAAACCTGCCGCGCGCGATCATTACCTCCGCTGGGCTGAAGCTTGGATTAAGGCCCGCGGCCATCAATCCGCCGAGCGCACGCATGCTTATTTCGATACCCTCGGTCGTGCTGCCCACTTGGCCGATTGGCAATTCCGGCAGGCCGTGGATGCCGTCCGGATCTTGGCCTGCGATGTCCTCACCCTTTCTTGGGCACTCTCTTTCGATTGGCGCGGGCTTTCAGATCAGGCCAGATCCTTGGCCACCGATCACCGGACAATCGCGCGTGAAGCGGTTCCGGTGCGCACGGTGCTTCCCGCCTTGCCGCCTGCGTCTCCAGATCAGGCACGGGACGCGGAAGATGAACTCCGGCAAATCATCGACGCCCTTCGCCGCGCCATCCGCCTCAAGAACTTGGCCATGGCCACCGAGGAAACTTACATTCACTGGAACTCCCGCTTCACCCGCTTCTGCCAGCAAAAACTAGGCCAGCCCCACGCATCGCGGGACCACCCGCCATCACCGCTTATCTGGACTTCCTCGCCTTGGAGCACAACGTCGCTCCAGCCACACAGAAGCAGGCGCTCAATGCCATGGCTTTTCTAACAAAGAACATCTTCGGAATCGCGGAATTCACCCTCGACCACATCACCCCGGCCCGTGGCCAGCGCCGCCCGCCCGTCGTCATGACCCGCGAGGAAGTCCGCGCCATCTTCGCCCGCCTGGAAGATCCGTGGAAGCTCATCGCCCAAGTCATGTATGGCAGCGGTCTCCGCCTCATGGAAGCCATGCGCCTCCGCGTCAAGGACCTCGACTTCGGCCAAGGTATTATCGCCATCCACGATGGCAAGGGCGGCAGACACCGCGTCGTCACCTTGCCAAGAGCACTCGAACAGCGCCTCCAGCAACACCTCGACCGCCTACGCGAAAAACACCTCCAAGACCTCGTCGTCGGCGCGGGCGACGTCCACATGCCGGAATCCCTTCAGCGGAAATGGCCCAACGCCTCCCACGAGTGGTGCTGGCAATACGTCTTTCCCTCCGCGACCCTCTGCCCCCACCCGCGCACCGGAAGGATCGCCCGCCACCACCTCCACGAGGCTTCCATGCAACGCCACATGAAGGAGGCTGTCCGGAAGTCTGGGATCTCCAAGCGAGCCACCTGCCACACGATGCGCCATTCGTTCGCGACACATCTGCTCGAATCCGGCACCGACATCCGTATGGTTCAATCTCTTATGGGACACGCACACGTCGAAACCACCATGATCTACCTTCACGTCATGAAAAAGCCCGGAGCCGGTGCTCCGAGTCCCCTTGATCTCACCTGACCACCACCACCTCACCCCTTCCAGATTGCTCTTGGCACTTCCTTCGTAGACGCGTAGGTTGCGAAAAATGAATGGAATTTCCACAAATATGCCCTTCCGGGCTGCCTTTGTCCTAAAACAACCGCGCGCGACTGTTCCAGGTAAAATGCCGCGTGTGACTCAATAAAACTGTTAGGCAAAGATTATGAATATTGCAGATCTCGTAGGACTTAGCAAACCGTTGGAGCGTTTGATAGACGTGATCTCCCGGGGTGTTGGTGCCGTTTATTCGCCTCATTTAATTCGCAAAAATGCCGACGCGAAAGCCTATGAGATCAAGATGATTACCAGTGCACTTGATGCCGCACGGAAGGCGCACAATCTCCCGATCATTTACAACAACGGAGAGATTACCACATGGCAGAAGCCAGATGACGGAACGCTGGTTCTCGAAGACACCGCTATCGAAGTTCGTGCCGAACGCAGGCTGGAATTCACGGAGCGGCGAAGACAAAACAATATTGAAAGTATTACTGGCGTGGCTGCTTCTGAGCTTGCCGGAGAGACTGAGGTCGGCGCTCAGCAGCCTGATGATGACTGGATTGCCAGATTTTTCACAGCGGCACAGGACATCAACTCTAAGCAGATGCAAGACCTTTGGGGTAGAATTCTATCCGGAGAGATAAAGAAGCCTGGTTCGTATTCACTCCGAACCCTAGACTTCATTAGGAATATTTCGACTTCTGAGGCAGAGCTCTTTGAACGAGTAGGGAAGCTAGCATTTCGCACTGGTGGAAGTGCTTTCATCTCGATTGCTGACAAGAAGTGGCTGTCTGCCGAGCGTGGTATTCAAGAGGCAGACCATTTTTTGCTGGCAGAGCTTGGCATAATGTATCCTACCGATCTCCAGCTCAAATTATTTATGGATGAGTCCTCATCCGAGTCTGTTTTACGGATGCATAATCAACTTTTGGTGATACGCCGAGGGCAAATACAAGCACCTGTTCACATGCAGATTTGGAAGTTCACTGGTATTGGAGCTGAGATGCTTCCGCTCCTCCCGTCGCATTTGGATGCAGGTTACATTGAGCAGGTCGCAAAGCTATTTACTGACCACAAGGGCGATGTCACTCTAGGACGGGTTAAGGAGGAGTTTCCAGATGGTCGGATTAGCTTCGACATTATCCGGAGATTCGAAGTCGAACAAGCCGGCACTGAGCAACCCGCTACCAGCCCCGAGTCGAAGTCGGAGGGTAGCGACAAACCTCAATCTGAATCGGAGGTGCCCTCCCGGTAGCGGGTGCCAGGCCTCGACGTTCTGCCTGTAATATGAATACCACCCAACTCGTCACTAAGCTGAGCCTCGGTGCGTGTGCCTTCTTGGCTCCGTCGATTGGGATTCTTATTTCAGCCGGTTTCACGTGGAGCACAGAGCTCGTTGGATTGGCATTCTTCACGTTGGTTATGGCTACTACATTAGCAATTACGGCTTATCTATCATGGGCTTGTGTTCGTCACGGTGGCATGTCAGCGAAGCTAGCTGCAGCTATTCCGGCCATCCCATTTGCTTTCATGGTTACAGTGACTCTACCTGCATTATTTCTTGGGTTTTTGGGGCCTCTACTTCTTTGGGGGCTTCCTCTTGCACTTGTGCTCATTGTTGGCAGACGAGTCGGATTACACGCACAATCGCAGACAACACAGAATGCAGAATCGGGTCCCGGGGAGTAATTAGCTCCCCGGTCCCGCACCACCCTGCATACGGCTCCGTACAGGGCTGTTCCAATCAGGCTCGGGCTATCTTGAGGAGGGTTTCTACCGCCCCCGCATTTTCTTCACCTGCTGACGAGCGACATGATGCCCACGAGCAGGCCAACGCCGAGTGAGGCCAAGATGCACATCCTGCGTCACTTTCCTTCTCTTGAAGCTTGGCAATCCATGACCGGTGTTTGAAAGTGGGCCATGTTCAGTGCCAATAACCTCACCCCGGAACAAAAAGACGCGCTTAAGCAACGGGCCGCCGAGGGAGCCACCATGTCGGATCTCCAGCGCCAATTGAAAGACGATTTCGGCCACTCCCTCACCTACATGGAAACCCGTTTTCTGATCCTCGACCTCGGCATCGAGCTGATCGAGACGCCGAAAGTGGAAGCGAAAAAGGACGAGAAACCCGTGCCGGTGCCGACCGGATTCGTCACCGTGACGATGGACAGCCTCACGTTGCCCGGCGCGCTGGTCAGCGGAAAAGCCACCTTCAGCGATGGCGAGACGGCCGTCTGGATGCTCGATCAAACCGGCCGCCCCGGCCTCGATCCGGATACCGAGGGCTATCGTCCGACGCAGGAGGACATCATGGAATTCCAGAAGCAGCTCCGCGATTTGATTCAGAAAAGCGGGCTTTGAGCGGATCGGCGGGTTACAGACACGAAGCCCGTCCCGCGGTGTTAAAAAGGAAGGAACATGCCCGGCCATACCCCTCGATCCTCCACGGTGCGCCGCCGCATCGGCTGGGGTTTTGTGGTTCCGTTGCTGGTTCTCGGCGCGCTCGTCTCTAACTGCAAACCGCGCGAAAAATCCGCCCGCGCGAGTGTAGTGGAACTCGTCTCGCAGCTCGCGGGCGCGCGGATCGACGCCGCCAGGACCAAGCTCGAACAGCGGCGTCCGGACGAGGCGCTCGCGCTGCTGGTATCCGCCCTGAAAGCGGAGCCAGCGTCCCAGGAGGCCCGCGATTTGGCAGAAACCATCCTGAAGGAAACGGTCTGGAATTTTCCGGTGCTGACTCTCGACCATCCGTTTTCGATAGAGGAGCTCGCCGTCGCCGGGCCGTCGTCGTTGTGGGTGAACCTCGGCGGAGCGGCTAACACGACCGTCCGCTGGAATCTCGAGAATCTGCAAATCCAGAGCGTGCTGTTTCCCGTGGCGGGCCACCAGGCCCGCAGTTTGGTATTTGATCCGGGGCACCAGTCGGTGGTCGTCGAGCGTGGACCGGTGACCTTGCTTTGCAACGCCCGGACGCTGAAGCCGATCCGGGATCTCGGCCCTCTGCCGGATTTCCTCACCCCCTCGGCCGTCATCGTTTTTTCCCCGGACGGCCTGCTGATGGCGCACCCCGGTTTCCTATCGGAAAAAGACCATTCCGTGGTCTGGCACCTGCGGGACACCTCCACCGGGGAAATCATCCGCTCCTCCGAACCGCTCGCACCGCGCCCGCTCGCCGCCTTCCTGGACCGCGCGCGGTTGAGAGTGCTGCACGCCGACGGAAGCCTGTTGGAGATGCCCGTTTCTCCGGTCGAGCCGGTCCTGAAGACTCCGATTCCGGAGCCGGTGAAGCTGCTTCAGGCGCAATTCTCACTGGATGGAAACGCGGCACTAACACTCCAGGACCAGGGTCCGCACCAAGCGCCCGTTCCGGCCGTGATTTCCTACCGCGACGAGGAGGACGGCTCGCTCGGCACGGAGGCGCTGGCCCGCCGGTTCCCGTGGAGCCGCCATCCTAACTTGTGGACCGGCCTGATGAGCGATCCGGAGCACGCACCGTTCGCGGTCAATGGCAACCGCGTGGAAATTCTCACAAACCCGCACGCGCCTATCGAGGTCGCGGCGGCAATCACCGCGCTCGCCTTCGATGAGAAGAGCGTGCTCACCGGCGAGCAAAGCGGCACGCTGAAGATCCACCGGCTGCTGCCTTTGCCCGGCGGAAATACTAACGGAAAAAAGCCCGCTCCCATCGATGAAGCGTCCTTGCTCGCGTTGGAAAATCTCAGCCAAGCCCTGGCCGGCAGCCGCTATGATGAGAAGGGGCGGAGCTTCACGCGCATCGCATCCGGAGCGCGGACCTCGGCGTTCAACGCTTGTAACTTCGCGGCGCTTCTCACCGTTTTCCCCCGCCTGGACTTCGGCCCGATGCTTGCGGAATTCAAAACCATCGACCCTCGCAGCGCCGCTCCCGGGGCGTTCGCGCCGCTGCGGGACCGCCTCGTGCGGGCCGCTCCCGCTGCCGCCTCCGCTCTCGCGCTTGCCCTGAAATCAGAGGACGCGGAGCAGATCAAAGCCTGCCTTGCCACCGCCGTGGACCTTCCACCGCTGCTCCGGCGCATCTCGCTCTCGCGCATCGCCTGGCTGCAAGGTCGCAAGGCGGACGCGCTTTCCGGCTGGTCCGGGGTGTTCCCTGATCTAGCGGAAGTCCGGCTCCGCGAGGACTGGCTAGGCTGGGAGTGGACCGACTTTCAGCCGGCGCTCGACCAACTCCGCCAATGTGTTAGCAGTGAGCTCGCCGCGATCCAGGTTCCGGAAAACTCCACGCCCGAGCAACGGAAAGCCGTCATCGCGCGCTTCACCGATCCCGCCACCATCGCCGCCGTCGGCCGCGCCCGGTTTGCGGACGCCTGCCTCAAGGCGGCGCTCGCGTTTTCCGCCCACAAGGAGGAAAAGGAGGCCACGTTCCAGCTCGCCAACCTCGCCCGCAATCTCGGCGCGCCACCCGGGCCCTGCCTGCGGGCCGAGGCGCTCGCCCTGACCGCCCTCGGCGACTATCAGAACGCCCACCCGCGCTGGATCGAGCTCATCACCGAGCATCCGGTGGAGACGACTTTACCCGGCGACTACGCGGAGGCCGCCTACACCGCGTTCGAAAACGCCGACCCGCGGCAGGCGATGGAAATCCTAACCACCGGCATGCACCGCTTCCCGCAGGACGGAAATTTCGCGCTGCGGGCGGGTTGGGTCGCGCTGCTGACCGGCAATTCCGAGCGGGCCTATCGGTTCCTGCGCGAGGGCCAGCGCATCGGTTTCCCGGATGGGAAACTTGAGAATGCCACCGCGCTGCTCGCCATCGCAGCCGCGCAGACCGGCGCGAGCGATGACGCGGCTATCTATTTCCGCGAGCTGCTGAAGATTGATCCCGCCTGGGCCGATCCCGCCACCCTCGACACGCTCGAATGGCCCGTGGAGCTCAAAGCGGTCCTCGGCCAGTTCTCGCAGTGACGGATCAAGCCAAGTCTTTCACTTGCACCTGCGCCCACCATTCCTTGAAGGTGTTGATGAACACGTGGTGATCCGGATTCACCTGATAGGCATCGTGATCCTCGATGGTGTTGAACTGCATGGTCAGCGCGTAGTCCCATGACTGGTCGATGACCGGACGCACCACCACTTTCGCGGGAACCGCCCAACGGCCGCCGGCCACCAGGTCGATGTCGAACAGCGCTGCTAGACCTTGCTCGAAGATTGCGCGGTCCACGTCATTTTGATATCCTTCCTTCAGCCAGAAATAAACATGGTGGTCCATGGCGCAGGGGAGTAATCCCGGCGGACAGCCACTGCAAGCCCGGATGCCGTGAAAATCCCCGCCGTGACACTTCCCGCACTTTTACTGACTGCGCTTGCGGCTTCCATCAGCTTCACCCCGATGGAGGACGGCACCGTGGATCTGATCCTCAACGCGCCCCGCGCCGCCCTCACGACCGAGGTCGCCAATTCCATTTACACCGACACCATCGCCGCCAGCCACCGCCCGCGCTGCAGATGCCCTTGGCTGCCTCATTCGGGAAATCGGCTGCTGATTTGATTTGCCGCTCCTTCCCGCGCCCGTAAACTCCGCCGCAAGTCCATGATCCGTCTGCTCTTCTTCCTCACCCTGCTGGTATCCGCCATTCCGGCGCTCGTCGCGCAAACCCCGTCACTGCCCTCGGATATCTATAAATCCGTGCTCCGCATCGAGGTCGCCACCCAGGTCCCCGACTATCAGACGCCTTGGAATTCTGGACGCTTCGGCGGCGGGATCGGCACCGGTTTCCTCATCGGGAAAAACAAGATTCTCACCAACGCCCATGTCGTTTCCAACGCCCGCCGCATCCTCATCACCGTTTACGGCAGCCCCAAGAAATACCCGGCCAAGGTGGAGTTCATCGCCCATGATTGCGATCTCGCCTTGCTCTCCATCGAGGACTTCAAGGACTTGGAATCCTTCGCCACCTTCGAGTTCGGCGATGTCCCGAGCCTCGAATCCCAAGTCCGCGTGATCGGCTACCCGGTCGGCGGCGAGCGCCTGTCAGTCACCCGCGGCGTCGTTTCCCGCATCGATTTCCAGCCCTACTCACACTCCCGCGCCGACTCGCACCTCGTCGTCCAGATCGACGCCGCCATCAACCCCGGCAACTCCGGCGGCCCCGTCGTGCAGGACGGCAAGGTCGTCGGCGTTGCATTCCAGGGTCTCCGCCAGGCGGACAACACCGGCTACATCATTCCCACCCCGGTGGTCCGGCGCTTCATCAAGGACATCGAGGACGGCAAATACGATTCCTACGCTGACCTCGGAATCAGCGAGTTCCAGCTCTTCAATCCGGCGATGCGCAAGGCGTTAGGCCTGCCTGACGACGACAAGGGCGTGCTCATCACCAACGTCATTCCCACCAGTTCGAGCGACGGCTTCCTCAAGCCCGGAGACGTCCTCATGTCGCTGGACGGCAAGCCGGTGGACAGCGCGGGCATGATCACCATCGACGGCGAAAACGTGAACCTCAACGAGATCGTCGAGCGGAAATACGCCGGAGACAAAGTCGCCGTCCGCTGCCTCCGCGACGGCGCGGTGAACGACGTGGACATCACGCTCAAGCCTCTGGAATGGTCTCGGATGTATGCCGTTTCATACGAAAAGAAGCCGCGCTACACGGTTTTCGCGGGTCTCGTTTTCCAACCATTAGACACCAACCTCTTCGTCACCTCCAAATTCGAGGATGTCACCGTGCGCCGGCTTTACACCGACTACGTGCCGAAGGGGCTGTTTGAAAAACATAAGGACATCGTGGTGTTGACGCGGGTCGAGAGCGATCCGGTGACCAGCCAGCTTTCGAATTTCACCGGTTTCGCCGTGGACAAAATCAACGGCGTCGAAGTCTGCGATCTCGCTCACGCGCACGAACTTCTCCACCCGAAGGAGGCACCGGAATTTTTCGTGATCGAGCTCTTCGGAGCCGAGCGCCCCATCGTGATCCCGTCCGCCAAAGTCGCGGATGCCGACAAGCGGATGCGGGAAAACGGCATCACCCGCCTAGAAAACCTCGAGGACTGAGCCATGCCCCGTGTCGGCATCGCCCTGGGCTCGAATCTCGGAGACCGTCTCGCCAACCTGCGGGCGGCCCGCGACTGTTTGTTGGAAATCGCCACGCCGGGCGCTTTGTTCCTGTCCGCTTCGATCTATCAAACCGAGCCGCTTCTGTGCCCGCCCGGCTCGCCGCTTTTCTATAATTCCGCAGTTGAGATCGACTTCGAGGGCGGCCCGTTCGAGCTGTTGGAAATCACCCAGTCGATCGAAAGAAAGCTCGGCCGCACCGGCGTTCCCGCGCGGAACGCGCCGCGGGTCATCGATGTCGACCTGCTCTATTTCGGTGACACAGTGATCGACACCGAAGCGCTGGTCCTCCCCCATCCGCGGATCGGCGAGCGGCGTTTCGTGCTCCAACCGCTGGCGGAAATCCGTCCCGACCTGGTCCTGCCAGGACAGGCCGCAGGCGTTGCGGAGCTTCTGGTCCGCCTGGAATCCACCGAGCCGCCGCTGGTCCTCGTCGCGCTTGCGATCCAGGATTCACGACTCTAGTTTCCGGCATGGCCATCGAGACAATCGCCGGGTTTTCACCAAGCATTCATCCAAGTGCGTTCATCGCCGCGAGCGCGGACGTGATCGGGCGGGTGACTTTGCACGAGGAGACGAGCATTTGGTATAACGCGACCTTGCGCGGCGACATCAACGAGATCGTGATCGGTCCACGGTCTAACGTGCAGGACAACGCGGTGATCCATCTGGCGGACGACTACGGCTGTTATGTCGGCGAGCTGGTGACCGTGGGCCACTCGGCGATCCTGCACGCCTGCACGGTGAAAGACGAGGTGCTCATCGGCATGGGTTCGATCGTGCTCGACGGCGCGGTGATCGGCGAGCGCTCGATCATCGGAGCTGGCGCGCTGGTCACGGGCGGGACGATCATTCCGCCGGGCTCGCTGGTTCTGGGCTCGCCGGCGAAGGTTGTTAGAACGCTATCGCTCGACGAGCAGGCCAAAATTAAAGGCTGGGCGGAAAAATACGTGCGCGGCTCGCGGATCTACTTGGAGCGTGGTTAGGCCGAATTTCTCCGGCAGCAGTCGATGGTGTGGTCGTTCACCATGCCGACGGCTTGCATCAGCGCATACATCGTGGTCGAGCCGACGAAGTTGAATCCGGCTTTCCTCAGGGCCTTGGAAAGCGCGTCGGACTCGGGGGTCTTGGAGGGAAAGTCAGTCATCGTTTTGAAGTGGTTCACGATGGTTTGCCCGCCGGTGAAACTCCAGAGCCATTCCACGGGATCGCTGAGTTCCAGCCAGGCGCGGGCGTTCTGGCGGACGGAGAAAATTTTCCCGCGGTGGCGGATGATGCCGGGATCGGGGATGAGTTTTTCGAGTTCGGCATCGGTCATCGCGGCGACTTTTTCCGGCTGGAAGTTGTGGAAAACCTGGCGGTAGCACTCGCGTTTCTGGAGCACCGTCCACCAGGAGAGGCCGGCCTGCGCGCCCTCGAGGCAGATGCACTCGAACAAATAACGGGGATCGCGCGAGGGCACGCCCCACTCGGTGTCGTGGTATTCCACGTAGAGCGAATGTTGGAGCGGAAGCCACGGGCAGCGGGTCATGGCGGCATTTTCCCCATCCGCGCGGGTAACGCAATCCCGCCTTGCCGCCCGCCGCCGCGCCTGCTTCCCTTCGCGCCCCAACCTTTCAAACACATGGCCAACAAAGACGTCACCGATCCCGCCCGCATGGAAAAAATCGTGTCGCTGTGCAAACGCCGCGGCTTCATTTTCCAAGCCGGGGAGCTTTACGGCGGCCTCAACGGTTGCTGGGACTACGGCCCGCTCGGCGCGGAGCTGAAGCGGAACTTGAAGGATTATTGGTGGCGCAAAACCGTGCAGGAGCGAGAGGACGTGCTCGGCATGGACGGCGCGATTTTGACCCATCAAGACGTGCTGAAGGCCAGCGGCCATGTCGATAGCTTCAACGATCCCATGAGCGAATGTCCGCTCACCAAGGCGCGCCTGCGCGCCGATCAGGTGCCTGCCGCAGAACCTGGCACCGAGGTGACGTTTTTCGGCGCGTCCGATGAGGAGTCGGGAAAATCCACCGACAAACATTTCACCGTTCTCATTCCGGAAGGAAAGCAGGACCCCGAGCGTTCCGCCGAAAAGCTGGCGGTGCAATTCTACCGCGAGTTGCTAGGAAAGAATGCGAAGCCAGTGATCGGCAACCGCGAAGTCAAACCGGGCCCTCGTGAAGGCGCGCTCTACAATCCCGAAAATGGCGTGATGCTTTCGGAGCCGCGTTCCTTCGACCTGATGCTATCCACCAAGCTCGGCGCGTTGGCCGCTGACAATGATCCCAAGGCCATCGCCTACCTCCGCCCGGAGACCGCGCAATCGATCTTCGTGCAATATAAGAACGTGCTCGATTCTAACCGTGTGAAGCTTCCTTTCGGTATCGCGCAGATGGGCAAGTCGTTCCGCAACGAGATCAACCCGCGCAATTTCACCTTTCGCTCGCGCGAGTTCGAGCAGATGGAAATCGAGTATTTCTGCCACCCTGACGACGGCCTGCGCCTCACCGACGAGTGGCTGGCCGAGCGCCTCAAGTTCTACGGCGAAATTGGCATTCCGCGCGAGAAGCTTCACATCCTCGACATCCCGGATGGCGAGCGCGCGTTCTACTCACAGAAAACCTACGACATCGAATACGAATTCCCGTTCGGCATCCAGGAGCTCGAGGGCGTGGCTTACCGCACCGACTACGATCTCGGCGTGCATGAAAAAGGCTCCGGCAAATCGCTGGTATATTTCGACGAGGAGACGAAGGAAAAGTTCCTGCCGCACGTCGTCGAGCCGTCCGCCGGCTGCGACCGCACGGTGCTCGCCCTCATTTGCGAAGCCTTTGACGAGGAGACACTCACCGACGACAAGGGTAAGGAAGACGTCCGCACGGTGCTGCGCTTCGTCCCGCGGATGGCTCCGATCAAGGTCGGAATTTTCCCGTTGCTCAAGAAGAACGAGGAACAGGTCCGCATCTGTAAGGAGATCCAGAAAACCCTCCAACCGTGGATGAACGTCTTCTACGACGACGGCGGCGCGCTCGGTCGCCGCTATCGCCGCCAGGACGAAGTCGGCACGCCGTTCTGCGTCACCGTCGATTTCGAAACCCTCGGCGAGGAAAATCCCGATCTCAAAGGCACCGTCACCATCCGCCACCGCGACTCGATGGAGCAGGAGCGCCTTCCTGTGAGCAGCCTGCTCGCCTGGCTGCTGGAGCGCGTGCGCTGATCGCTGCCTGTTATTTGAACCTCGCCGCAGGAGCCTAATGATGGTCTCGGGATTGGTGAATCGCCCTGCAAGTGACTCCCTTCCGCAAATCCCTCAAGCGCCAAAAATCCCGGTCGCAGACGCAGCGGTGCGCCGGCTTTTCCGGGCTTGAGAACGCGCGATTCTTCAGGGAGGACACCCGCATGCGTTATGGCGATGCCAAAGCCACAGTCCTGGCCTGGCCACCGGAACCGTGACCAAGATCACCGATTGGAAACGCTGATCTGAAAATCGCGCTTGAACGCCACCGCCTGCGGGGTTGCATTCGGCCGTGGATTCCCAGCCTACACGATCTTTGCACGATCTCGGATTTTCCGAGCTGATCGAGGCATTGGCTGCCGACGGGGTGATTCTGCATCACGCCAAAGTGCTGTGGAGGGCCATTCACGGCGACGGCGAACTGGACCTAGCAGGGCGGGCGTTCTTGCCGCCGCTCAAGCGCTGGGTGGAGAAATCCGTGGGCGAGGGCAAAGCGTTTTTCCTCGATGCACCCGAAGTCGTCGATGAAATCCACAGCTCCGACGGACTGACCCGGAAATTCCTCCTGCGGCTGCGTGACGGGCAGACCATCGAGACCGTGCTGATGGGCTACGAAGGCCGCCAGACGGTTTGTGTCAGCACGCAGGCGGGTTGCGCGATGGGCTGCGTGTTTTGCGCGACGGGACAGATGGGCTTCGTCCGTCATTTGCGGCCGGGGGAAATCGTGGCGCAGGTGCTGCACGCCCGGCGGGTTTTGAAAACGATCGATCCCAAGAAGCGGCTCCGCAACATGGTGCTGATGGGCATGGGCGAGCCGCTGCACAACTACGACTCGGTGATGCTCGCGCTGGAAACCATTTCCGACGTGCGCGGCCCCGGCATCGGTCCGACGAAAATCGCGATCAGCACGGTGGGAGTCGTCCCTAGCATTCTCCGGTTAGCCGAGGAGCAGCGGCCCTACCGCCTGGCCGTTAGTCTGCACGGCTCGACGGAGGAGGAGCGCGCCGCGCTGGTGCCCGCGAGCAAGCGCTGGTCGCTAGCGATGTTGATCGACGCCTGCCGGAATTACGGCGAGATCACCGGCAAGCGGATCTTTTTCGAATGGACCTTGATCGCCGGAAAAAACGATTCGCCCGAAACCGCCAGCCGCCTCGTCGAGCTGCTGCGCGGGATCGACGCGCACATCAATTTGATCCCGCTCAACCCCACCGGCGGCTTCGCGGGAACGCAAAGCGAGTCCGGCCACGAGTTCCAGAAAATCCTGATCGCAGGCGGTTTCCCCTGCACCTTCCGCCAGCGCCGCGGCATCGACGTGGCCGCCGGCTGCGGGATGTTGAAAGCCGCGAAGCGCGCGCGGACGGTGCCGTGATCAATCCCCGCTCTTCAACACCTTGATGAAAGCGTCTTGCGGGATGTTCACCTTGCCGAACATCTTCATCTTCTTCTTACCTTCCTTCTGCTTTTCGAGCAGCTTGCGTTTCCGGGTGATGTCGCCGCCGTAGCACTTGGCGGTGACGTTCTTGCGCATGGCGGATATCGATTCGCGGGCGACGATCTTGCCGCCGACGGCGGCTTGGATGGCGACGACGAAGAGGTGCGACGGGATTACTTCCTTGAGCTTGCCGGCTAACAAACGACCGTAGGATTCCGCCTTGTCGCGGTGGACGATGGTGGAGAACGCCTCGACCGGGTCGCCGGCAATGAGCATGTCCATCTTGACCATTTTCGCGGCGCGGTAGCCGGCGTGTTCGTAGTCCATCGAGCCGTAGCCGCGGGTCATGGATTTGAGCTTGTCGTTGAAATCGACGAGGATTTCCGAGAGCGGCAGGACGCAGGAAAGCATGACGCGGGTGTCGTCGATGGTCTCGGTGTTGGTGACGTCGCCGCGTTTTTCGAGGACGAGCTGCATCATGTCGCCGATATATTCGCCGGGGACCATGATATAGACGTTCACGACGGGCTCGCGGATTTCCTGGATGCCTTGCGGGTCGGGGAAAAGCGTCGGGTTGTCGATGATGCGCTCGGTGCCGTCAGTCATCGTCACATTATAAATCACTGACGGATAGGTGGAGATGACGTCCATGTCGAACTCGCGGCGGAGGCGCTCCTGGATGATTTCCATGTGCAGCAGGCCGAGGAAGCCGCAGCGAAAACCGAAGCCGAGCGCGGTGGAGCTTTCCGAGGAATAGGTGAAGGCCGGGTCGTTGATCTGGAGCTTGCCCATCGCCATCTTCAGCGCCTCGTAGTCCGAGGAATCGACCGGATAGATGCCGGAGAACACCATCGGCTGGATTTCCTTGTAGCCGGGCAGCGCCTCGGGGCACGGGTGGGTGTTGTCGGTCATGGTGTCGCCGACTTTCACCTCGCTGGCGGATTTCATGTTGGCGATGACGTAGCCGACGTCGCCTGCGGAGAGCACGTCGCGCGGGCTCATTTTCGGAGTGAAGACGCCGACTTCCTTGACCTCGTAGGTTTTCCCGGTGGCCATGAGTTTCACGCGCTGGCCCTTCCTAACAGTTCCGGAGAAGACGCGGACGTAGGAAACGACGCCGCGGTAGGTGTCGTAGAGGGAGTCGAAGACCGAGCAGCGTAGCAGCTTGTCGGGATTTTCCTTCGGAGCGGGGACGCGGGCGATGATGGCTTCGAGGATTTCCTCAATGCCGATGCCGGCCTTGGCGGAGCACGGAATGCAGTCCTCGGCGGGGATGCAGAGGATTTCCTCAAGCTGCTTCTTGCACTTCGGCACGTCTGCGGCGGGCAGGTCGATCTTGTTGAGGACCGGGATGATGAGGAGATTTTGCTCGGTCGCGAGGTGGAGGTTGGCGACTGTCTGGGCTTCCACGCCTTGTGCGGCATCCACCATCAGGATCGCGCCTTCGCAGGCGGCGAGGGCGCGGGAGACCTCGTAGGAGAAATCGACGTGGCCGGGGGTGTCGAGCAGGTTGAGCTTGTAGGTTTTGCCGTCGCGGGCGGTGTATTCCATGGCGACCGGGTGGGACTTGATGGTGATACCTTTTTCGCGTTCCAGGTCCATCGAGTCGAGCTGCTGGGCGCTACTTTCCCGCATCGTCACGGTGCTCGTCATTTCCATGAGCCGGTCGGAAAGAGTGGTCTTCCCGTGGTCGATGTGGGCGATGATGGAGAAATTACGGGTCAGCTCGGTGGACATGGGCAAAGGAAAGTCGGCGGGGACGGCGGGAGGGAAAGCAGGAAATCCGAAATAAGGCACGAAAAATAAAGGCATTCACCCGAGACGGCGGCTGCGGCCCTTTTCATTGGTCGCGCCGCAGATCGGGCAATTGACGGTGTTCACATGGCTGGAGTCTTCGAAGGCGTGCAGGCAGAGCCGGCAAATGACGCGGTTGGCGAGCGAACGCTTTTCCGCCCGCGCATGCAGGGTCCGCGAAACCACTGCGAGAAAAGGCACCAGCACGAAAACGCCCAGCAGCACGAAGAGCACGAAATCAGCGAGCGTCAGGTCCATCGGCGACGGGTTGGTTGGTGAATCCGATGCCCACGGCGATCCAGCGGAAAGGTTTTCCGAGCTCCGGCTTGAACCGGATTTTGTGCAGCCAGGCCTCCAATTCAGGAGTTCCCGCCTCGCCGCCTTTTTCGAGCGATACGCATTCCGCCACGCCGCCATCGGGATTCAACCGCACGAGAAAGCGCCAGGACGCCGAGGGCATCGCGCCAGCCACCGGCGCTTCAAATGGCGGGAGAGCTTCCGGCAGCGTCGCGGCGGAAATCCCGGAAAGCGAATAGAGCGCGGGCGCGAGTTTCAGCTTGGCCGACTCCGGCGCGGGACCGGATGCCGGACTGCGCTTCGGGAAAAACGACTGCCCCTTGGCCGCCAGTTCCAGCGGCTGAACCCGATTTCCCGCCGGTAAATCCGCCAGCGCGGGCACATACGGTTGCGGCTGGAACCGCACGGCATCAAGAGCGGCACTTTCCAACCCGGCCATGCCTTCCCACTGCGTCGGCTCGAAACGCGAGGGAAACGGCCCACCCTCGCGCGCCCGCAAGGTCAGCGCCCGCCCTTCCGGATCGTCGCGCAGATAGATCACCGCCGCCTTCTGCAGCGAGGATTTCTCCAACGCCGTCACCCGGATCCGGACCGAGCCGATCAAAAACGCGAACGCCGCAGCTACGAACACCATCGCGAACAGCTTTGGAAACAGCGGCGTGTTGCTCGCGCCCCAGCGGAACACCAGCTCCGGAGCGCCCGCCGACTTGCGCGCTTTGACCATGCCACCAGCCATCATTCAGCCATTTTTTTCGGACCCGGAACCACTGCGGATGGCGAATTTTCCCCAACCAGCGCCAGCCGAAATCCCCTTTCTAACACCAACTCCGTGACCTCGCGCTCGATCCCGACCGGCGTGCCCGTGTCGGTCTGAAGCAGCACGATCGCCCTCGTCGGCGCGCCGTCGGCCCGCAGTTTGTCGAGCCGTGCGGAAAGCTCCTCCAAAGTCACCGCGTCGCGCCCGAAGTGAATCCGAGGCCCCGGTTCGCCGGGCCCCAGCGTGACGACGATCGAGTCCTGATAGCGCTCCATTTGAAACCGCGACGGCGCCAGATCCACCGCCACGCCCGATTGCAAAACCAGCGACGGCCCGAGCAGGAAAAATAGCTGCACCAGCGCGAAAATATTCAGGATCGGCACCGCGTGCAGGAATCCCGGGCGCTCCGGCAAGGTCATTTCCAGTTTCATTTGGCTGGCTCCTGTTTTGCCTTCACCGGCTTTTTCCCCGCCGTCACCTCGCCGCGGAACGGAGCGAATTCCTCCTCCTCCCGCGCGTCCGCGATGAGATTGACCATTTCAATCCCCGCCCGCTCGATCCGGTGCACCAGCCGTTTCGCCCGGCCGAGGAAATACAGGTAAAACAAATACAGCGGGATCGCCACCGTCAGCCCCATCACCGAGGTGATCAGCGCGGTGAACACCCCCGCAGAGAGCTCAGCCGGGCCGGTGAAACCGCCTTGCTCGCTAACTTTTTGAAAGGTTTCCAGCATCCCGATCAAGGTTCCGAGCATCCCGACCAGCGGCGCCAGCAAGGAAACGCCGAGGATCGCCCGGATGTTTTTCTCGATCTGCGGCACTTCCAGTTGGCCCGCCTCCTGCACCACGTCCCGCAAATCCGCGCGCGGCAAATAATACCGCAGTAGCGCCGCATGTGCCACGCGAGCCACCGGCCCCGGTGCGCGGGCCGCTTCGTGCAACGCTTCTGCGAACGCCCGTCGCCGGATGTGATGCGACAAGCCGACCAGCAAATCCCCGACGTTGATCCGCGCCCGGTGGAAGAAAAACAAGCGCTCCACCACGCACACCGCGCCGATAAACGCCAGACCCAGCAGCACCCACACCAGCGGGCCACCCTGCTCGATCAACCCAGAAGCTTCCATCAATCCCAAAATCATCTGGCCGCAAACTAAGCCCCGAGCCGACCCGCTGGCGAGCAACAAAAGTGGTCCATGACTTTAGTCCGATGCCGACTTTGTTTTTCATCTCGGCCAGTGCCAAAGCCCCGACTTGTCGGTGCCAGTCCCTACCATGGCCCCCTCACGGCCGGTAAGCGTGCCGGTTCCGCAGCACCGACTGGAACGCCGGCGGCGGATTGCAAACGCGCGTGACCAGATCGTCCCAGATTTCCCGGCCTTTGAGGATTTCCACCTCGATCCGCAGGAAATAGACCGGCACGTCGATAGAGGCCGGCTTGGGAAACCGCACCGCGTCCTTTTCCGTGGTCACGATGATCTCCATGTCCCGCTCCACGCAGCGCTGCATAAAATGCTCCACCTCCCTGCGCGAGAACCGATAGTGGTCGGAAAACCGCCGCCGGATTTCCACCCGCGCGCCGAGTTTTTCCAGCGAGCCCTCGAAGGCCTCCGGCACCGCGATGGCGCTGATCGCCCCCACCCACTTGTCCTTGAGGAACTCCAGCGGCTGGCGCTCGCGCGTGAAGACATCTTCCAGATAGATCGGTCCGTGCATGCACTCGATGATTTCCGCCGTCTTGTTATATTTCCGGATGCGGGAAACCAGCGCCTCATTCGAGCTGCCGGTGCATTTTGTGATCAGGATGTAGCTCGCGCGGCGCAAATTTTTCGGCGGCTCGCGCAGTGTTCCGCGCGGCAGCAGCGCCTCCGTCCCGAACGGCGAACCGGCGTCCACCAGCACGATGTCGATCGAGTGAGCCAGATCGAGATACTGCATCCCGTCGTCGAGCAAAAGCGTGTCCGCATCAAGCTGGCCGACGGCGAAAAGCCCGCCTTTCACCCGGTTCTTATCCACCACCACCGCCACGCCATCGAGGTTGCGGGCGAGCATGAACGGCTCGTCGCCCGCGTATTTCGAATCGAGTAAAAGCGCGCTGCCCGTCGAGACGACCTTGGGCATTTTTTCCTCCGGCACCGCCCGGCCGTTTTTGTCCTGCCACTTTTGCGGGTGATCAAGCTTCTTGCTCTTGTAGCCGCGGGAAAGGATCGCCACCCGTCGGCCGCGGTCGCGCAGCGATTTCGCCAGCAACTCGACCACCGGCGTCTTGCCCGTGCCGCCCACCGTGATATTTCCGATGGCCACCACCTGCGTCCCCAAATGATGCTGCCTGCGCCAGCCGCTGCGGTAGCGCCACAGCCGGATTTGCACGATCATCCGGAAAACCCCGGAAAGCGCCCGCATCGCGAACCGCATCAGCGCCGCCCGCAGGCCCTTGGCGCGCCCGAAGATCACATCCGCTCCCCAGCGTTCGAGTTCTTCGATGAGTTCCTTCATGGCCTGCGCCGATCATGTCCCGCGCTGCCGCTTGCGATCAAGCGCCAATCGGCAGCGGGGAAGGTGGCTGGAGCCTCCTAACTCCAGCCCGTGCTAAGGACTTCCCGGCTGATAGCCCTGCGCCGACGGCCCGGAAACGTTGACATATCGGGAATTCACGGATTTCTGAAAATTTTTCTTGGCAACCCGGCATCAATCCCTACTTTTATGTCCAGATTAACGAATGCACCTTTCAAAAAAAGCTGAATACGCGCTGCGCGCCACCATCCACCTCGGCATCGCGACCGAAGTGGGCCGCGGCACCATCTCCGGCTCCGAGCTCGCCGAGGCGAACCGCCTGCCCCTGAAATTCGTCGAGCGAATCCTCCAAGAACTGCGCGAAGCCGGACTCGTCGAGACCCACCGCGGGAAATTTGGCGGCTATTCGCTCGCCAAGCCCGCGTCCGAAATCGGCATCGGCCAGCTCGTCCGCCTGATGGACGGCCGCCTCGCCCCGATCTGCTGCGCCAGCGAAAACGCTTACCAGCCCTGTACCTGTCCGGACGAGGACCACTGCGGCCTGCGGATGGTGATGATCGATGTCCGCAACGCCATCGCCAACATCCTCGACCGCTACACCGTCGCCCAAGTCGTCGAGGTCACCCTGCGGAAAATGCGCCGCGACGGCATTGTCCCGCCATTCGCCACCGCCAACTCGCTCGCCGCCGCAGAAGCCGCCCCCCACCGCAAAGCCGATCCGGCCGATGGATTCCTCGCCGGGCTTTCCCAACTCGCCACCCTCACTTCCACTCCCGATGAACACGATCACCTCTGAACGCTCCTCCCCCGACGGTCCCAAGACCGATTGGCTCGAAGTCGTCCGCCAGAACGTGGCCAACCTCCGCTTCGGCTCGGTACAGATCACCGTCCACGACGGCCGCGTGACCCAGGTCGAAAGCATCGAGAAAACCCGCTTCGTCGCCTCCCGCGATGACGTCGGCCCCGGCCAGAAATAACACTCCATTACGCTCCTAGAGACCGACCGGACCACCGGAGGAATCGACCAGCGCGCAACTTTCCCCGGCGTCATTCACGCCGCGGCCCGCGCACGGTCATCCTCCGCCTCCGGCCGGTCTCTTTTTTGCATCCAAATCTCTCCCACGCCCACCGCACTAACGGGGGTATCTTAACAACTGCGAAAGCTCACCGGAATACCGGACGCGGACGCTCCGCAGACATCCATGAAAACAACACAATACCATCGCATCGCAACTCCACTGATAGCCATCGCCGCATTCCCGCTGCTCGCCAGCGCGCAGGACAACTCCACCGAATTCGTCGAGCCTAACGCCTTCGACAAGATATGGGGCTATGCCGGCCTCTACAAGGACGACCTCAATCCCATCCTCCAGGAGTTCAAACTCCGCGGCCGCTACCACGGCCAATACTGGGATGTCGATGCCGACCAAGGCAGCCAGAGCCACTGGGAAGACCGCCGCTCGCGCTTCGGTTTCGACGCCAAACTCTTCGGGAAAAAAATCGAAGTCCGTGCCGACTTCCAGAGCAACGACGGATTCGACGATTTCTACGACGGCCTCGTCGATGCCTATATCCGCTGGAAACCCAACTCATCCATCAGCGTCACCGCAGGCAAAACCAAGCCGTTGCTCGGTCAATACGACTGGCTCGAATCCACCAACAGCCAGCCCACCTTCGAGCGCTCGCAGATTTTCAACCAGCTCGGCATCAACCGCGCCACCGGACTGACCGCGGAAGGGACGAAAGACGAACTCTCCTGGCGCGCCGGAATCTACTCGAACAGCACTCCGTCCTCCACCGGCGGCACCGGATCTTTCGGCGACGGAGAGTTCGGCGACTTCAACGGCGGCATCTCCTACACCCTCGGCGCGGGATACGACCTCAAGCACCTGCTCGATTTGGAGAAAGCCGACTTCCGCCTCGACTGGCTCCACAGCGAGCGCGAGCAAGGCGATCTTGTCCTGGGCAAATACGATGACATCGTCTCCGCCACCTTTTTCGTGAAGGAAGGCTACTCGGCCGTCGTCGTCGAAGGCTTCTCCGCAACCGGCGGGGACGGCAATAACAGCGACGTCTTCGGGTTCTTCATCCAGCCGACCTACGACATCATCCCCAAAAAGCTCCAACTCGTCGGCCGTTATTCCTATGCCAACAGCGAGGGCTCGGAAGGCGTGGTCGGACAGTCCCGCTATGAACGCAAGGTCGCATCCAACAAAGGAGTCGGTGATGTCTATCACTCGCTCTACGGCGGCGCCCAATACTTCATCCATGGTGACAAGCTGAAGCTCATAGCCGGAGCCGAATGGGCGACCCTCGAAAATGACAAGGGCGACTCCTACGACGGATTGACCTTGCTCACCGGCATCCGTTTGTCGTTTTAATATCAAACCCGCATTCAACCTCTTTTTTAGGATTCCCATGAAATTAATCGCACTTCTATCATTCCTCCTCGCCACCAGCGTCTTCGCGGACGAACTGCTCAACGTCTCCTACGATCCCACCCGGGAATTCTACCAGGAAATCAACTCGGCATTCGCCAAACAGTGGAAACAGCAGACCGGCAAGTCCCTCACCGTCAAACAATCCCACGGCGGCTCCGGCAAGCAGGCGCGCTCGGTCATCGACGGCCTCAGCGCCGATGTCGTCACCCTCGCCCTCTCCGGCGACATCGACTCCATCGCCAAGCAGGCGAACCTGCTGCCCAAAGACTGGCAGACCAAGCTGCCGGATAACAGCTCGCCCTACACCTCCACCATCGTCTTCGTGGTGCGGAAGGGAAATCCCAAGGGCATCAAGGACTGGGGCGATCTCGTTAGGCCCGGAGTCAAGGTGATCACGCCCAACCCGAAGACCTCGGGCGGCGCGCGCTGGAACTACCTCGCCGCCTGGGCCTACGCCGACCGCAAGTTCGGCGGCGACGAGGCGAAGGTGAAGCAGTTCATCGGCGCGCTCCTCAAAAACGTGCCCGTCCTCGACACCGGTGCCCGCGGCTCCACCACCACCTTCGCCCAGCGCGGCATCGGTGACGTGTTTCTATCATGGGAAAACGAGGCCCACCTGATCGAAAAGGAATTCCCCGGCAAGACGCAGATCATCATCCCGTCCATCAGCATCCTCGCCGAGCCGCCGGTCGCGGTGGTTGAGAAAAACGCGAAGAAGCACGGCACCGAAGAGCTCGCCAAGGCCTACCTGAGCTACCTCTACAGCGCCGAGGCCCAGGACATCGCCGGCAAGAACTTCTATCGCCCACGCGATGCCAAGGCTCTCGCGAAGTGGTCGAAGAATTTCCCCGCGATCAATCTCGTCACCATCGACAAGGACTTCGGCGGCTGGACCAAGGCGCAGAAGACCCACTTCGACGACGGCGGCACCTTCGACCAGGTTTACGGCAACCGCTGAATTCACACGATATGTCCAAACGACGCGTCATCCCCGGATTCGGGCTGTCGATGGGTTTCTCCATCACCTACCTCAGCCTGATCATTCTCATCCCGCTCGTGGCCTTGTTCCTCAAGGCCGCGACGCTGGGACCCGCCGAGTGGTGGTTCATCCTGACCTCTCCGCGGATGATCGCCGCCGCCAAGCTGACCTTCGGTGCCAGCGCCGCCGCGGCGCTGGTCAGCACGGTCTTCGGCCTGCTCGTCACCTGGGTTCTGGTCCGCTACCGCTTCCCCGGCCGCCGGCTGTTGGACGCGATGGTGGACCTTCCCTTCGCCCTGCCGACCGCCGTCGCGGGCATCACTCTCACCGCGATTTACGCACCTAACGGATGGCTGGGAGAAACTCTCGCGAAGTGGGGTATCGAGGCCGCCTACAGCCCGCTCGGCGTTTTCATCGCGCTGACATTCATCGGCTTTCCCTTCGTCGTCCGCACCTTGCAGCCGGTGATGGAAGACTTCGGCAGCGAGTGCGAGGAAGCCGCCGCCACCCTCGGCGCGGGCCGGTGGGTGATCTTCCGGCGGGTGATTTTCCCGATGTTCATTCCGGCGCTGATCACCGGCTTCACCCTCGCCTTCGCGCGGGCCATCGGCGAATACGGCTCGGTGATTTTCATCTCGGGAAATTTGCCGATGCAAACCGAGATCCTGCCGCTGCTCATCGTCTCGCAGCTGGAGCAGTTCAAATACGAAGCCGCCGCCGTGATCGCCGCCGGCATGCTCATCGTCTCCTTCGTCCTGCTGTTTCTCATCAACCTGCTCCAGCGCCGCCTCAGCTGGCAGAACCGCTAACTCCCCATGTCCCGCTCCACCGTCACCACCGAATCCGCGCCCGTCCGCTTGCTGCTCATCGGCACGGCCGTCGCGTTTCTATCATTGTTCCTGCTGCTGCCGCTGGCCGCCGTTTTCGTCGAGGCCTTCCGCAAGGGCTGGGAGGTTTTCCTCGCCTCGCTGCATGAGGAAGCCGCGCTCGACGCGATCAAGCTCACCTTGTTAGCCGCCGGCATCTCGGTGCCGCTCAACACGCTCTTCGGCGTTTCCGCCGCCTGGCTGGTGACGAAATTCAAGTTTCGCGGGCGCTCGCTGCTTGTCTCGCTCATCGATCTGCCCTTCGCCGTCTCCCCGGTCATCGCCGGCCTCGTCTGGGTGCTGCTCTTCGGCGCGAAAGGCTGGTTCGGCCACTGGCTCGCCGAGCATGACATCAAGATCATCTTCGCGCTGCCCGGCATCGTCATCGCCACCGTGTTCGTGACTTTTCCCTTCGTCGCGCGGGAACTCATCCCGCTGATGGAAACGCAGGGCAGCGACCAGGAGGAAGCCGCCGTCACGCTCGGTGCTAACGGCTGGCACATCTTCTGGCGCGTCACGCTGCCTAACATCAAGTGGGGCCTGCTCTACGGCGTGCTGCTTTGCAACGCCCGCGCCATGGGCGAGTTCGGCGCGGTGTCGGTGGTCTCCGGTCACATCAGCGGCGAGACCAACACCCTGCCGCTCCACGTCGAGGTCCTTTACAACGAATACCAGTTCAGCGCCGCCTTCGCCTGCGCCACCCTGCTCGCCTTCCTCGCGCTCATCACCCTCAGCCTGAAAACCGCCGTCGAGCACTTCACCGGCCACTCCTCCCAGAACAACCACTGATCATGTCCATTTCCATCCAATCGATTAGCAAATCCTTCGGCGCTTACGCCGCCCTGGAAGACATCTCGCTCGAAGTGCCCGACGGCTCGCTCACCGCGCTGGTAGGTCCGTCCGGCTCCGGCAAAACCACGCTCCTGCGCATCGTCGCCGGCCTCGACTTCGCCGATCCCGGCCCCGGAAAAATCGCCTTCCACGGCGAGGACGTCATTGACATCCCCGCGGCCAAACGCGGCGTCGGCTTCGTCTTCCAGCACTACGCCTTGTTCCGCCACATGAGCGTCGCCCAGAACATCGCCTTCGGCCTCAGCGTATTGCCCGGTGCCGCCCGTCCGAAAAAAACCGAAATCCGCGACCGCGTGAAAGAGCTGCTCAAACTGGTGAAACTCGAAGGCCTCGACCTCCGCCGCCCGCACGAACTTTCCGGCGGCCAGCGCCAGCGCGTCGCCCTCGCCCGCGCCCTCGCCATCCGGCCCAAGGTCCTGCTGCTAGACGAGCCCTTCGGCGCGCTCGACGCCCAGGTCCGCAAAGATCTCCGCCGCTGGCTGCGCGTGTTCCATGATGAAATCGGCCTCACCACCCTCTTCGTCACCCACGACCAGGAAGAAGCGCTGGAGCTTTCCGACCAGGTCGTCGTCATGCGCAACGCCCGCATCGAGCAGGTCGGTAAACCGCAGACCGTCTATGACCACCCGCGCAGTCCATTCGTTTACGAGTTCCTTGGCAACGTCAACAAGCTGCACGCCGGCAAGGACGTCCGCTACGTCCGCCCCCATGAAATCGACGTCCTCTTCGCCGCCGAGTTCGATCCCGCCACCGACTCGCTCGCCCGCGTCCACCATCTCTTCTCCGCCGGCCCCATCGCGACGCTAACCGTCAAACTCGGCGACGGCCAATTCCTCGACATCGAGCTCTCGCGCCGCCACCTCGCCGAGCTCAGCCTGAGCGTCGGGGACGAGGTAGCGGTCCGCCCGCCACCATTCGAGCGGGGTCAAAGCTGACCCGCGTCGGATCGCCCGGGGCGGGGAGGTTACCCATTGGCCTCAATTCTCATCCCGGCGGCCACCGAGAGCCATCATCAGGAAATACGCGAGCTGGGCGATCGAGCCGACTGCGGCGGCGAAGTAGGTCATGGCCGCCCAGAACAGCGCGTTCTTGGCCTTGTCATGTTCCATGCTCGCGGCGACTCCGCTGCTTTCCATCCAAACCAAGGCGCGACGGCTGGCGTCGAACTCGACGGGCAGCGTGATGACCGAGAAAACCGTGGTGACGCCAAAAAG
This sequence comes from Akkermansiaceae bacterium, assembly GCA_947462535.1. Taxonomy (GTDB): domain Bacteria; phylum Verrucomicrobiota; class Verrucomicrobiia; order Verrucomicrobiales; family Akkermansiaceae; genus Luteolibacter. The sequence continues at coordinate 28,526 of CANHPN010000005.1, read as the reverse complement.
CACCACCCACGCCCACAGCATCATCGGGCTGTGGGCCACGCCGATGCCGAGGATGCCGATGATCATCAGCCAGTTAAGCATCTTGCTCGAGAACTCGACGGCGGGCACCAGCTTCGAGCGGAGCCCGAGCCAGTGGTAGGCCTGCTGGTGCTGGACGGCGTGGCCGCATTCGTGGGCCGCGACGGCGGCGGCGGCCACGGAGTTCACGGAATAGACCGACTCGCTGAGATTGACGGTTTTTTTCGTCGGGTCGTAGTGGTCGGTGAGGTGGCCGGGCGTGCAGATGACCTGCACGTCGTTGATCCCGTGCTGGCGGAGCATGGCCTCGGCGATCTGCGCACCGGTCATGCGGATCGGGATTTGCGAATACTCGTTGAAACGGCGCTTGAGCGTGCCGCTGATGAGAAAGCTGGCGAGCATCGAAACGCCGATGATGACTATATAGGTCATCGAAAAACCGCCGGGAGCGAGGCCGACTTGGGCGAGGGAGAGGATTTCGAAATTCATGGGGGAATGTTTACCGCCCTTTGATTTTGTCGCAACTGATTTCCTGGTGGAAAAGGCCGGGGATTTTCCAATGGGAAAGTGTTCCGACTCTCTCAGTTGGAAGCGCGAAGATCCGGCTAAGAAAGCCGGATTTTGGGGGGTTGATCCGGCGGCGTTTCTGATCGATATTTTGCCGGTAAATCCTTATGGAATAAAGGATTGAGGGGGCCTCGGCGACTGCCGGATTCGGCTTGTGGAGCGGTGCCTCATTTGTGTGATTCCGCGAACACCCAAGATCGGCGTGGGAGTCGTCGTAGGTGCCGCCGTGGTGGCATGGAATGGCTTCCGTGCATGCGTTGGAGGATCGGTGAAGAGGGTTGCGGTTCTTGCTGGCGGCGATTACCAAGGGCGGGTGATTTTCGGGTGCTTGCGGTTGTGGATTGATCCGGTGAAACGCTCCGGTCCGGAGGCGATGGCGGTGGACGAGTGGCTGTTGGAGACGACGGAAACGCCGGTGCTGCGAGTTTACGGCTGGCTGGGAGAGTGGGGGAGCGTAGGGTATTTCGGAAATCTGGCGGACGCGCGCGCTTCGTTTCCCGGAGTCGAGTGGGTGCGGCGCTGGACCGGCGGCGGGACGGTAGATCACCGGGCGGACTGGACTTACACCGTGGTGGCACCTGCCGGGGAAACGCTGGCCGCCTCGCGCGGCGCGGAGAGCTATCGGTTGCTGCACTCGGCGCTTGCGGAGCTGCTGGCAGGCGAGGGGACCGACGCCCGCCTCAGCTCCGGCACCGCAGAAACCGGGGCGGCGGCTTGTTTTGAAAACCCCGTCAGCCATGACATCGTCGATGCTGCGGGCCGAAAAATAGCCGGTGCCGGACAGCGGAGGACCAAGCGAGGATTACTGCATCAGGGCTCGGTGGCGGTGGCTTGTGATCCGGAGCGCCTGGCTTCAAGTCTGGCGGAAAATTGGGAGAACCATGGATTTCATCCGCCAGCAGAGGTGATTTCCGCGAAGGTGCGGGAGAGATACGCCCAGGCCGCGTGGACCGCGCGGCGCTGAGATCGGCGGGTCACGCCCGCCGCAGCGTCAGGTGGATGATTTCCGCCGGAGCGTTCACCCGCACGGGGAACCAGTTGCCGGTGCCGTTGCTCACCACCACCGTCCGGTTGTTATTCTGGTAGAGCCCGGACCAGTAGCGGAACATCGCCGGACCCGGGCCGAGCTCCGGCGTGAGCATCAACTGCCCGCCGTGGGTGTGGCCAGCCAGCGTCAGCGGGAGTCCCAGCTCGGCCGCCCGCTCGAAGGCGTGCGGATGGTGCGCCAGCAGGATCGGGAACGCGTCCGAATCGCGCAGGCCGGCCACGGCTTCCACGCTTCGCGCCATTTCCTGCTCGCTGTGATTCCAGACGATCCCGAGAAGCTGCACCGGCACGTCGCGCACCCGCACGGTCGCGGCCTGGTTCCGGAGCAGCGCGATGCCGCCGTTCCGCAGGCCCCTCACGAACTCCGCCGGATCGTCGAAAAGGTCGTGGTTTCCCTCCACCACGAACACGCCCGACTTAGCGCGCATCTGTTGGAGCATTCTCACTCCGTCCGGCAGGTCGCGGATCGTGTTGTCGATCAGGTCGCCGGTGAACAACACCAGATCCGCATCCAGCCGGTTGGTCGCGGTGACGATTTCATCCAGCACACGGCCGCGCGTGAACTTGCCGACGTGCGTGTCCGTCACGTGTGCGATCCGCATCCCGTCGAGCGCTTGCGGCAAATCCTTGAGGGAGGCCGTCATCTCGCGGATCCGGAACCGCGTCATCTGCGGGATGCCGTAAGCCGTCGCGCCGAAGGTCGCCAGCACAGGCATCGTCACCGCCGCCGCGCCTAGCCACTCGCGCCGCGTCCAGCTCCGGCTGGTCGCCGCGACTGCGGGAGTCTTCCGGCTCAGGCACCGCCCGATGGACCACAGCGACCAACCCATCATGGTCGGCAGGCCCAGCATCGGCATGAAAATCAAGCCCCAGAGGAGGACCAGCGAGTAGAGCGCGGCCGGAATCGGCATCGTCACCAGATCCCTCCGCGCGCAAATCACCCAGACGAAGCCGCTCAAAACCAGCAGCACCGCCAGTGACACCCCCAGCCGTGCGCCGCGGCCCGCGCCGAGTTTGTAGAGGCGGCGGTCCGCCCAGATCCACCACCCCAGCGACAGCAGCGGGATTCCAATGATGATGAAAAAGACGACGGGCATGGGGTGGCGGAGCTGAAAGTGCCCCGGCTGTCTCAGCCGGCAGCAGACTGCTCAGGCCTCGGCCATGCCCGGGTTGTAAGGCTGCGGCGTGGGCTTGTCCTTCTTCAGGAGCGCCTTGCGCATCTTGGCGAGCGCCGAGTTCTGCAACTGACGGATCCGCTCGCGGGAGACTCCGAATTCGCGACCCACGTCTTCCAGCAGCATCGGTTTGAGGCCGTTGAGACCGAAACGCTCGTCGATGATCCGCCGTTCGCGCTCGTTGAGAAGAGAAAGTAGCCCGCCGATCTCGGCACGAAGATTCTTATCGACCAGCAATTCGAGCGGGTCGGAGGCGGCTACGTCACTGATGATTTCACCGTATTCGGTGGCTTCGCCTTCGTTGATCGGCGCGTCGAGCGAGGCTGGGCGCTGCGAGGCTTGCTTGAGCATGGCGATCTTCTGGCGCGGCAGGCCGAGCTCGGTGGCGAGCTCTTCGTCGGTCGGTTCGCGGCCGAGTGATTCCGCGAGGGTGGAGGAAATCCGGCGCATGCGGGCGATCTTGTCCACCATGTGGATCGGCAGGCGGATTGTCTTGGATTGGTTGGCCAGTGCGCGCTTGATCGACTGCTTGATCCACCAGGCACCGTAAGTCGAGAGTTTGCCACCTTTTTCCGGGTCGAAGCGCTCGACGGCGTTCATCAGGCCGATGTTGCCCTCGGACACGAGGTCGCTGAGGGAAAGTCCGTAACCCGAGTAGTCGTGGGCGATCTTCACCACCAGCCGGAGGTTGGCCTTGATCATGTGGGTGCGGGCCTCCTCGTCGCCCATTTTGATCCGCTCGGCGAGGGCGTTTTCCTGCTCGACAGTGAGAAGCGGGGTCTTGGAAATCTCCCGCAAATAGAGTTTCATGCTGCTCTCGGAATCGTAGGCCATGGGTAGGATTGGTGGAAAACTTGTTATCTTCTAAAGCAGGTATGCTGCCGCGCACGGATTTTGATGAAAAAACAGGAACTTTTTTCGCCGACGCCCGGACCATGGGGAATCCCGGACGGAACGCCAGCCTAAATGAAGTTCCGGCGCTTGCACGCGGCCCAGCCATGTCACAGCCTGTGGCGTGAACGACGTGATGATCCAAACGACAGACCTCCACCGCAGCTACCGGATCGGGCGGAAATCCATCGAGGTGCTGCACGGGATCGACCTGGAAATCCACCGCGGCGAGAAGGTCTTCCTCTGCGGTCCCAGCGGCGCGGGCAAGACGACGCTGCTTTACACGCTCGCCGGGCTGGAGCATCCGGAAAAAGGCACGGTCCACATCGATGGCACCGACATTTACGCCCTCGGCCGCCGCGCGCAGGCGCATTTCCGCAACCAGCGGATCGGCTACGTTTTCCAAAACTACCACCTGCTGCCGGAGCTCACCGCGCTGGAAAACGTCGCCGTGCCCGGTGCCATTTCCGGCAAGGACAGCACCGAGCTCGCGCTGAAGGCGCTGGCGCGAGTCGGCTTGGCGGACCGCACGGACCATCTGCCCGCCGAGCTTTCCGGCGGCGAGCAACAGCGAGTCGCCATCGCCCGCGCCATTGTCAACGAGCCGAAAGTCCTCTTCGCCGACGAGCCGACGGGCAATCTCGACTCCCGCAACAGCGCGGAAATCATGGCCATCCTGCTCGATCTCGCCACCGAGCACGGCGTGACCCTCGTCGTCGTCACCCACGATCAGGAGCTAGCGAAAATCGGCGACCGCACGCTCATCATCAAGGACGGGGCCATCCACGCGGAGGAGTGAAATAGGCATTCCTGCCTGTTCTTTGACAAGCCCGAGTCGTCCACCACGAAGACGCCGGTTAGGGGCAATGAGCAAGGACAGGGAAGTGGCCTGCATCGAGGGACCAAAGGGAAAAAACCCACAAGGGCTTCCGATCCGATATTCCGGATCTCAGGAAGAAAATCGACGCCCTGCCGGATCCACCCCCACAAAAAGGCTCACAAAAAGGCTTGTGCAGGAGTCTTTTTGGGGGTTCCTTTTTTCCAAACATGGTTCTCGGTTGAGAATCAGTGATAACAAGACCCGCATAATTTGTAAGTTCATTGCCATGAGTCTCTTAACTCAATTTCACAGTCGTCCCACCCGAGCGATGAAAAGCGGCTTCGCCTTGGTTGTCACGCTTTCCCTCATGATCCTGTTGACGGTGATCGCGGTGGGCTTGCTCGGGCTTTCGGCGGTGTCACTGCGAAGCAGTTCGCAGGGAATGGCCCAGGCCGAAGCCCGTGCCAACGCGCGGTTGGCCCTCATGCTCGCAATCGGCGACCTACAAAAATACGCGGGCCCGGACCGCCGGGTGACCGCCCCGGCGAACTTGGCGAAGTCCACCCATCCGGAGGGTGTCACAGGGGTGTGGAAATCCTGGAAACCCGCGCCATTCGGCGTTTCAAATCAGAATTATGTGGATGCGAAAACGGGAGCCAACTTTCTCGGGTATCTCATGTCCAATCCGAATCCCGCAGCCACGCTGGATCCGCAGACGCTCCCGTCCGCTTCCGTGCTGGGAAGCACCGATCTCGTAAGCACAGGCAGTGTCGGGAGCAATCTGACCAACCGTAAAATCTCCGCGCCTCTAATTTCCGTCAAGGGCGGAACGGGAGGGACGGGCAATTCCCCCGGTTCCTTTGCTTGGGTGGTCCTTGACGAGGGAGTGAAGAGCCGCATCGATCTCCTCCCGGCGGAGATACCGACCGGCGTGGGTGACTCGATCACGCAAGCGGGCACTCCGGCGCGCAACCGCTTTATGAAGGTGGATGGTTTGGAGTTTCTCGATGAGCCTGCCGCAATTTTACGCGATTCACTGCCCAAACTCGTCAGTCTCAACGAGGCGCAAATCAAGGAGTCCACGAAGGGCACCATACAGCGGTTCTTCAATGATTTCACGGTCTGCTCCTCTTCCTTGCAGACGGATGTGGCAAACGGCGGGCTGAAGACCGATCTGAGCGTGTTGTTCGATGGGGAGTATGGGACGGCCACCCTGCCTGCCGATTATTCAGGGCGGTATCTTTACTCCAACACAACCACTCCATTTGAAAACGCAACATCAGACAGCCAGTGGGAACTCTATGCGAATTTCGCCAGGCTCTATCGCCGCACCACCGCCAATGACAACCCCAAGGACGGACTCGTAGCGACCCTTCCCGTCGTGACCACTCCGCCAAGCTATTTGAAGGGAATCACCGACGCCACCTTGAACAAGACCCGTTACGAGCCGGACATGAGCAAGGTGAAGAGGCCCGTGCTGATGCCCACGGTGGCGCGGGTGGACATGGTGTTCAGTTTGATGTCACGGACAAATCACACCAATTTGGGTAGGCCAGCTTACGAATACGAGCTCAGACTGATGTATCTGCCGGTCATCACGTTGCACAATCCCTACAACGTGCCACTCCGCTGCACCAATCTCCAAGTCGAGTTCGCCAAGATTCCCATCGGATTCGAATTCATCATCAACGACCAGTCGTGTTCAACCTCCGGACTCATTCCCTTCAATGACATGTATATTTGGGGGCGAGGTACAAATAAAACCTTCAACATGACGCTCTCGACCAGTCTGGACAGCGCGACGGAGGTGGTGATGAAGCCGGGCGAAACGAAAATTTTTGGCACACCCTTTCCCCAAGACGCAACCATGCAGAATGATGAGAGCAAAATGTTCGACTGGTTCAGCAGCCTGACAGGAGCCGCCAGGATGATTCCAGGCATGATCACCGGCCCCAATGACGGCGCGGGTTTCACCATCGACCACCTGGTCCCCTATAATCGCTCACCTGCCAAAATCGCGCGGCTCGACAATCCTCTTATGGTACTGGCACCGACGGACAAAATCCAAGTCCGTTATGGCCCTCTCATCCCCGCCAACGCCAACAATACCTTTGCGATCACGGTGCGATTGAACGGCGGCGAGGCGGCGAAAACCCAGTTTTTCTACAAGGATCAGATGAACCTGAAGAATGTTCTGGAAGAAGGCACATCGCCACGCTTTCCGGACCCACGGTCATTTCCCGCGCTCTTTCCAGCTCCGGGGGGCTCGTCTCTCACCACGCTGATGATCTATGAGGCGAACACCACCCAAGTAAAAGACTACTCCCAAGCCCGCCCGTTCGCCATCTTCAGCGTCGGCGCGAAGACCACGGTCGAATCATTCACCAAGAGCCGCCCGGTGGCGGATACGGGAGCGGCCTTCCAGATGGCGACCTGTGATTTCATCAACTCCACATCGCAAGGCACCAACCCCCTGGAGTTCGCTTTTGTCCCGGTGAAAAATGGCAGCGGCGCCATCGAATCCGGCGGGCCTGGGAACCAGCAGGGATTCCTGTTCGGCGGCAATGGTTCCCAGAACGGGGAAATCTCCTCCACCGTTTATGAAATTCCGATGGCACCGCTGCAGTCCATCGCCCAACTCCGCCACGCCAATGGCGGCAGCCTCGGCAGCATGCCTTATGTGACTTATACGGTCGGCGAGTCCCGCGCCCATCCGGCACTCCCACCCAATGCCGCATTCTTCAAAGTGGACTCTTCGAGAACCGTGCTCGACCACTCGTGGCTGGCCAACGACCGGTTGTGGGACGCTTGCTGGTTTTCCACGTTGTCCACCCTTCAAGGCACGGCCTACACGGGAGCTTCCGCGATGACCCAGAAAGAGTTGGCCGATCAATTTTTCGCCGGCACCCGGAGCCTGCCAAACAAGCGCAACGCCGCCTACCTGCCTTCGGGCATGTCCGCGACGGCTGTCAGCACCGCTGCCCTGACTGTCGGCGGCAGGAAGTCTGCGGCGCACATCCTGACGCAAGGCGGCTTCAACGTGAACAGCACCTCGGTGCCCGCATGGACCGCGGTGTTATCCGGACTGTCCGAGAGCGATATCCCGCTTGCCACCGGCGCGAATGAAAAATCCACCGGAGTTCCCTTCCTGCGCGTCCGCCGGCCCGCAGTCGCGAGCAGCAGCTTCACCGCCATTGGAAAACTCTGGAATGGCTACCGGACACTCACACCGGAAGAAATCAAAAAACTCGCCGAGGAAATCGTGGCGGAAGTCAGAACCCGCGGACCGTTTCTCTCGATGTCCGAGTTCGTGAACCGGCGCCTCGGAGACCCCGGCGGCTTATCGAACACGGGCGCAATCCAAGCGGCCCTCGACCGGTCCAATGTCAATGCGAACATGGCTGCCAATGCCCTCCCCATCGCCCCGGCGGACGTGGCCGGATACGGGTGGAAAAATGACGCCGCCGTGACCGGGAATACCGGTGCCGGCGCTCCGGGGGAAATCAGCCAGGGCGATGTCTTGTCCGCCATCGGCTCATTCGTCTCAGTCCGCTCCGACACCTTCCGCATCCGCGCCTGCGGCGAGGCCCGCGACTCCGCTGGCAAGATCACGGCACGCGCCCATTGCGAGGCCATCGTCCAGCGTATTCCCGATTATCTCGACCCTGCGGAATCCGCGGAATCCATGCCGGCCTTGCCATCTAACAATCTCTTCGGACGCCAGTTCAGGATCATCTCCTTCCGGTGGCTGAATCCTGCCGAGATCTGAGATCCCCCCTGACCTCATTCGCATGAAACACTTCCGATTCCTTACCATCCTGTTTTTTCTGTTTGCCGCCATTTCCCGTGCCGGGGAGGAACGCAAGATCACATTCCGCACCTTATGCCTTGAGCAAGTCGGCGGCATCGACAAGGTCGTCATTTTCAATGCAGTTGGCGGGAACAGAACGGAGATACCGCTCTACACGGATGTTTCGCCGGAATTGAAGGGCGTTTTCAAAACCAACGAGGCCGCATTTTATCTTGAGAAAACCGGTCCGGACGGAAAACCCGTGCTCGAGTTGGTGGGCAAGTGCCCCATCGGAAAATCCGAACGCCAATTGTTTCTCTTCCTGCCGGGAGGAGAGGGCGAGGGCAAACCGGTCTATCAGGTTCGGAGCTTCGATGATGACACCCGCAGCTTCGGCATGGGCTTCATCCGCGCGATCAATCTGGCACCGGTGCCGGTGCGATTCGTCTTGTCCGGAGCCACCACCCCCGAGATCCCGCCCGGAAAACACGTCCAGTTTCCCCATTCGAAGCGGGTGAATGACTACAACATGTATCCCGTCGTGGTCGAGTTCCGGAGCACCACGGGTGAATGGGTCAAAGGCCAATCGGTCAGTTGGAAAGCCACCGAGCGGCGTCGCGAAATCGTCCTGACCTTGGTCGATGCCCGGTTCAAACAACCCACGGTGCGGATGTACACGGACTTTCCTCCTTGGATGGAGCTCACTCCGGAGTGACTGGGTTTTCTCCGGGGCCACCGGCTGGAGGGTTGAGCAATATGCGGGTCCAGCCAACGTTCGCAATCCAACCCCCACTGCCCACTGTGCTGGAAATCCTGAACCTTACCAGCGCAGCCCTCAAGATCTTCCTCGCGCTCGATCCCTGCGACATGCGCAAGTCCTTCAACGGTCTCCACACCCTCGCCGCCGATCAACTTTAATCAGCTCCCGCCCGCGACGCCCTCTTCGTCTTCACCAACAAGCGGCGCAACCGCATCAAGCTCCTCTACTTTGACGGAACCGGCGCGTGGGTCGCGGCAAAACGTCTGGAAACCGGCCGCTTCAGCTGGCCCGCTCCCAGGCCGCTCAGGTGTCTGATGGAAAAGCTCCGATGTCCGGCTTCCAATGTCGTCGGCTTCGATTATAAAAGCTCTTCCGGGACGTCCCGTCGTTTGCTCATGAAGCCACCTAACCCGCAGCCTGTCGTTTTCCCTTTCCGCGCAGCAAGCCCCTCCGGCATCAGCGTCGAACTCAATTCCAACGGCTCTGTCCGGCGGATGGACTGCGGGGACATCATGTTGAACTTGTTTCTCGGAAACGAAGCCGAGGGAGGCCCCGCGAACCTCTATCTGCGACGCCTTGGGAAAACCGTCGAATCCATGCCTCTGATAGGGCCCGGCAGCCCGGCCGTCTATCAAACTTCCGAATGCGGCATGGTCGCCTGCAGCACCTGGGGCGACATTGCCTTCCGAGTGCAGCTGGTGCTGGCGGAGTCCGCCAAGGCCTGGTTCTGGCATGTGGAGCTCGAAAACACCGGCGCTGAGGCGGTCACCTGTGAGCTCATTCACACCCAGGACATCGGCATCGCCCATTACGGCGCGGCGCGGCTCAATGAATTTTACGTGAGTCAGTACGTGGACCACGCGCCGCTCGATCACGCGGACACGGGCGTGGCCGTCGCTTCGCGGCAGAACCAGTCGATGGGCGGACGCTGCCCGTGGACCGTCATCGGATCGCTCGGAAAGGCCGCCGCCTGGTCCACCGACGCGCTTCAGTTCCATGGTCTTGCCACCCGCGCGGGAGACGGTCCCGTCGCACTCACATCCGGACTTCCCGGCAAGCGGCTGCAGCACGAGCACTCGCTGGTCGCCATCCAGGACGGGCCCGTCGTGCTGGAACCGGGGGCGAAATCGCAACGCGGGTTTTTCGGTTGGTTTGAAGCGGACAAGCCGGCGGCCACCTCCGCGGAGGATGTCTGTTGGATCGACGCCGCGCTGGCCCTGCCGGAGGCGGCCTGTCCGCCATGGCCGGAGGAATGCTCCGGATCATGCCCGGCACAAAGCCTGTTTGCGTCCGCCCCGCTCCTGGACGCGGAGGAGCTCAATGAGGCGGAAACGAGCGCGCTTTTTAGCCCGTTCCGGCGCCATGAAGAGCGCGAGAGCGGGCGGCTGCGATCATTTTTCACGGGCGAGAACCGTCACGTCGTGCTCAAGGCGAAGGAGTGTGAGGTGCTGCGGCCTCACGGCCACATCCTGCGCTCCGGCGGAATGCTAACACCCGATGAGTCCGCCCTGACCTCCACCGCCTGGATGAACGGCGTCTTCCACTCGATGGTCACCCAGGGTCACGTGAGCATCAACCGCTTCCTTTCCACCTGTCACAGCTACCTCGGGCTGTTCCGCAGCCACGGCCAGCGGGTCTTCGTGGAGGTCGATGGAGCGTGGTTTTTGTTGGGTTTGCCGTCGGCGTTTGAAATGACCCCGGAGTCATGCCGCTGGATCTACAAGCACTCGGGCGGCGTGATCGAGGCGGTTTCCTCCGCTCCGGACGACGGACACGAACTCCGCCTGTCACTGACGGTCCTGAAAGGCGCTCCTGCCAGATTCCTGATCTCCCACCACGTCGCGCTTAACGGCGATGATGGAAGCGCCTCGGTGCCTGCCGTCTATCATCTTGATGGTGCCGCCGCTTTCGTCCGCGCCGTCCCTGATAGCGACGTGGGTCGGCGTTTCCCGGATGGCGGATTCGTGGTTGAAGGGGGCGCGGGCACACTTGTCGAGAGCGTCGGCGGCGACGAATTGCTCTTCGCGGACGGCGTTTCCCGCAAGCAGCCGTTCCTGTGCTTCATCACCGCGCCAGCCGCGAGCACTGGACTGCTCATCCGCGGCCGGCTCATCGATGAGCCCGCCGGACAAAGCGGAGATTTCTGGGAATCGATCACTTCCGGTTTGAAAATCACCGCGCCAGCGGCCAGCGCGTTGGCTCCGGCCGCCGGGCGCGCGGGCGAGATCTTCCCGTGGTTCATCCACAACGCGCTCGTCCACTATCTCTCCCCACGCGGCCTCGAACAATACTCCGGCGGCGGCTGGGGCACTCGCGATGTCTGCCAGGGACCTGTCGAGCTACTGCTCGCACTCGGCCGCTTCGAGCCGATACGGGATCTGTTGTGCCGGGTGTTCCGCCAGCAGAACGCCGATGGCGACTGGCCGCAATGGTTCATGTTCTTCGAGCGCGAGCGCAACATCCGGCCCGGGGATTCGCACGGCGACATCGTCTATTGGCCGCTGCTCGCCCTCGCCCAGTATCTATCCGCCACCGGCGACGCCGGCCTGTTGGACGAGATCCTGCCGTATTTCCATCCGGACGGGGACGCCGCGGCGGAAAAAGTCACCGTTTGGCAGCATGTCGAGCGCGCGCTGGAACTGATCCGGCGGCGCGTGATCGAGGGCACCAGCCTCGCCGCCTACGGCCACGGCGATTGGAACGACTCGCTCCAGCCCGCCAAGCCGGACATGCGCGAGCGGCTTTGCAGTTCCTGGACGGTGGCGCTCAACTATCAGACTTACATCGCGCTGGCCGCCGCCTTCCGGCGTCTCGGAAACGCGGACCTCGCGAGCGGGTTCGAGGCCATGGCCGCCGAAATCCTCGGGGAGTTCCAGCGCTTGCTCGTCGTGGACGGCGTCCTCGCCGGCCTCGCCTATTTCCATGAGGGCGGGGAAACCGAACACCTGCTTCATCCCCGCGACGCCACTACCGGTTTGTCCTATAGCCTGCTGCCGATGATCCACGCCATCATCAACGACATGTTCACCCCGGAGCAGGCGGCGGCCCATCTCGGCATCATCCGGGATCATCTGCTAGGCCCCGACGGCGCGCGGCTGTTCGACCGCCCGCTGGCCTATCACGGCGGGTTGCAGACCTATTTCCAGCGGGCCGAGAGTGCGAGCTACTTCGGGCGGGAAATCGGCATCATGTACATGCACGCCCACCTCCGCTACTGCGAGGCGCTCGCCCGCTTCGGCGACGCGGAGGGCTTCTTCCGGGCGCTCTGCCAGCTCAACCCGATCGCCATCCGCGAGCTCGTTCCCTCCGCCGCCCCGCGCCAGTCGAACTGTTATTATTCGAGCTCCGACGCCGCCTTCGCCGACCGCTACGAAGCCTTCGACGATTACGACAAGGTGAAAAGCGGCGGGATCGCGCTGGAAGGCGGTTGGCGGGTCTATTCCAGCGGCGCGGGCATCAGCACGCGGCTGATCATGCAGTGTTTCCTCGGCCTGCGGCTGGAGAAATCCTCGCTCATCATCGATCCGGTCATCCCGTCGTCGCTGAGCGGGCTGAAGGTGGCGCTGCGCCTCGCCGGGCATCCGGTGGAGGTCGTCTATCAAATCGAAGGCTCCGGTTGCGGACCGGTTTCAGTCGCCCTCAACGGCGTGGATCTCGATTTCACCGGCGAGGCCAATCCCTACCGGGCCGGGGCCGTCCGGGTTTCGATGGGGGCGTTGAGCTGCGGCCTGACAGGCAGCGGCGATCTGCTGGTTGTTTCGTTAGGCCGGGGTGTCCGGCGTCCGGAATGAACGCGCTCCAATTGAAGAGTCACCTCGTTTCCGGGATTTGGTATCAGATCTCCGTCGACGTGGGGTTTACGGCGTTGCAAGGGCTTTGCGGCACCAGGCGAGTGCCATGAGTGAGTAGCCGGTGCCGTAGGCCTGGTGGTAGTCGTAGAGTGGATAGTCCCACCACGAGCCGTCCTTTTCCTGCCGCTCCAACAGAATCGCGGCGAGGCGTTTCGCGTAGGCGGCGTGTTTTTCCTCGGGCAGGAGGTTCACGGATTCGGTGAAATAATAGATGCCGTAGTAATAGAAATAACCGGCGATGCGGAATGCACCCTCGTGCGGCACCGGGCGCTTGCGGACGTTGCTGAGGAAGCCTTCGCGGGCGAGGAAGCGGTCGGCCCACTCGGTGAGGACCTGGTCGGTGACGGCTTTTTCCCCGAAGACGCGGAGCGCGGCGTTGCAGGCCTGTGAGCGGGCGAGCGAGCCGGCGGGGCGGTTGATGTCGGTCCGCGGGTGCATCCGGTGGGTGAACGAGTAGGTGTAGGAGAAGTCCGGCGTGCGCTGATAGTTGATGCCGGCGATGGCTTTGCGGACGAGGGCATCATCGAGTTTCACCCCCGTCTCGTCGCGGGCCTGGTCCATCGCGAGGAGCAAGGTGGCGGTGGTGAAGGAGGTGGGGATGCCGGAGGGTTTCTGGGTGGTTAGGTTGTCGAAGACATCGAGGTAGCCCCAACCGCCATTGATGTCGGCGTAGCGGTTGGCGAGATCGACCTGGCCCTGGGCGAGGGCGGCCCATTCGGATTTTTTCGCGGGGTCTTTCTCGCGGGCATGGAGGCGGGAAATGGCGCGGAGTCCGTAGGCGTGGCCCCAGATGTTGTAGGTGGTCGTGGGGTCCGCGCGGCGGAGTTTCGGCAGCTCGGCGGCGGTCCATGCGGCGGCCCGGGCGATGGCGGATTCCACCTCGGGCCGGGGGTCCGCGGCATCGATCAGGCCGGAGAGCGCGAGACCGGACGCACCGGCGCGGTAGGCGTGGTGGGCGCCGGGGAGGGGCGCGTAGATGTTCAGGTTCTTGGTGCGGGTGGAGTCGCCCCAGGAGCCGTTTTTGTTCTGACGGGCGATGAGGAAATCGACACCGCGGCGGATGGAGGCGTTGATTTCTCCGGCTCTGGCGAGCGGAGAAATCAAGAGGCAAGACAGCAAGACACAAGACGCAAGACGGAGAGTGGAAGATGGCAACATCACGGTCTCTTTTCTTATGGCTTCAAGTCTTGAGTCTTGAATCTTGAGTCTCACTTCTCCGGGACGACGACGACTTGTCCGGCTTCGAGGCCGGAGAGGATTTCGGTGTCGTCCTTGGACACCCGGCCGCGCTTGACGGGACGGTGCTCGGTCTTGCCGTCGGCGAGTTTGACTTCCACGGTCCAGCCGCTGGCCTCGAAACTGAGGGACTTGGTGGGGATGACGATGGCCGCGGGTTGCTGATAGGAAACCAGCCGGACCTGGACGCTCGCGCCTGCGGCAGGGGCAGGTTCCTTCGGCCAGGTGGCCGAGAAATCGGCGCGGTAGGTGCCGTCGGGGCAGGGGACGGTGGCCAGCTTGAGGAGCTTGACCGGGATTTCCACATCCTCGCGGCCGGGTAGGGTGGAGGTGCCGCTCAGGTCGGGCTTGAGCGAGTGGGCGGTTGCCTCGTCGAGGAATGAAACGAGGGCCAGCTTGGCGGCTCCGGGAACGAAGGTGGCGAAGGCGGTGTGGGCGGGCGGGCGGCCGCGCGGGACGAGGGTTTCGACGATTTTGCCGGGAGTCCAGCGGCCGTTCTCGATGGGGCCGTGATAGAACCAGCCGTCGGCGGGGGCCTTGAATTCGAAGCGGCCGCGGTCGGTTTCGAGGTCTGCCAGATCCTGCTTCGCGCGCTGGTTGGCGGTTTTCAATGACTCGAGTTCGAGCTTGTTGAGCGCGATGGAGCGGGGGATCTCGGTCTCGGCTTTTTTGACGGCGATGGAGGTGTCGCGCTCGTTGTCGGCGAGCGTTTTCGCCTCGCGGGGGAGGCTGACTTCGAGGGTGCGCTTGTGGTCGAGGGTTTCCATGCGCAGGGCGAACTCGGCGGCGGCGACGGCGTCCTGCTGGCGCACGAGGATGATTTCCTCGGTGTTTTCCGTGACGTCGTCCGCCTCGTACATTCTGGAGAGCTGCTTGAGCTCCTCGCGCTGGTTAGAGAGAATCTGCTCGCTGCGCTTGAGCGCCTGGCCGGCAGTTTCCTCTGCGGCCTTGCGGCGGAACTCGGTGAAGTAGGCGTTCTCCTCCTTGGCGATTCCGGCGGCGCGGCGGACGGTCTCCAGTTTGTGAGTGGCGGTTTGCCGGAGGATTTCCGAGTCCTGCTCGGCCTGCGCCAGACCGAGCGCGCCGGCTTCAAGCGCGCGGCGGGAGTCGGCGAGCTTCTTGTCGATTTCCCCGGCGTCGAAGCGGACGAGCACGTCGCCTTTGGCCACCTTGGCGCCGTGTCCGGCGACCTGGACGATCTTGAAATCCGTCCAGACTAACGGATCGATCTTGAGCAGCACGCAATCGCCATCCGGCAGAGCGGTCGCGCTGAATGATTTTTCGACGGAAAAAGGTCTCGGCTCGATGGTGACCTCACCGGCGTGGGAAGCAGCTGCGATCAATGCGGGAAGGATGTGGAAAGGAGTGAGGCGGGCCATGGGTGGGGTGGAATCAAGCAGGCTCCCGGGGAAAGATCAATCCGCAGCTTTGCCTTTGCGGGCCAGCCAGATCGGCAGGAAACGCGGGCGCTTGGCGTTGGGCGAGGACGGCACGGTGAATTCCGCGACTTCGAAGCCCGAGCCCTGGAGGCGGCGGGTGAGGTTGGCGACGTGGCGCGAGCCGGCGATGGCGAGCAGGCCGCCCTGTTGGAGCGCCTCGTAGGCGGCGGAAACCCAGCGGCGCTCGTCCACCCAGGTGCGGTTGCGCGGGCCGGTGGGGGAGGCGTCGAGATGGACGAGGATGGCGTGCAGCAGTCCGGCGTGGCGCATGAGCGCCTGCGGGCCGCAATCGTTTTCTAACGAGATGCGGCTGTCAGTGAGCAGCGGGCTGTCCGGGATGTGGGCGCGGTGCCACTCGGGGATCGCGGCGAGCGGCTCGGCGACGAAAAAGCTGGCGCGTTTCTGAGGGAGTTCCCTGGCGACGGCGGCGATGGTGTGGCCGAGACCGAGACCGGCGAACCAGATCTGCGGCTGGCGCGCGGGGCGGAACGGCGCGCAGGCGAGGCGGGCGAGTTCCTCCTCGGCCGCGCGGGTGGCGGGGCCGCAGATTTGCTGGCCGTGGACAAGGAGGGACTTGCGCCCGTCGTGCTCCTGGAGCGAGAGGATGTTCCCGTCAGGGAGCTGGGTTTCTGCGAGAGTGATTCTTGGTTTCATGGCGCTTGAGGCGTGCTTGGTCGGGCAGGGCTTAGTAGATCAAAAGCACTATGTCCACAGAACCTTCCAATACATCACCAACAGGAAGGGTTGGTTCTGAGAATTTAACCGCCTGATCGTTTCAAAAAGAAAACCCCGGCCTGATGGCCGGGGTTTTTTGGTTTTTTAGTGGTGGGTTAGGGAGGCTTTCACCTCTCGGCAAATCACACGCTGGCCTTGAGGACGGACGAAGGCTTGAAGCCGACCGACTTGGAAGCGGCGATCTTCATGGCTTCACCCGTCTTCGGGTTGCGACCTTGGCGTGCGGCGCGCTTTTTGACCTCGAAGGTTCCAAATCCGATGATTTGGACTTTCTGGTCCTTCTTCACGCCAGCGGCGATGGAGGAGAGGACCGCTTCGAGGGCTTCGTCGGCGGCACGCTTGGTGGCGTCTTTGCCGAGAGCGGCTTGGATGGCTTCGATCAATTCAGATTTGTTCATGGCAGCGACGTTTCTGAGAATGGCACCGGGGCTTGGCAAGAGAAAATCTATTGAAAATAAAGGGAGTTTTCCGCAGTGGTGGCTTGACTTGCAGGGCGTTTCTAGCCTGCGCCGCGCGGGATCCGGCGATCGGCGGACCGCGGCGGGCATACCGGCTTTTGTGTTAAGTCAGGTTGGCGCGTCCGTGCCCGTGGCGTTTCCGCTTCGGAAGCCGGCGGCGTCACAGGCTGGCGGCAGGAATCGTTCGCCCGCTTGTGACTTCACGCTTTTGAGATTCCATCCCTTTTCAAACAGCGGATTCTTCCGAGCTTGTGAAATTTTTCACAAATAGAACTTGCGGAGGTTGGCGGCGATTCATTAAAGACCCCGCGCCCGCCGTCAGCAGGCTCCTTGCATGCGTTTTTTCCTCTCCACCTCGATCGTTTGGCTCTTCGGATTGATTTCTGCTTTCGCGGGGTCAGAAACGCACGACCATCTTCCGGCGAATGCGGAGGAGATCCTTCGCCTCGGTTCTTTCGTGGTGACCAACTCGATGCTGATGGTCTGGATCGTCGCCGCCTTCATCATCATCGTGGCGCAGCTGGCGACGCGTAAGATGACCACCGTGCCGAGCGGCTTGCAGAACTTCGTCGAGTGGATGGTCGAGAGCTTGTATAATTTCCTCGAAGGCATCCTCGGCAAGCAGCTAGTGAAGCGGACGTTCTGGTTCTTCGGGACGATTTTCATTCTGATTCTTTTCACCAACTGGTTCGGTTTGATTCCTGGTGTGGGCACATTCGGCTGGCAGTTGAGCGGGCCAGGCGTGGATCCGCATGACACGTTCCGCCCCTTCCTTCGCGGCGGCAACGCGGATTTGAACATGACCGCCGCGATGGCCTTTACCTTCGCACTGCTTTGGTTTTACTGGGCGGTCACCGAAAACGGCTTGAAGGGTTTCTTCGCCCACATCTTCGCGCCCAAGGGCAAGTTCTCCGGAATCATGAGCCTGATGATGCTCGTCGTATTCGGGTTCGTTGGCGTCCTCGAAGTAATTTCCATCCTCTTCCGCCCGGTGGCGCTGTCCTTCCGTCTTTATGGAAACATCTTCGCCGGTGAAAACATCCTGGAAAACATGATGCTGATGGGCGGCAAATACTTGGCTTGGCTGCCTCCGCTGCCATTCTATTTTCTGGAGCTGCTGGTCGGCTTGATCCAAGCCCTTGTCTTCATGCTGCTCACCGCGGTCTTCCTGAAGTTGATCTGTGACCATGGCGATCACGACGAAGAGAGCGAGCATTCCCACTAAAACGATTTCCCGTATTCGACCATGGAATAAACTGTGGGAATCGGAAAAACCAACAACCAAACTAATTATATCATGTTGACTCCAATCCTTGCCGAACTTTCCGGTAACATGCACGTCGCCTTCGCTGCCATCGGTGCCGCACTCGGAATCGGCCTCCTCGGCTCCAAGGCTGCTGAAGCCACCGGCCGCAACCCAGGTGCCGCAGGCAGCATCCTCACGCTGTCGATCATTCTCGCGGCGCTTATCGAAGGTATCGTCTTCTTCGCGATCTTCCTTGCCAAGTAAGTTTGATTCCAGCCGGACCAGGGAAACCTGGTCCGGCCTCTCATTCCCGACTCTCTGTTTCCATCCGCTTATACTAACGAATTTTCCCCGATGATGTTCGATCTCCTTGCCGCAGTCCCCGCCGCCGAATCCGAAGGCGTGGTGGGTGAAATCATGAAGACGTTCAACGTCACCTGGTCGCTTTTCATCTCCCAGTGTGTCAGCTTCCTGATCGTCGCGCTCTTGCTGAAGAAATTCGCGTTCGGCCCGATCCAGGCGATGCTCGAGGAGCGCCGCTCGAAAATCGCCGCAGGCGAGGAAAAGCTCAAGCGCATCGAGCAGCAGCTCGCGGAGTCCGAAGCGACCACCGCCGCCGCCATCGCCAAGGCTAACGACGAGGCCGTCCGCCTGATCAACGAGGCCAAACAGGGAGCCGCGCTATTTACCGAGCAGAAAGCCCAGGAGGCGATCGCCAGCGCCCAACAGATCCTCGTCAAGGCGGAAGCCGCCGCCAAGGCTGACCGCGACCGCCTCAGCAGCGAGCTGAAGCGCGAATTCGGCCGCCTGGTCGCCGCCACCACCTCGCAGGTTACCGGCAAGGTACTCACCGCCGACGACCAGAAGCGCATCAACGAGGACGCGCTCGCTACGGTCGAAGGTTGATTTCCAATTTCTCCTCTCCATCCCGCCATGAAGATTTCCAAAACCGCCGCTGCCAGCGCCCGCCGCCTGTTTGGGTTCTGCCAGACGGATGGCCGGTTTGACGAGTCCAAGCTGCGCACCGTCGTTGCCCGCCTTATCGAGGCCAAGCCGCGTGACTACAAGGCGATCCTCTCCGCGATCCAGCGCCTGACCCGCCTCGAGCTCGAGCGCCGCGAGGTGACCGTCGAGAGCGCCGTGGAAATCGGCGACTCGACCCGCCAGCGCGTGGTCGCCGGTCTCACCAACCAGTATGGACCCGGCCTCGTGGTCCAATATCAAATCACTCCCGCCCTTCTGGGTGGTCTCCGCATCCGCGTGGGCAACGACGTTTTCGACGGCTCGGTCCAAGGGCGCCTCGAACGCCTCGCCAACGCCTTCTAATTTTTTCAAACACTCTCACTTTTCAATAGATACCTTGTCATGAGCAGCATCCTTCAAGAACTCGAACAACAGATCGCCGGAATCACTTCCTCCGTCGCTAAAACTAACGTCGGAACCGTCCGCCAGGTCGGTGATGGTGTCGCCAAGGTCGAAGGTCTCTCCGACGTCATGCTCAACGAGATGATCGAGTTCGGTGGCGGCGTCACCGGGATGGCGCTCAACCTTGAGGAAAGCGAAGTCGGCGTCGTGCTCCTCGGCGACTACGCGGCCGTCAAGGAAGGTGCCGAATGCCGCACCACAGGCAAACTCCTCTCCGTTCCTGTCGGCGAGGCCGTCCTCGGCCGCGTAGTCAACGCGCTCGGCGCTCCCATCGACGGCAAGGGCGACATCGCCGCCGCCGCTTTCTACCCGATGGAGAAGATCGCCCCGGGCATCATCAAGCGGAAGTCCGTTTCCGTCCCCGTGCAGACCGGCATCATGTCCATTGACGCGATGATCCCCGTCGGCCGCGGCCAGCGCGAGCTCATCATTGGCGACCGCTCCACTGGCAAGACCACCATCGCCGTGGACACCATCATTTCCCAAGCCCAGCAAAACAAGGCGGCGGAAAACGGCAAGCTGCAGAACCACAAGCCGATGTATTGCATCTACGTCGCCATCGGCCAGAAGCTCTCTAACGTCGCACGGACCCAGAAGATTCTCGAAGACGCCGGCGCGATGGAATACACCACCATCGTTTCCGCATCCGCTTCGGACGCCGCCGCCATGCAATACCTCGCTCCATACGCAGGTTGCGCCATCGCCGAGTATTTCATGGATCAGGGCAAGGACTGCTTGATCGTGTTCGATGACCTTTCCAAGCACGCCGTCGCCTACCGCCAGGTGTCGCTGATTCTCCGCCGCCCATCCGGCCGTGAAGCTTATCCGGGTGACGTGTTCTACCTCCACAGCCGGTTGCTTGAGCGTTCCGCCCGTCTATCCGAAGCCGCGGGTGGTGGCTCGCTCACCGCTCTGCCGATTATCGAGACGCAGGCCGGCGATGTTTCCGCCTACATTCCGACCAACGTGATCTCCATCACCGACGGCCAGATCTACCTGGAAACCGACCTTTTCTATCAAGGTGTCCGCCCGGCGATCTCCGTCGGCCTCTCGGTATCCCGCGTGGGGTCCGCCTGCCAGACCAAGACGATCAAGTCCGTCGCCGGCACCACCAAGCTCGACCTCGCCCAGTACCGCGAGCTTCAGGCCTTCGCCCAGTTCGGTTCCGACCTTGATGCTTCCACCAAGAAGAAGCTCGATCGCGGTGCCCGCATCGTCGAGCTCTTCAAGCAGAACCAATACAGCCCGCTGGCCATGGAGATGGAGTCCATCTATCTCTTCGCGATGCAGAACGGTTACTTCGACGACGTCTCCGTCGCCGACGTAAAGCGTTTCCAAGCCGCGCTCGGTGATTTCTTCAACACCCGCAAGGGCGACCTCCTCGACAAGATCCGCAACGAAAAGCCGGATCTTAAAAAGGACAAGGCGATGGTCGAGGCTGTCAGCCAAGGCATCGAGGACTTCAAGAAGTCCTGGAAATAATCTCCTTCCTCTTCCTTGATTCTGGATTCCTGACTCTACCCTCTCGACAACATGGCAAACCTCCGCGACATCCGCCGACGCATCAAGTCGGTCAAAAACACCGCGCAGATCACTCGCGCGATGCAGCTTGTCGCTGCCGCCAAGATGAAGAAGGCGCAGGACCAAGCGCTCGGCGGGCGTGAGTATGCCAAGCAGCTCACCCAGATGCTGTTCGACATGCGCAAGAACTTCGGCGAGGAATCCCACCCGCTGCTAGAGCGCCGTCAGGGCGGCCGCGAGCTGGTGCTGGTGATCTCTACCGATAAGGGGCTCTGCGGTCCTATCAACACCAACCTCGCCCGCAAGATCAAGTTGCAGGCTTCGCCTGACGCGCACTTCGTGACCGTCGGCCGCAAGCTCCGCACGATGGCTGAAAAGCTCGGCATCAAGGTGATCGCGGATTTCACCGTCAAGGACCCGGTGCCTTTCTCCCAGGCCCGCCCGATCGCCAAGTTCATCACCCAACAGTTCCTCGACGGAAACTATGACAAGGTTTCCATCGCCTTCACCAGTTTCGTGAACACCCTGCGCCAGGAGCCCGAGGTCGTGACGCTTCTGCCGATCCAGGGCCACCGTAAGGGCGAGGAACAGGCGTTCGAGGAAATCGGCGCGGGATTCAAGGTTGAGGAGCACGAGAACGATGCTGCGTGCGACTACATCTTCGAGCCAAGCCCGGCCGGCGTGCTCGCCGCGATCCTTCCGCTTTACGTCAATTACGAGGTCTTCCAGGCCCTCATGGAAGCCCGCGCTTCCGAGCACTCCGCGCGTATGGTTGCCATGAAATCCGCGACCGACAACGCGAAGAAATTCATCAAGGAGCTCACGCTCGAATACAACAAGCTCCGCCAGGGAGCCATCACCGCCGAGCTTCTCGAAATCACCACGGCCATGAAAGCCATGGAATGACCTGTAACTTTTAACATTGAACTTTTAACTCTTTTTCCCATGAGCAACCAAGGAACCATCGTCCAGATCATCGGCGCCGTCATCGACGCCGACTTCTCCAAGGCAACCAAGCTGCCTGAAATTTACAACGCGTTGGAGATCCAATACGTCCTCAACGGCGTGGATACCAAGCTCGTTCTCGAAGTGCAGCAGCACCTTGGCGACGGCTGGGTGCGCGCGGTCGCCATGTCCACCACGGACGGCCTCAAGCGCGGGATGGCTCTCGCCGACCTCGGCAAGCCGATCTCGGTTCCTGTCGGAAAGCAAGTTCTCGGCCGGATCTTCAACGTCACCGGCGACCTCGTGGACGAAAACGTGCCGATCGCCGACGCGAATTTCCGCTCGCCGATTCACCGTCCCGCTCCGTCGCTCACCGAGCAATCCGCGAACACCGAAGTTCTCGCAACGGGTATCAAAGTCATCGACCTCATCTGCCCGCTGCTCAAGGGCGGCAAGGGCGGCATGTTCGGTGGTGCCGGCGTCGGCAAGACCGTCGTCATCATGGAGCTCATCAACAACATCGCGAAAGCGCACGGTGGTTTCTCCGTCTTCGCAGGTGTCGGTGAGCGGACCCGTGAAGGAAATGACCTCTACTGGGAAATGATCGAGTCCGGCGTCATCGCCACCGCCAAGGACGAAAAAGGTCATCCGGCCCTCGACGACAAGGGCAACCCCGTCCTCGTCGAAGGCTCCAAGGTCGCGCTTTGCTACGGCCAGATGAACGAGCCTCCGGGCGCCCGTCTCCGCGTCGCGCTCTCCGCCCTCACCATGGCCGAGCATTTCCGCGACGAGGACAACCAGGACGTGCTCCTCTTCGTCGATAACATCTTCCGTTTCTCCCAAGCCGGATCCGAAGTGTCCGCGCTGCTCGGCCGGACGCCGTCCGCCGTGGGCTATCAGCCGACCCTCTCCGAGGAAATGGCCGGTCTCCAGGAGCGGATCACCTCGACTAACAAAGGCTCCATCACCTCCATCCAGGCCGTTTACGTGCCTGCGGATGACTTGACCGACCCGGCTCCGGCTAACACCTTCGCCCACCTTGACGCCACCGTCGTTCTCGAGCGTTCGCTCGCCGAGCAGGCGCTCTTCCCGGCCGTCGATCCGCTTGCTTCGACTTCGAAAGCGCTCGCTCCAGACATCATCGGCGAGGAGCACTACCGCGTCGCCCGCGGCGTGCAGATGGTGCTTCAACGCTACAAGGACCTTCAGGACATCATCGCCATTCTCGGTATGGACGAGCTTTCCGACGAGGACAAGATGAGCGTTTTCCGCGCCCGGAAAATCCAGCGTTTCCTCACCCAGCCGTTCCACGTGGCCGAGGTCTTCACCAACGTCCCCGGCGTCCTTGTCTCTATCGAAGACACCGTTAAGGGCTTCGCGCAGATCCTCGACGGCAAGCTCGACGACGTGCCGGAAGGCAACTTCTACATGAAGGGTGGCATCGAGTCTGTTCCACGCGACTGAGAATTTCAGGTTTTCAGCATTTACCACTGCCATGGCTCTCCAACTTGATATCGTCACTCCCGAGAAGAAGATCTTCTCGGACACCGTGGACAACGTCTATCTCCCGGGAGCGGACGGAGAAATGGGCATCCTGCCGCAGCACGCCGGTCTTGTGACCGCGCTGAAGCCCGGCGAGTTGCGCTACCTCCACAACGGCAAAGTTGAAAGGCTCGCCATTGGTTCGGGGTTCGCTGAAGTCTCCCAGTCCAAGGTCGTCGTCCTAACCGACATGGCGCTGGGAGAGGCCGAGATCGACGAACTCAACGCGGAAGAAGCGATCAAGCGCGCCCAGGAAAAACTCCAGGGCGTGGAGCACAGCATGGATGCAGAGGAAGTCGCCTATCTCCAGGGCGTCATCGCGAAGTCCGCCGCCGCGCTGCACTTCAAGAAGACCTTTCGCCACTGAGGTTGATCCTTCGGAAATTTCAAAGCCCGCGTCGGTCTATCCGAAGCGGGCTTTTTTCGTAACCCGCTGGATATGTTCTCCCAATTCTTCCAAAAAAAACGCGGCACGTGGAAAGACGACGCCCTCGCCGGCCTGACCGTGGCTCTCGCGCTGGTTCCCGGATCGATTGCCTTCGCCTTTGTCGCGGGCGCGCCGCCGCTGGCCGGGCTTTACGCCGGATTTTTCGTCTGTTTGATCACCGCCGCGTTCGGTGGGCGCCCTGGCATGATCTCCTCGGCGGCCGGGTCGCTGGCGGTGGTGATGATCGCCTTGGTGGCGGAAGGGGATCGTCGCGGCGGTCCCGGTGCCGGACTTGAGTATTTGTTTCTGGCGGTGATTCTGATGGGCCTGATCCAGGTCGGGGTGGGCTTGCTCCGGTTAGGGCGGCTGATCCGTTTGGTGCCCCATCCGGTGATGATGGGATTCGTGAAAGGCCTGGCGATCGTGGTTTTCATTTCCCAGCTTCGCATGTTCCGTGAGCGGGACGGCGCGGCGGTGGGTGACTGGCTGCATGGCCTGCCGCTTTACACGATGCTGGGATTGGTGGGGCTGACGATGGCGGTCATTTACGTGTTGCCCAGGTTCACGAAGAAAATCCCGTCGTCTCTTGCCGCGATCATTGTGGTGAGTCTGGTGGCCCTTGGCCTGGAAACACAGACGGTGGGCGATCTTTCCAGCGTGAAAGGGCCTTTTCCGCTGCCCCACTGGCCCGGTGTCCCGCTCACTTGGGAGACCCTGCGTTTCGTCGCGCCCTACGCGTTCATTTTCTCCATGGTGGGTCTGGTAGAAACGCTGATGACTCTGCAGCTCATCGATGAAATCACCGAGACCCGCGGCAAGGGCAACCGCGAAGCCATCGCCCTCGGCGTGTCTAACATCTTCGCCGGATTGTTCAAGGGCATGGGCGGCTGCGCGCTGGTGGGGGAGAGTCTCATCAACATCACCTCCGGCGGCCGCGGCCGGATGTCCGGGGTGATCGCGGCGGGCGCGTTGCTGGCTTTCATCGTGTTCGGCTCGCCGCTGATCGATCAAATCCCCATCGCCGCGCTAACTGGCGTGATGTTCGTGGTGGTGATCGCGACCTTCGAGTGGTCGAGCTTGAACACTCTCGGCAAGGTTCCGTTTTCGGACGTGCTGGTGATCGTGGTGGTGACCGCGATCACCGTCTGGCAGGACCTGGCAATCGCGGTGTTCTGCGGAGTGGTTCTATCCGCGCTGGTGTTCGCATGGAAGAGCTCGAAGAACGTGCGGTGTTCGTTGTTAGCGGATTCGGAGCAGGAACGGATTTACGGTCTGGAAGGGCTGCTCTATTTCGGATCGGTGCGGGATTTTTCCGAGAAGTTCGCCCCAGCGAAGGATCCGGACCAGGTGACCTTGGATTTCCGCGACGCCCGGGTGTGTGACCTGTCCGGCCTTGAGGCGATCCGTGCGCTGGCCGAGCGCTACCGGAAGGTCGGAAAGGTTCTGCATGTCCGGCATTTGTCGCCCGACTGCCGCCGGATGTTGGAGCGCGCCGGGAACCTGGTGGACGTGCAGGTCGCGGACGACGACCCGGCGTATCTTGTCGCCCGGCTTGGTGGTTAGTTTGGTTTTCTTCATGACGGAGGTGTGCGGTCGCCCTAAGATTCGGGCATGGATTCTTCCGACGATCGAATTTTCTCCGAAGCGCGGATTTCCCGCCTGGCCGAAACGATGTCCATTCCGGCGGGCGATTTGGCCGCGTTGATCAACGAGGGCGAGTCCCATACCTATCCGACCGGAAGCTATCTTTTTCACGAATCCATGCCGCGTTTGTGGATGGGAATCGTCGAGGAGGGTGAGGTGGAAATCGTTCGGGGGAGTCACGGTCATACGACCCGGTTGGCGACGCTCACGCGCGGCGCGGCCTTTGGCGAGGGGGGTTTGTTGGGTGATCTGCCGCATTCCGCGTCGGGCGTGGCGCTGACGGAAGTGAAGGTCCGGCTGATTCCCCGCGCGGTTTTCGAGCGGATCCGGGCGGAGCAGCCGGAGGTTTTCTATCAGATGGTCGGTCACGTCGCGCGGCGGCTGAGCACGCGCCTGCAGGCGGCTAACGAGCGCTTTGTCACCGGCGTTTCCCCGGTGGTCGAGACCTGGCGCAAGGAACACGATTCGCTCGGCGAGCGCGAGCTGCCGGACACCGCCTACTACGGGGTGCAGACGCTGCGCGGCATGGAGAACTTCCCGGTTTCCGGCATTCCGCTGCATCACTTCGGCCATTTCGTCCGCAGTCTCGCCTATGTGAAAAAAGCCGCCGCGCTCGCTAACAAGGATCTCGGGGTGATCGCGTCCGACCGCGCGGACGCTATTATCGCCGCGTGCAACGAGATCATCGCCGGGAACTGGCATCAGCATTTCACCATCGACATGATCCAGGGCGGGGCCGGCACCTCGACGAACATGAACGCCAACGAGGTGATCGCCAACCGCGCCCTCGAAATCCTCGGCCACCGGAAAGGCCAATACGAATTCCTCCATCCGAACGACGACGTCAACCGCTCGCAATCGACCAACGACGCCTACCCTACCGCCATCAAGCTCGGCGTCATTCTAACCATGCGTGACGCCACCTCCGCCCTGCGCGAGCTGAGGGCCGCGCTCGTCGCCAAGGCCATGGAGTTTCACGATGTCATGAAAATGGGTCGCACGGAGAACCAGGATGCCGTGCCGATGACGCTCGGCCAGGAATTCAGCGCCTACGCCGCCACGATCAAGGACGGCATCCGTTATATCGAGAGCGCTGCGGGCGAGTTTCTCGACGTCAACATGGGGGCCACCGCAGTCGGCACCGGCATCAACAGTCCGCCGGGATATGCCGAGTTGTGCACCCGGCACCTCGCCGAAGTCAGTGGCTTGCCCGTCCGCCTCGCGGAAAACCTGGTGCAGTCCACCCAGGACAGCGGCTCGTTCTCCCTGATGAGCGGCGCGATGAAAACCGCCGCCGTGCAGCTTTCCAAGATTTGCAACGACCTCCGCTGGCTTTCCTCGGGCCCGCGCGCCGGACTCTATGAAATCCGCCTGCCAGCGATGCAGCCCGGCTCCTCGATCATGCCCGGCAAGGTGAATCCGGTGATCCCCGAAATGGTTAGCCAGGTCTGCTATCAAATCATCGGCGCGGACGTGACCATTTCCATGGCTTGCGAGGCGAGCGAGTTGGAGCTCAACATGGCCGAGCCGATCATCGCCTTCAATCTGTTCTTCGGACTCACGCTGCTGCGCAATGCCGCCATCGCCCTGCACACCCGCTGCATTTCCGGCATTGAGGCGAACCGCGAGCGGTGTTTGGCGTATGTGCAGAATTCCATCGGCCTGGTCACCGCGCTCAATCCGGTGCTCGGCTACGAGCGCAGCGCGGCCATCGCCAAGGAGGCTCTCGCCACCGGAGCGAGCGTTTACAGCCTCGTGTTGGAAAAAGGCTGGCTCAGCAAGGAGCAGCTCGACGACCTGCTGACGCCGGAGAAAATGACGCGGCCGAGGTGACCCGCTGGTTTGATAGGGAACTCAGGTCCCCGTGCCGCCAGCCACCAGCTGCGGACTGCCCGTTAGCACGTCCTCGCCCTCGGATTTCGCGATGATGACTGCGGCGCAGGAGTCGCTGAAGACGTTCACTGTGGTGCGGCTCATGTCGAGCAGGCGGTCCACCGAGAGCAGGGCGACCACCGCAGTTTCGGCGCCTTGAATGCCGCAGTTTTTCAGAATCAACAAAATCGCCACCAGGCTCGCGGAGGGAATTCCGGCGACCCCGACGCTGGTGAGAAGGGAGGCGAACACGATGAAAAACTGCGCGCCCGCTCCGAGCTCCACGCCCATCACCTGCGCCACGAAGATGACCGCCACGCATTCATAGAGCGCGGTGCCGTCCATGTTCACCGTGGCGCCGAGCGGGATGGTGAAGCTGGAGACGCGCTGCGAGACTCCGGCGTTTTCCCGCACGCAACGCAACGTCACCGGCAGCGTCCCGGACGAGGACGCCGTGGAAAACGCCATCAGCAAGGCCGGCCTCATCGCCCGGAAATGAGCCAGCGGGCTCACCCGCCCGAGGAAGCGCAGCACCAGCGGCAGGACGATGAACAAGTGCAGGGCTAACTCGATCATAACCGTTAGAAAATACTTGCCGAGGTGGACGAAGAGCTCCGCCCCGGTTTCGTAAACGACCGGCAGGATCAGCGCGTAAACCCCGATGGGCGCGGCCGCCATCACCCATTGCGTGAGGACGATCATCGCGTCGTTCGCCGCCTGGAAAAACTCGCGGATCGTTCGCATTTCCTCTGCGGGCAGGCGGGTGATGGCCAGCGCGAAAAGGAGGCTGAACACGATGACGCCGAGTATCTGGCCGTTGTCCGCGGCGGCGGCCACCACGTTTTCGGGCAGCATCTTGCGGAAGATTTCGAGGAAATCGGTCGCGTGCCTTCCGCCGGCACCCGCGACGGTCGCCAGGTCCTTCTCGCTCGCTTGGGCGGCCCCTTCCTCGAAGGCCTGGCGGATCAACTCGTTAGGCCTGCCGTTTTCGATTCCCGGTTCGATCAGGTTCACCAGCAACAGCCCGAGAAGAATCGCCGCCAGCGACGATGTCGCGTAAAAGGTGACGGTCTTGAGCCCGAGCCGGGCGAAGCCTTTCACTCCTTGCAGACTGGCG
>CANHPN010000004.1 GCA_947462535.1 Akkermansiaceae bacterium | reverse complement strand
GTGCTGCGGGAGGTGTGGTGTTTGTGATGCCAGTCGATTTGGGTGGCGAGTAGCTCGTTTGCCTGCGCCCTGTTACTGACCGATTCCATGGCGAAGAGAGCGGGAAGGCGTTTCTGCCAGAAGCCGAACTGGCGCTCAATCTTGCCTTTGGATTGGGGGTCTTTGGCAACAAGGTGGCTGACGCCGAGGCGGCCGAGGGCGCGTTGGAACTGGGAGAGGGTGTCGGTGTCGCCGGCCTTGCGTGATTCGTGGCCGAAGAGGCTCAGGCCGTCGGTGTAGAAGTCGTTGGGAAGACCGTGGGTGAGGAAGATTTTCCTGACATGGGCGAGGTGGGCGAAGGTGGTTTCGGCCTCGATGAAGCCCGCCCCGACGATGAAACGGGTGGCGTCGTCGATGGTCAGGGCGAGGATCTGGAGTTTCTCCCCGGGCCACCATTGGTGCGGGGAGCTGTCGTGTTGGAGGAGATCGCTGACTTGGACTTCTCCGATCTGCTTGAGGGAACTGGCGATTTTGGAGACACGGTTCGGCATGATACACGGCCACACTCGAGGCCTTGGAAATCCAGCCGCTCAAATCCAAAAACACGCGCCGCGCGTCATCTCGCCAATAAGCACGCCCGCCGGATTGCCGCGATTTTACGCTGTTTCCAACGCGCGAGCGGTGACATAAACTCCCGGCATGCCGAGGGAACGCGATCCGGACGAACCGAAAATCTACTTTTTGCCGAATTTGATGACGGCTCTGAATCTGGCCTGCGGATTTTTCGCCGTGGTGATGATCGTCGTCGGGCTCATCGAGGTGCAGAGAAGATCCGGCGAGGTCAAACTGCCCGACAAGGAGTATTACGAAATCTCCAAGCGCTATTATGAATACGCGATCCTGCTGATTTTCGGCTCCTGCCTGTTCGACCTTCTCGACGGCCGGCTGGCGCGGCTCGGCGGCCAGGAATCGCCCTTCGGCCAGCAGTTCGACTCGCTCGCCGACATCATCTCATTCGGCATGGCTCCGGCGATGCTGCTTTCCCGCGCGGTGCTTTTCCCGCTCGGCAACACCGGCTGGGCGATCGCCCTGATCTATCTGGTCTGCGGCGCCATGCGGCTGGCGCGGTTCAACTGCCTCGCCGCCCTACCGAAAAAACCCGGCGCTTCCACCGATTTCCGCGGCCTGCCGATCCCGATGGCCGCCGGCTTCATCGCCTCGCTGACCTTCCTGCTCATCGACCTTTACAAGAACGACCACGAGCTCGGGATGTGGAAATACATTCTGGCAGGCGCGATGCTGGGGCTTTCGCTGCTGATGATCAGCGACATCCGCTACCCGAGCTTCAAGAAAGTCGGCTTCCGGACCCGCGGCACCTTCGGCGCCATCGTCATCGCCGTGCTGGTCATCTACGTCACCGTGCAGTTCCGCTACGTGATGCCGGTGGTGCTGTTCAGCATCTATCTGCTTTATGGAATGATCCGGCCGTGGATTTCCCAGCGTTTGAGAAAGGAAATCGAGGTGGAAACCGACGGCGAGGACGAATCCGCGCCCTCTGAATCGAGAAAAGAAGTCTAGCATGGACACTCCGAAACGCCGCTCGCCGTGGGTCATCTTCCTGCTCGTTTTAATGCCGCTGTGGCTGGTCGCATCCGGTGTCGGCGCGCTCTGGTATTATTTCCACAGGGAGAAAAAGCAGGCGCTTGTCGAGCAGGAGCGGTTCGTCCAAGCCGTCTCAGCTCCCCTGCTTGCGGATGATTTGCGGAAAATCGTCGAAGTCATCGGCGAGCGGAACGCGTCCTCGGAAACCGCCGCCGCGAATCTTTCCCGCACCGCCTCGATGATCGAGGGCTTGCTCGGCCCGTCGAACACCGGCTACCCGGTCCGCCGCACTAACGGCCCGGGGAAGTGGCCGATTCTCCAAGTCACCCTCGCCGGAAAAAATCCGCAAGCCCCCGCCGTCTGGGTGCTCACCTCCTACGACAGCCGGGTCGGATCGCGGGGTGCCGAGGGAAACGCCACCGGCCTCGCCGCCACTCTCGCCGCCGCCCAGGCGCTCGCCCGCGACAAGCCGAATTTCCCCGTGCATTTCGCCTTCCTGCCCCACGCGAACGATCTGGAATCGCCGGTCGTCGAGACTGCCGCGAAATTTGCCGAACTCGCGAAATCGCCCAAGGCCATCCTCTGCATCGAGTCGATGGGCGCGGGCGAACCGCTGTGGCTGAGCTCCCGCGACACCACCGCCGCGCCGCTCAATCTCGTCTCCGGCCTCGGAGCGGTTTACGGCGCGGAAGTCGTTTGCCTCGGGGAAGACACGGACTTGGCCAGCACGCTTTTTGAAATGAACTTGCCCGCCATCCGCGTCGCGACCCGCCCGCTGCTGCTCCCCGACGAAGCCGACGAAAAGCTGCCGTTCGCCCCGACCGTGGCCGCCGCCACCGGCCGCCTGATCGAGTTGATCCGCCGCTGCGCCGCCAAGTAGATCCAGATTCCCGGTTGCAGAAATCCCGATGCGGTCCAAAATCTAATCCTCACACGAAATCGCCGGGTGATTCCCGCCTGATTCCTCCCCACTCTCCATGCACCCTACCGACCTTGACGCGGCATTCATTTCCCACGCCCCCGGCTATTGGTCGGACGAAGCCACGGACCACTGGGATGACCACCGCTGGCAGCTCAGAAATCGCGTCGATTCCCTCGCGGACCTCGAATCGCGGCTCAATCTTAGCGACGAGGAGCGCGCCGGCGTTTTGCTTGCCGGCACCAAGCTGGCGATGTCGATCACCCCGCACTTTTTCAATCTCATCGACCGCGATGACCCGGATTGCCCGATCCGCCGCCAGGTGATTCCGCGCATCGAGGAAGGCTGGAACGCGCCGGAGGAAATGGCCGATCCCTGCGGCGAGGATTCCCACATGCCGGTTCCCGGCCTCGTCCACCGCTACCCGGACCGCGTGCTCTTCCTCGTCACCGACCGCTGCGCGTCGTATTGCCGCTACTGCACCCGCTCTCGGGTCGTCTCCGGCGTCGGCGAGCAACACCTTGAAACCCAGTGGGAACCGGCATTCAAATACCTTGAAAAACACACCGAAATCCGCGACGTCCTGCTTTCCGGCGGCGACCCCCTGCTCTTTTCAGACGACCGGCTGGATAAAATCCTCACCCGCCTGCGGTCCATCCCGCACCTCCAGTTCATCCGCATCGGCTCGCGGATTCCCATTTTCCTGCCGCAGCGGATCACGCCGGAGCTGTGCGCAATGTTGAAAAAACACCACCCGCTGTTCATTTCCATCCACACCAATCACCCCCGCGAGCTGACCACCGAAGTCCGCGATGCCCTCGCCCGCCTCGCCGACGCCGGCATCCCGCTCGGCAACCAAAGCGTGATGCTCCGCGGCGTGAACGACAGCGTGGAAGTCCAGAAAGCGCTCGTCCAGAAGCTGCTGATGTGCCGGGTAAAGCCGTATTATCTCTACCAGTGCGACCTCATCACCGGCTCGTCTCACCTCAGAACGCCGGTCGCGGAAGGCGTGGCGATTATCGAAGGCCTGCGCGGCCACACCACCGGCTACGCGATTCCCCAGCTCGTCATCGACGGTCCGGGCGGCGGCGGGAAAATCCCGATCAACCCGAATTACGTGGTGGATACCGCGTCCGGGAAAGTCACCCTGCGGAATTTCGAAGGCGAAATTTTCGAATATCCCGATCCCACGCCGATCCCGGCGGCGGACTTGGAGTTGCTGCATCAGCAAGCGCTCAGCCGCTCGATTTGATCCGCGGCCCATTCCGCTTGCGCTCGCGGTCCTGCGTCCTAGCATCCAGCGCTTTCTAAAGCTCTGTCGCTCACCGCTCCCATGAATCGCATTTTCGTCGAAAAAAAAGCCGGACACAACGCCGACGCCCGCCACCTTCTGCACGACCTCCAAGAGTCCCTCGTCCTTCCCGGCCTGACCAGCATCCGCATCGTCCAACGCTATGACATCGATGGACTTACCGATGAGGAGTTCAACTCCGCCGCGCGCCTGATCCTGTCCGAACCACAGGTGGATTCCCTTTCCGAAACCCTCTCCATCGGGGACCAAGAAACCGCATTCGCCGTCGAGTTTCTCCCCGGCCAGTTCGACCAGCGCGCCGATTCCGCCGCGCAGTGCGTCCAGATCCTGACCGGCAAGGAGCGCCCCACCGTGTTCTCCGCCAAAGTCATCGTCCTCACCGGCACCTTTTCCGCCGACGAAATCACCCGCATCAAGAATTTCGTCATCAACGCCGTGGACTCCCACGAAGTCCCCGTGGCGGCGATCACCGGTCGCCACGAACCCATTTCCCCGCCCGACGTCGCCATCCTCACCGGCTTCGCCACCCAAAACCCCGCCACCCTCCGCGCCGAGCTCGGACTCGCGATGTCCGCCGAGGACGTCACATTCTGCCAAGCCTATTTCCGCGACGAGGAAAAGCGCGACCCGAGCCTCACCGAGCTCCGCATGCTCGACACCTACTGGTCCGACCACTGCCGTCACACGACTTTCCTCACCAGGATCGACGAGGTCACCTTCGGCGAAAACACCGGACCGGTCCAGCGAGCCTGGCAGAACTATCAGGAAACCCGCATCGCGCTCGGCCGCGAGGACAAGCCGGTCACGCTCATGGACATCGCCCTCATCGGCATGCGCGAGCTGAAAAAATCCGGCGAGCTCGACAACCTCGAAGTCTCCGAGGAGGTCAACGCCGCCTCCATCGTCGTCCCGGTTTCCATCGACGACCGCCCGGAAGAAGAGTGGCTGGTGATGTTCAAAAACGAGACCCACAACCACCCCACCGAGATCGAGCCGTTCGGCGGCGCCGCCACCTGCCTCGGCGGCTGCATCCGCGACCCGCTTTCCGGTCGCTCCTACGTCTATCAGGCGATGCGCGTCACCGGTGCCGGCGACCCGCGCACGCCATTTGCCGAAACGCTGCCCGGCAAGCTCCCGCAGAAAAAAATCTGCCAGGTCGCCGCAAAGGGTTACTCGTCATACGGCAACCAGATCGGCCTCGCCACCGGCCAGGTCGCGGAGGTCTATCACCCCGGCTACGTCGCCAAGCGCCTGGAAATCGGCGCGGTCGTCTCCGCCGTCCCGCGCTCCCACGTGTTCCGCGGCTCCCCTTCCCCCGGCGATGTCATCCTGCTCATCGGCGGCCGCACCGGCCGCGACGGCGTCGGCGGCGCGACGGGCTCGTCGAAAGAACACACCGACACCGCGCTGGAAAACTCCGCAGAAGTCCAGAAGGGCGACGCCCCCACCGAGCGCAAGATCCAGCGCCTGTTCCGCAACCCGGAGCTCACCCGCAAAATCAAAATCTGCAACGACTTCGGTGCCGGCGGCATCTCCGTCGCCATCGGTGAAATCGCGCCATCGTTAGAAATCAACCTCGACGCCGTTTCCAAGAAATACGACGGCCTCGACGGCACCGAACTCGCGATTTCCGAATCCCAAGAACGCATGGCGATCTGCGTCGATCCATCCGAGATCGATTATTTCATCAACGAATCCGACAAGGAAAACCTCGAGTGCAGTCACGTCGCCAACGTCACCGACAGCGGCCGCCTCGTCATGACCTGGCGCGGCAAAACCATCGTCAACCTCTCCCGCGCCTTCCTCGACACCAACGGCGTCCAACAGACTGCCAAAGTCCACGTGGCGGCGGTTTCCAACCGCCAAGCCCTCTTCGCTGATCACAGCCCACTGATCACCGATCACTTATCTTCCCTCAACACCTGCTCCCAAAAAGGCCTCGGCGAGATCTTCGACGGCTCCGTCGGCGCGGGTACCGTGCTGTGGCCCTTCGGCGGCGACCGCCAACTCACGCCACCCGACGCTATGGTCGCCAAGCTTCCACTGCTGGAAGGCGACACCGACGTCTGCACCTATATGAGCTGGGGCTTCAACCCGGAAATCTCGTCGTGGTCGCCCTTCCACGGCGCACTTTACGCCGTCACCGAATCCGTCTGCAAAGCCGTCGCCGCCGGTGCCCGGCTCTCCGACATTCGTCTAACACTCCAGGAATATTTCCCCAAGCTCGGCAACGACGCCACCCGCTGGGGCCTGCCGTTCGCCGCACTGCTCGGAGCCTATCAGGCGCAGCATTCGCTCCGCCTCGCCGCCATCGGTGGCAAGGACTCGATGTCCGGCTCCTTCAACGAGCTCGACGTCCCGCCGACGCTCGTCTCCTTCGCCCTCGCGCCGGGCAAAGCCAGCCTCGCGCTCTCGCCCGAGTTCAAACAAGCAGGCTCGACGGTCTCGCTGGTGGAAATTTCCCGCGATGCGGATCAACTCCCGGATTTCACCGGGCTCAAGCGAGTCGCCGCCGCGCTGCATGAGCTGAACGTGGAAGGCCGCATCCTCGCGCTCCACCACATCGGCCAAGTCGGCATCGCCGCGGCGCTCGCGAAAATGGCATTCGGAAATCACATCGGCGCGGAGATCAACACCTCCCTCGACCTCGCGCGCGAACGCTACTTCTCCTTCCTCATCGAGCACACCGAACCGCTGCCGGCAGAGTTTAATTCGCTGGAAATCGGCCACACCACCGAGGTCGGCACGCTTGTTCTCAACAGCGAGGCCCACACCCTCGCGGAACTCCAGGATACCTGGACCCGTACGCTCGAGCCGATCTATCCGACCCGTGAAGAGATCGAGGATCAAGGATTGGAGATCCTTGATGTCCCACTCTTCTCGTCCAATCAAAAATCCAAAATCAACAATCATCAATCGTCAATCCGACCCAAAGTCATCATCCCCAGCTTCCCCGGCACCAACAGCGAATACGATTCCGCTAAAGCCTTCCGCGAGGCCGGAGCGGATGCGGAGATCCTGGTGTTCCGGAATCTATCCGCCAGACACATCGAGGAATCCCTCGCCACGCTCGCCGCGCAAATCCGCAGCTCGCAAATCCTGATGTTCCCCGGCGGCTTCAGCGCGGGCGACGAACCGGACGGCTCCGCGAAATTCATCGCCACCATCATCCGCAGCCCGCGCGTGGCGGACGCGATCATGGACCTGTTGCAAAATCGCGACGGCCTGATCCTCGGCATTTGCAACGGCTTCCAGGCCCTCGTCAAAACCGGACTAGTCCCCTACGGCGAGATCCGCGACGCCCACGCCGAAGCGCCAACACTCGTTCACAACGCCATCGGTCGCCACATCTCCTGCTACGCGAAAACCCGCATTGTCAGCACCCTTTCACCATGGCTTTCTAACAACGAGCCCGGTGACATCCACGCCATCCCGTTCTCCCACGGCGAAGGCCGCTTCTACGCCAGCCCGGAAATCATCGCCTCGCTCGCCGCCACCGGCCAGATCGCCACGCAATACTGCGATGCGGACGGCGTTCGCTCCATGGACATCGCCATCAACCCGAACGGCTCGCTAGCCGCCATCGAAGGCATCACCTCCCCCTGCGGCCGCGTCCTCGGCAAGATGGGCCACAGCGAACGCGCCGGCTCCAGGGTCGCCAAAAACATCCCCGGCGAAAAACACCAACCGATCTTCACGGCGGGGGTGCGGTATTTCCAAGCTTAGCAAAACCGCATCCATTCGCCACCAGCATGCTGAACCCGCTGTTCCTTGCCCAAAGAGCTGCCCGGTTCCGCTCCATGGCAGAAGGCGGCCCGCTGGATTTTTTGATTGTCGGTGGCGGGATCAGTGGTGCGATGCTCCATGATGTGTTATGTCGGCGGGGGTATCGGGTGGCCATGGTGGACAAAAGCGATTTCGCCTCCGGCACCAGCCAGGCATCCGGCATGTTGGTCTGGGGCGGCCTGCTTTATCTGAAAAACCTGGATTTTCCGACTGTCGCCAGCCTGTGCAAGGCACGCAAGGCGCTGATGGAAAAATGCGCCCGTCAAATCAACCCCCTGGACATCCACTATCTAACCGGAGTAACCCCTGCCGCAAGCAAAGCCCTCGTTTGGGCCGCCCTGCCAATTTTATTGGTTGCTCGGCGGTTGTGAACTGGATCGCCCCCGCTTCAAGAAATGCCCTTCGGGCGATGCGCTGATCTATCAGGAGGGCATGCTGTGTGAATAGGACAGCCGCTTCGTGATCGACCAAACCGCCGCGCAGGATTCGGAACAGAGCATTGCCCTGAACCATTGCAGGGTGGCGACTGCATCACGCGACTCATCCGGATGCCGATGCCGGATATCCGCTTCGCCGCCACCAGCTTCGGCATCAAGACGCGGATCGCACCGATGTCGGCCGCACTTGGCCCCGCGATGCTCGCACGGTTGCCCGATACGAACTCTGTCCGGAATCACAACCACCAACTCCTGCTCGACGCCATCGAGCCACTGGGTTTCGATGGATTTCGCACACCGCCGGGCACCCAACTTGTCTGGTTCGAGTTCATCATTCGGCACCGTGATCCCGATGTGGACATCAAGCGCATGGTCGGCATTCTCCAAAAACTGGGTTGCCGCGTTGGTGTGCCACGCTATCCGCTGCTGCACCAACAGCCATTCTTCGCGGAGGGACACTGGAAAGCCATCGGTCGCTATCCGGAAAACCAACAGTTGCCGGACATGACTGGCGCATCATTCCCAAAGACAGAATCCGCAAATGGCAGCCTGATCCGTCTGCCCAATTTCACCCATCCGGATGCTGCGCCACTCGTAGCCCAATACGCGGAGGCTTTCCAGCACGCGGTTGGACAGCTCTGAACGCCGCGCGATTTTTTCGAGTGTCGCTTTGTGGAATTATCCCGTCTAATCGACTCATGAACCTCACAGTTGGCCAATCCTAACAAAAATGGAAACTAAGTCGGTAGACGACTCTCGACTTGGTGCTCCGGTGTCCAAAAATCCGAACACGATCGGGTTTATCAAAAAACAGCAGGGTCAAAATCCCATTCGTCCGCCTCACCACCGTTGATGCAGCCATGGTATTACTGAACATCTCAAAGACCGTCGGCTTGACCTGAATTTGAGCCAGGAACAAGTCGCGATCCGCAGCGGATTATCGCGCCGCACGGTTACCGCCATCGAAAATGGCGAGGGCTCCACCCTGACCACCCTCGTCGCCCTGCTGCGGGCCTTGAACGCCTTGGACACCTTGGAAAGTTTTCTGCCGGACCCGGGCATCAGCCCCATGGCCATGACCAAGATGCTTCAGGACGCACCGCGCAAGTATACTTCCAAGCCGCGCAAAACTCCCCCACCGACCCCTTGGAAATGGGGGGATGAAAAATGACCTCCGCCGCCATCGAGCTTTACGAAACCACCATCGGCGCGGTGACTTGGGATCCGGAGCGTGAGCTGGGGGTTTTTGAATACGCCCCGGAATTTCTCGGCAGCGGCATCGAGGTCTCGCCCATTACGCTGCCGTTGGGCGCGGGTCGATTTTCATTCCCCGGCCTGCCACGGGAGACCTTCAAAGGCCTGCCCGGATTGCTGGCGGATTCGCTGCCCGACAAATTCGGCAACCTGCTCATCGACCAATGGCTCGCCCAACAGGGACGCCCGCCCGAGTCGTTCGATCCGGTAGAGCGCCTGTGCTACCTCGGCAGGCGCGCGATGGGAGCCTTTGGAATTCCGCCCCACCCTGATGCCGGATTTCCCGCCTGAAACCCTGCATCTGGAAGCACTGGTCCAACTCGCCAATGACGTGCTCGCCTCTCGCGAAAGCCTACATGCCAATTTCTCCCAGCCGCCGGAAACGCTCGCGACCATCCTTCGTGTCGGCACCTCCGCCGGTGGCGCGCGGGCCAAGGCGGTGATCACCTGGAATCCGCAGACCGGCGAAATCCGCTCGGGGCAGGTCTCGGCGGGCCAGAATTTCGAGCCGTGGCTGTTGAAATTCGACGGCGTGTCCGCCAACCGCGACAAGGAGCTCCAAGACCCGCTCGGCTACGGCCGCATCGAATTCGCCTATCACCTGATGGCCCGCGCCGCCGGGATCACGATGAGCGATTGCCGGCTGCTGGAGGAAAACGGCCGCGCCCATTTCATGACCCGCCGCTTCGACCGCGGGCCGGCCGGGGAGAAATTCCACATGCAGAGCCTGTGCGCGATGGGCCACTTCGACTTCAACCAGGCCGGCGCTTATTCCTACGAGCAGGCGTTCCAAACCGCACGCCGCCTGCAACTGCCGCAGCCGGATCTGACGGAACTCTATCGGCGCGCGCTGTTCAACATCCTAGCCAGGAATCAGGACGACCACACCAAGAACATCGCCTTCCTGATGGACCGTCGCGGCGGCTGGCGGCTGGCTCCGGCTTACGATCTGATCTACGCCTACAACCCGGACGGCGCGTGGACCCACCGCCACCAGATGACGCTCGCCGGGAAGCGGGAAAACTTCACCACCGCCGATCTGCTGGGTGCGGCCGGGCCCGCCAACCTGAAGCCGACCAAGGCGAGGAGCATTCTGAAACAGATCCATGCCGCGATCGCCGACTGGGACACTCACGCGGCGGCGGCCGGTGTTTCCGCCGACTGGATCTCGGAAATCGGCAGAAATCTTCGGCTCGATCTCCAGCCCTGATGACTGCTCTGCAGTCGCCCGGCCCAAATGCCACCCAACGCGATAAATAAAATTAGAATAATGGCACAATTAGTGCTTCATTTTTGATTTCAGCTACATAGGGTTTTCACGGCAATAATTTTGCCGACAATGGCTGACGTGTTTCTCCATCAATCGCTTTCCCAGCAGCAGACGCTTGCGCCACAGATGCGCAAGAGCCTGGAGATTCTCCAAGCAGGAACACTGGAACTTTCCCAACTCGTCCAGCAAGCACTTGAAACGAACCCGGTATTGGAGGACCAGACCGAGATCATTTCGCTCGACGACGATGGCTCCGATCCCGAGGAAGCCGACTCGCTGGAATACATGAACGAGACCGACGACGATTGGCGCGACCGCACGATTCTCGAAGGAAAAAGCACCCCGTGGACCAGTGAGGACGAGGAACGGCGCCAGCGGATTTACGACTCGATCGTCGCCCCCGAGACGCTTCAGCAACACATGCAGTATCAACTCGACCTCTCCATGGTCGATCCCGAAATCCGCGAAGCCGCCCAAGTGATTTTAGGAAACCTCGATGATCGCGGATTTCTCGATTTGCCCGTTAAAACGCTTGGGATGCGGATGGGCCTCAAGCCCCAAGATGTCGAGGAAGCGCTGAAACTGGTCCAATCCTTCGATCCAGCCGGAATCGGTGCATCCGGGATTCCTGAGTCGCTGCTGCTGCAATTGGAACGCACGACCGGCAAGGACACCATTGAATACAAGATCGTTCGCGATCACTTGGAAGACCTTGCCCGCAAGCGCTACCCGCAGATCGCCCGCGCGCTCGGGACCAACGTCGAACGCATCGCCGAAGCCGCCTCGCGAATCGGCCGCCTGACGCTGAATCCCGGCGGCGAGTTCGACCCGACCGGAAACCCCTACATCCTGCCGGATGTCATCATCGAGCGCGACGACGATGGCAAATGGTATGCCCGGCTGACCGGCGAGCATCTGCCGAATCTGCGGATCAATGATTTCTATAAGGACATGATCGGAAAATCCGGCACGGACGCGAAAGCCCGCCAGTTTCTCCGCGACCAGATCCGCGACGGCCGCAGCTTGATCCACGCCATTTCGCTGCGCCAGGAAACAATCCTCGCCATCGCCCACAAACTCATCGAACACCAATCCGCCTTCCTTTCCAAGGGCCCCCGCCACTTGCGACCCCTGACCATGAATGATATCGCGGATGAACTCAGTCTCCACGCGACCACCATTTCACGGGCGGCCGCTGGAAAATATGTTCTCACACCGCAC
Source organism: Akkermansiaceae bacterium (assembly GCA_947462535.1). Lineage (GTDB taxonomy): Bacteria > Verrucomicrobiota > Verrucomicrobiia > Verrucomicrobiales > Akkermansiaceae > Luteolibacter. The sequence continues at coordinate 74,984 of CANHPN010000004.1, read as the reverse complement.
GGGCTGATGGAGATGCGCGCATTCTTCGCCACCGGCTATCAGGCCAGTGATGGCACCGAGGTTTCAAACGCCGGCGTGCGCGAGGCGATCCAAAAGCTCGTCGTAGCGGAAAATCCGACAAAACCCCTTTCTGATGAGTTTCTGACGAAAGCACTCGACAAGCAAGGCATCAAGGTCGCCCGCCGTACCGTCGCCAAATACCGCGAGCAGTTGAACATTCTCCCCTCGCACCTGAGAAAGACGTTCTAACCTAATCACTCAGGTTTGCGAAACCGGTAGTGCGAGACGATCCACTCGTCGCCACTGCGATACCCCCAGAGCTCGGCGCAGGCCATGAAGAACACACGCCAATAGACCCACCAGCGGGTTTGTTGGTCATGCCCGTAGGTTTCCGCAATCAGCGGCATGAGCTCGTCGCGCGCGGAGTCCATACGGGAAAGCCAGGCCTCGGAAGTTTTCTGATAGTGGACACCGCTGACATGCCAGTGACCTTCGATCTTGAGATCGTTCTGGAAATAAAGCAGTAAATCATCGGACGGCATCTGCCCGCCCGTGAAAAAATATTTCGCCATCCAGTCGTCCTCGCTCTCCGCCTCGTAGTGATAGGCATATTCGCGGTGGGTGAAAATATGCACGAACAAACCGCCACCCGGCTTGAGCCAGCGGGAAATTCGCTGCATGAGCAGCTCGTAATTTTTCATGTGCTCGAACATCTCCACCGAGACCACCCGGTCGAACACCGCCTCGCCCTCGCCTTCATAATGGATCATGTTAGCGGTCCGCACCTCGACGTTCGTCAGGCCGCGCGCCGCGAGCTGGGAATCGATGTGGATCTTCTGCGTCCGTGAGTTGGAGACCGCCGTGATCCGCGCGTTCGGATAGTGTGCGGCCATCCACAGCGTGAGCGATCCCCAGCCGCAGCCGAGTTCGAGAATGCGGTGGCCGTCCTGAAGTCCGGCGCGTTCGCAGGTGATTCCGAGCATCCGCGCCTCCGACTCGTCGATGCCCGTCACGCCGTCGTCCCAGTAGCCGGAGCTATACTTCATGTGCTTGCCCAGCACCCTCTCGAAAAACCGGGTCGGCAGCTCGTAATGCTGCTCGTTCGCCTCGTCCGTCGCGATGGCGACCGGGCTGGCCCGCAGCTCGCCGACGTGCTGCATGACCTTTGCCTGGCGCTGCTCGCAATCCAGCTTTTCAAATGGAGCCAGAGTGCCCGCTAGGCGATGGCGGATTCCAAGGCGGATCAAGGCATCCGGGACGATGCCCTTGGCGAGTAAGTCGTTGGTATGAATCATGGTAGTTTTACTTGAAAATCATTCGGCCCGCTTCGGTGGCCACGGAATGAAAGGACTCGTCGTTTCCTGGTAGCGGCGGTAAGCGTCGCCCTTGCGCCGCACGGCGGCGGCTTCTGTCGGCGGAATTCCCGTGACCCGCAGCAGCAGGTAAATGATTGCCGCCGGCGCGTGGATCGTCGCCCAGCCCCATTCTGAGCCGCAGGCGTAGAGATAGAACCCGACCCAGATGACCGCCTCGAAAAAGTAATTCGGATGCCGCGAATAGCGCCACAATCCCTCCTGGCACACCGCTTTCGAATTCGGTTTCCCCTCTTTGAACCGCGACATCTGCGAATCCGCCAGGCTCTCTCCGGAAATCCCGATCAGCGCGACGACCAGCCCGGCGGTTTCCCAACCGCTCCAGGAACTATCAGGATCCACCGCGACCAGCAGAAACGGCAGGGCCAGAAAAACCACCGAGATCGCCTGCGCTTGGAAAAACCAGAAAAACGCGGAAGTCACCCTGCCCGTCCAGACCTCGCGCAATTTCACATAGCGGGCGTCCTCCTCTGGATGCGCCCTGCGGATCCGCCGCTGCAAGTGCCAGCCGAGCCGCAGGCTCCACATCGCGAGCAAGCCGCCGGCGACCCAATGTTTCGCAGCTCCACCGCCGCTTGCCACCAGCCAGAAAACACCGGTTAACCCGATCCCGAACGCCCACACCGCATCCACCAGTGAGTAGTTGTCGCACTTCCGCGCCCAGGCCCAGGCGAAGACAAACAGCACCGCCATCAGGCCGGTTCCCAAGACTAAGGCAAACAAGGCGCTCATACGGCGGCCTCCCTGCGCTTTTGAATCGCTGACGCGACTTTTTTCAAAACCGGCATCACCGCGAATTTCACGACCACCGCCACGACCGGCGCGACCAGCAGCCAGGCGCTGACTCCATGCCACGCGGACATCCCGAAATCGCGTGCAAACTGCTGCGGGTCGTCTTTGAATTTCCCTAGCAATTGCGGGATCGAAAACGACATCCGCGGCGCACCATACAAGCGCTCTCCCAGACGTATGAACACCAAGATCAACAGTAGATGCAGAGGATAGACCAGATTGCTGAAAACATGCAGCACCGGCTGGTTCAGCCGCAACATCCAACCCGCCACAAGACACACGAGCGTCGTCGTCCCCATGATCGGGAAAACCCCAAGAACCACCCCCAGTGAAATCGCCCATGCGACGCGCTCGGGAGAAATCCCCACCGTCAGCTGGGCCACGACCGGAGCTACCAGCCTGCGCCGCCACCAGCTTTTCCCGGGATTGATGACAGCCTCCGTGTTCATCCCCGGCCCTCCTCGAAGCGGTGATGCAGGCAACTATTGTTAGGCCGGGTGTAAACGGCCTGCACCACCGAGATATTACGAGTCGCGAACGCCGCCTCACAGTATTTCAGATAGTAGTTCCACGACCGGATGAACCGCTCGTCGAATCCAAGCGCCTCCACCTCGCGTTTCACCGCGTTGAAGTTGTCATGCCAGGTCGATAGCGTGCGCGCGTAGTCAGCGCCCATGTCTTCGAGATCGTGCATGAAAAGATCGCCGGTTTTCAGCAGCACGTCGTTGATCCGGCCCACGCTCAACAGCAGCGAGCCAGGGAAAATGTGCTTTTGAATCCAATCCACGTTCTTCTTGAGACTGCCGTAGCTGCAATCGGGAACCGTGATCATCTGCACGCCCAGCAAGCCTTCCGGCATCAGCACCTCCGCGCATTTCGCGAAGAACGAATCATGAAATTTGTCTCCCACCGCCTCCAGCATCTCGATCGAGGCAATCTTGTCGAAGCTACCCGTGATGTGGCGGTAATCCTGGATGCGGATCTCGATCCGGTCCTGCAAGCTTTCATCGGCGATCCGCTCGCGCGCGTAGGCCGCCTGGGCTTCGGAAATCGTCACGCCGGTGATGCGGCAGCCGTAATTTCTGGCGGCATACACCGCGAATCCACCCCATCCGCAGCCTATTTCGAGAACATGGTCGGTGGCTTTGAGTTTGAGCTTCCGGCAGAGCGCGTCGTACTTCCCCCGCTGGGCGTCTTCGAGCGATTGCCCGGCGTTTTCAAATCGAGCACTTGAGTAGGTCATGCTAGGATCGAGCCACAGTCGATAGAAATCATTCCCCAGATCGTAGTGCTCGGCGATGTTCCTGCGGCTGGTGTCCACCGTGTTCTCCCGGCGGAGGTGGCGGAACCAGTTGACGATTTTCAACAGGTTCACCCCGGGGAGACTGGCCGATGAAGTGTCTGCTCCCTGAAGCGCGCTCACGTTGAGAATAAACCACGAAATCACTGCGGCGATGTCGTCCGTATCCCACAGCCCGGCGGAATAGGCCTCACCCATGCCGATATTTCCATAGAACGCGCAGCGCTTGAAAAACTCGGCGTCGTTCCGCAACACGACGCGCGCCGTCACAGGCGCACCCGGCTCGCCGAAGTGGCGGACACGGCCGTCAGCATGCTGCAAGCGGAGTCCGCCGCGCGGCATCGTTGATAGAAGGCGGATCACCATCCGTTCGGCAAATCCTTGCGCTGCGTGAACGGCAGCCTCGTGCGGCACGCGTTCATCTATGAGTTCCATCGAGGCATTCATGGTTGGTCTTTCTTCAAGGTGGAATGTGGTCGCATCACGTTGATCTGGGCTTCGCGGCGGTCGGCTTTACGGAGAAACGGCACCCGCCGAATCCAAAGGAGAAGCGCGTGCCAGTGGATGAGGCCGATGATTTTGAGCGAAAGCAGCGGGTATTTGAACATATACCATACCAACCGCGCCGAGGTAAGCTTTCTTTGCTCGCCACGGACGGCACTGAGCAAAGTCTGCTCGCCTTCCGCATAATTATCGATGTTCAACCGCCACTTCTCACCCGGCAGACCCAACTTGAAATCGAACTCCATTCCGGGATCGGAAAACGGCGAGACGTAGAAATTCTTGGTTACCCTTCGATGCCAGAGACCGTCGGCATCCATGGTTTCCATGAGATATAGCTTCATCTCACGGAAGGTGTTCACCACCTCCGCCACCGCCGCGAGCGGCTCGCCGGACCTTGCAAACAGATAATAAAACGAAACCGGGTTGAAGCCGTAGCCCAGCACCCGCGGAAACGTGACCAGCTGGACGCGCGCGTCCTCAGGACAGGAAAATCCCTCTCCGGCCAGCCAGGCAATTAGATTCGCCCGGATGCCGCCGGACATGCCGAGGTCCACGTGATCGCGGTCGTCGATCGAGAACAGGTTGAAACGATTGTGGCTGAAGCCAAAGATTTCTCCTGCCAGCGCGGGGAGCTCGTCAAGGTTCACCGCAAACATGAACACTCGATAGTCGAACGCGTGTCGCTTCGGCTTCAAGCGGCAGTGCGAAATCTTGCATTCGTAAAGTGAGTTCATCTCCACGGGTCCCTTCCGAGGATTTGCGCGCACACATTCACCGCCGACCACAAGCCGTCCTCGTGAAAACCATAGCGCTGCCATGCGCCGCAGAAATAGCGCCTCGTTTCATCACCCGCCGCATGCAACCCCGGCAAACGGCCCTGCGCCGCCACCGCTTCCAAATCGAACAACGGATGCTCGTAAGCCAGACGCCGCTTGATGGATTTCTCCGCAGGCGGCGATGAGGGATTGATGGAGACAAAGTATTGCTCGCGATCCGAAACGCCCTGCAACTCGTTCATCCAGTAGTGCGTCGAATGACGATTGCCCGCGCCTTCGATGCGGTAGTTCCACGACGCCCAACAGCGGCGCGTCTTCGGCATGAAGCCCGTGTCCGTGTGGAGCACCGCCTCGTTTTCCTGATAGCGGAAACATCCGAGCAGCTCGTTTTCCAAGGGCGTCGGATCGGCAGTCATCCGCAGCGCCTGATCGCCGTGTGCAGCGATGACCACGCGGTCGAACTCGTCCGAGGAGCCGTCATTCAGAGTCACCTGGACTCCGTTGGATAGATGGCTCACGCAGCGCACCCCTGCTCCACGATGGATGTTTCGCTCGAAGTGATTGATCAGCTTTTCTACATAACACCTCGAACCGCCCGAGACCGTGCGCCATGGATGCTGGGTATTCAGGCCGAGAAATCCGTGGTTATGCCAGAACCGCATCAGCGTCCGGGCGGGGAATTCATCGATCCGCTCGGGCGGACTTGACCACACCGCCGCCGCCATCGGGGAGAGATACCAGCGGAGGAAATCGTCACCATATCCACGGGCTTTCACATAGTCGCGTAATGACATCTCGCCATACGCGGGGTTCCCGAGTTCCTCGACGGTCTCACGGTTGAAGCGTGCGATCTGGGCGAGCATCCGCCAGTAGCGGAAATTGAGCAGGTTTTTACGCTGGCCGAATAACAGGTTAAGACTGCCGCCGTTGAACTCCAGACCCTCGCCCACGTGCTGCACGCTGAACGACATCGAAGTCGGCTTCGTCTCCACATCCAGTTCCTGGAACAACCGCGTCAGCAGCGGATAGGTCACCTCGTTGTAAACCATGAATCCCGTGTCCACCGGGATTTGGCCCAGCCCCTCGTCCACCATCACCGTGTGCGAGTGGCCGCCCACGCGGTCGTCCTTTTCAAACACCGTCACGTCATGCTCCCGATTCAGGAACCAGGCGGATGCCATGCCCGAGATTCCCGTTCCGATAATGGCGATGCGTTCCCGGCTCATGCGCTGCGCTGTTGGGACGAAAGCCCCTCCTCAATCACCGCCTTGGGAACCGGCCGCAAGTCCCATATCAAGCCGGTCCATGATAGAAATTTCAACCCATAGTAAGTCATGTCCATTTCCCACCACCGGAACCCCTGACGCACCGAGTGCGGGTAGCGGTGATGGTTGTTATGCCAACCTTCTCCCAGCGTGATAAGGGTCAGTAACCAGCTATTCCGACTGTCGTCATCCGTCTCATAGCGACGACGTCCCCAGACGTGCGCCAGTGAATTGATGAACAGCGTGCCGTGGAGTAGCACCGTGGTGCTGATGAAAAACGTCCAGATGAAAAACTGGCCGACCGTAACGCCGAGCGCCGGGAAAAACGTCTCCAGCGCCCAACCGATCGCCAGCATGAGAATTCCGTAGGCGAACGGCACAGTCTGATCATAGCGGTTGAGGAAAACCAACTCCGGATATTTGCTTAGGTCGGGAATGCTTTTATATGCCGTCGGGAAATTCTTCATCGAGGTCAGCCAGCCGATGTGCGACCAGGCGAACCCGCTGATCACCGGAGAATGGATGTCCCCCTCATGATCGGAATGCTTGTGGTGGTGGCGGTGGGTGGCCGCCCACCACAGCGGTCCACGCTGCATCGAACTGTTTCCTAACACCGCAAAGAGGAACTGGACGACTCGCGAGGTCTTGAAGGTCTTGTGCGAAAAGTAGCGGTGATAGAAACCGGTGATCGCGAACATCCGGATGACGTAAAGAAACGCCGCAGCCCCGACCGCCACCGGGCTGACCCCCACCCAGATGACAGCCAGGCAGCCGATGTGCAGCAAAATGAACGGCAGCGTCCTTTGCCAGTCCACCTTTGCAGGAAGCTCCGAGGGATCAGGCAAATCCTCGCGGCGGTAGTCGGAGTCGAGCCAGCGGCAGACGGTTAAAACGAAGACACTCCAGGGATTCGATTTCCCCCGCCCTGGCGGGATATCGTTAGGATTCATCGGCATCATGTCGATCAGTTCGATTGAAGGCGCTTGCGAACGAACCCCACCGCGCCGCCGATGACCGGCAAATGCGCGTGGAAATTCTTACCGGAGTCCCAGAAATCCTGATGGAAGGCGACTTTGCCCTCCCGGTTGAAACGAATCTGGCTGACGCCCACGGAATGCACCGGCTTGCCGCCGCTGAGAGCCGGCGCGGCGAAGACCATCGTCCAGCGTACGTAGTAGTCGTCACCGGACCTCGCCACGTCGTCGATCGTCACCTGATAGCTCGTCATCGCCTCACTGGTCTTGACGAAATACTCCTCGATCTCTGCCGCACCTTGGTGAATGGCCAGCGTGTCGTCGAGATAAGCGTCTGCCGCATAGACTTTGAGCGTGTTTTCGCGGACGCATCTCACGTCGCCTATCCCTTTAAGAAACGACTTGAACCGCTCAAGCGCAGCCTTTTCCGCCGGACCATCCGCGTCGAGTCCGCTGGCAGAGACTTTTTCCATCCGGCCCCGGTAAGCGGCCACGTCATCGGCGGAACGATTCGGAGCAGCGCAGGAATTCAAAAGGAGAAAGACGGCGGCGAGGGCCACAAGCAGGCCTGCCACGAAGGTGAAAATCGGGTGAGTGAATGTCGATGCAGTCATCGTCGGCTGTTCTCGCCCCGCAAACCCGGTCGCGCAAGGGAAATTCAGCCGCGAATGAATCGATTCCCGAGCGCCCGCCGGCAAAATACGCGGAGGCCTCGGGCCGGTCCGGTAATGGCATTCTAATAGAAAATGGAGCGGCGACACCCACGAGTGAGCATTTTCCAATCCGGCAGCCTCTCGTTCATAGCACTCATCCTGTGCCTTTCCTCGCCGGCGAACGCATTGGAAATCTGCGATGTCTCCCGGGCACCGCGCCGTCCTGCTGAGCGGACCTCGCGGGCGCGTCAGCGAATTCCCATCGAGAATGAAATATACGGAAAATAAGCGGCATCCTGCGGTGCTGCGTCGCCGGCTTTCGGATTTCGTCGTCACAGGCAAAACTCAACGACGCACTGATCACGGAAATCGACCGCCCGGGAATCGCGGTAAAGGCACTGGACGAGGCTGTCGCCTATTACGAAAACACCCTCGGACTGGTCTGCAAAGGCCGCGAGGAAGTGGAATCCCAAAAGGTCCGCACCGCGTTTTTCGCCGCCGGGGACGTCCACATCGAGCTTCTCGAACCCACCTCTGACGAAAGCCCGATCATCAGATTTCTCGAAAAAAGCGGCCCCGGAATCCACCACATCGCCTTTGCCGCGGACGACATCACCGGCCAACTCGCCTTAGCCAAGGACCAGGGCGCCCGCCTCATCCACGAGGTCCCGTTTGACGGAGCCGCAGGCAAACTCGTCGCATTCCTGCAACGGAAATCAACCTTCGGCATACTAACGGAATTCTGCCAGCCGTCACACTAAATCTGCTAGAAAAACAACCATGGAACACCTCCGCGTCACCGTTGAGGGAAAAGCTTACGACGTCATCGTCGAGAATATTGGCGACAAGGAGGCCGGCGCTCCCCCAGCCGCAGCCAGCCCCACCCCGGCACCTGACGCAAAGGCCGCGCCCGCCGCAACTCCGTTAACAACTCCATCTGTATCTACCTCCAGCTCGTCCGTCGCAGGCAGATAAATCTAACCATCAACGGCAAGCGGCTATGTGCTACCACCGCGTAGCGGCGACCACCGGTCGCCGCGTCGCAACAGCTTCCCCCCATCGGACGATACCGCTCTACCAGAAAACCATCCGCAGCCCGGCGAGCGTCGAGAAAACCACGATCATCCACTCGAAGGCGACCTGCGGCACGTGTTGCAGCAGCCATTTCCCGCCCAGGATTCCCAACGCCACCGCAGGCAGCAGCTTGAGGTTCTCCAGCAGACTCTCCGGCGTGATCAGCGCCAGCCGCGCGTTGAGCGGCACCTTGATCAGGTTGATGAGCAGGAAAAACCGCGCGCCGATGCCGATGAGCTCCATTTTCGGTACCCGCCGCGCCATCAAATAGAGCTGGATCACCGGGCCCGCCGCGTTCGCCAGCATCGTGGCGAAACCGCCTAACACACCCGCGCCGAGACCGAAGCCCTTCGAGCCCGCCAAGTCGTCGAAGCCCGCGGCCTGCCAACGCCGGAACACCTGCAGCGCCACCATCACCAGCACGCAGCCGCCGATGACCCGCCGCGCGGCGATTTCCGAAATCCCTCCCAGCAGCCACCAGCCCGCCACGATCCCGAGCACGGCCGGACCTAGCAGTTTCCACACCGGCCGCCACGAGCCGTGTTTCAAAAACGCCGGATAGGCCATCAGGTCCGCCGCGACCAGCAGCGGAAGGGTCAGCCCCACCGACGCCTTCGAGCCGTAGATATCCGCCAACAACACCACCGACACCATCGAAATCCCGCTGAAACCCGCCTTCGACAGGCCGATGCACAAGGCCGCCAACAGCGCCAAAGCATGAACCGACGGATCCGAAAGCATCTCCCCGCGAACCATCGGGAGATCGCCTGTGCCAGCAAGCACAAACCACCGCCCAACTTATCCCTTCCCAATCCCCGCCCCGGTGTTCATCATGTCGCATCGCCACCCTCGCGCGGATTTTCCACCACACTTTCCGCTTTGCCGTGCAGAGCTTGCTCTCATTGCTGATGGCGATCCTCTGCACCTCGCTGGTCCTCGTGCTGCCGGGCATTACCATGCGCTTCATTGATGAAATCATCGCCAAGGACCGCCCCGACCTCATTCTCTCCACCGCCGCCCTCGGCATCCGTGCCATCTTCATCCGCCAGCTCCTCCTCACTCTCCGAATCTATCAGACAAACTCGCCCGAGATCAACTTCACCCACCTCGTCCGCGTCGATCTTTACGACAAGCTCCAGCACCTGCCGGTGAAATGGTTCGACTCTAACTTGTCGCGAGAAATCAGGTCCCGCGTCGCCGACGACGTGCCCGCCATGGACCACGTCATCATCGCCACCCCGGACTAATCCCACCTCACCGAAGGCGGGTGCCGCGCCGACTTCCGCGGCCACGCGCGTTTTGAGAACGCTTCCTTCACCTACGCCGGATTGGCTCCCGTCATCAACGACCTAACGCTTGAAGCCCTCGTCGGCGCGACCGGAGTCGGCAAGTCCACCGCGCAGAAGGCAGACCGCATCCGCGTCCTCCATCACAAAAAACTGATAGAAAAACGCACCCACGCAGAACCCCTCGCTCCCGGCGGCGCATACGCGAAACTCTGCGAATTCAACTTTCGCTAAAGATTCTCGACCCGTCGCCTGAAATTCCCCAATCTTGCTCCATCACAATTTTCCACCCACTATCCTCATGGAAACACTCATCAAGCTCCCCGACTCCGCCGCCCCAAGCACCATCTCCGAGATCCTCGCCTCGCTGCGCAAAGAACACTTCGAGCCCCGCCACGAAGCCAAGGCTTGGGGCGACTGGATCTATCTGGACAGCTACACCACCGTCATTAGCATCCAGTGCAACCACGGCCTCAGCAGCACCGCCACCATCGAGCACGGCGAGGGCGAGGAGGAAGGCGAGCCGGGCACTTCGCTCTTTCGCGCCTTCGGTCGGCTCGGCTGGCTCGGCATCGACGGCGACGGCGAGTTTCCGCTAGCCTGAATCAACGCCTTTCTTCACGCAGAGTGCTGCACCATCTCTGATGACCTTGACCTCTGTCATGGCAATACTCAAATTTACACACTCAAATTTCCATCAGTCATGAGAGACATCACCCACCCTGCGGAACGCCTGGTCCAGGCGATGGCCCGGATCTATCAATACCGGATGACCACCACTTCCGGCGGAAATATTTCCATCCGCGATACCGATGGCTCGATCTGGATCACTCCCGCTAGAGTGGACAAAGGCGCGCTGCGCATCGAGGACATCGTCCGCGTCCTGCCGGACGGCAGCACCGAGGGGCTGCACAGACCCTCCTCCGAGTTCCCGTTTCACAAGCAGATCTACGATGCGCGGCCGGACCTCGGCGCCATCGTCCACGCGCATCCGGTGGCGCTCGTCGCTTTCAGCATTTGCGGCCAGGCACCGGATACCCGGCTTTTCACCAAAGCCCACTCCGTTTGCGGCGAGCCGGGATTCGCGCCCTACGCGCTGCCGGGCAGCAACCTGCTAGGCAAGCGCATCGCCACCGTCTTTGCCGTCGGCCATGATTGCGTGATGCTTGAGAACCACGGCGTCGTCGTCGGCGGACGGGATTTCCCGGACGCCTTTCGCCGCTTTGAAACCTTTGAATTCGTCGCGAAAACCGTAATCAAGGCCCGCGCCCTCGGCCCGGTGAAGTATCTCACCGGCGAGCAGCTCGCCATCGGCGAGAAGCCCGCGCCGGAGCTTGAGGAGTTCGATCCCGGCCCCGCCACCAGCGCTGAACGGTCGCTGCGCCGCGAGTTGTGCGACTTCATCCGCCGCGGTTATCACCAGCGGCTGCTCACCAGCAATGCCGGCAGCTTCTCGGTGCGGGTCGATGGCGAGTCATTTCTCATCAGCTCGAAACTGGTGGACCGCGCGACGATCACGCCGGACCAGCTCGTCCTCATCCATCAGGGCCGCCGCGTCCGTGGCAGCCGGCCCAGCGAGGCCTGCCACCTCCACCAGCTCATCTACCGGAAACATCCGGAGATCCGCGCCATCGTCAACGCCACCCCGGTCAACGCCACCGCGTTCTCCGCCTCCGCCGCGCGCCTCGACACCCGCACCATCCCAGAGAGCTACATCTTCCTCCGCGACGTCGCCGTCCTGCCTTTTTCCTGGGTCTATGACGCCCCGGAAAAAATCGCGGAGACCATGACCCCGGAGTTCCCCATCGCACTGATCGAGAACGACTGCGCGCTAGTGTTAGGTAAGACCATTCTCGACGCCTTCGACCGCCTTGAAGTCCTCGAATCCACCGCCGAGGCCGTCATCCTCAGCCGCTCGCTCGGCGACATCCAGCCGATGGGCGGCGAGGTCATCGAGGAGCTCATCCAAGCCTTCTTGAAATAATCGCACCCGTTGGAATTTTCTGATGATTTTCCACTAGCTATCCGCTGCCCTTCACCCGCACCTTCCCTCTCCACCTACCTCTATGATTGTCCCCTGGCTTGTCTTCATCGGTTTCGTTCTCGTCATGTTAGCGCTTGATCTCGGCGTGTTTCACCGGAAGTCCCACATCGTCGGCTTCAAGGAATCCATCGCCTGGTCGGCGCTTTGGATCACGCTCGGGCTGTCGTTCTCGGTGCTGGTTTACTTCGCCTACGAGGGCCATTGGTATGGACTCGGCATGGTCCCCGACGGGGTGGACGGGCTCATCAATAACGGCAAACTCGCCGCCACCAAGTATCTCACCGGCTACGTGGTCGAGAAATCGCTAAGCGTGGACAACATCTTCGTCATCGCGATGGTCTTCGGCTCGCTCGCGGTGCCCGCTCGCTACCAGCACCGGGTCCTGTTCTGGGGCATCCTCGGTGCTCTGGTCATGCGCGGCGCGATGATCGGCGTGGGTTCCGCATTGGTGCACAATTTCCACTGGGTGCTCTATGTGTTCGGCGTGTTTCTGATCCTCACCGCGCTGAAGATGTTGTTCATGAAGGAGAAGGAAGAGCATCCGGAAAACAACCTGCTCGTCCGCTGGCTGAGGAGACATTTCCCGATCACCCGCAACTATCACGGCCAGCATTTCATGGTGAAGGCCGGCAGTCTCAACTCCCAGGAGGCCTCCGAACCCGGTGCCACCATCACCGCAGATCCCGTGGTGGACGGCGCGCCCCACGGCAAATGGCTGCTCACTCCGCTGGCCGTCGCGCTTGTACTGGTGGAGGTGACCGACCTGATCTTCGCCGTCGATTCCATCCCCGCGATTTTCTCGATCACCGCAGACCCGTTCCTCGTTTTCACCAGCAACGTCTTCGCCATCCTCGGCCTGCGCTCGCTGTATTTCGCGCTCGCCGGGATGATCACACAGTTCCGCTATCTCAAGCCTGCGCTCTCGCTGATCCTGCTGGTGGTCGGCGTGAAAATGCTCGCCGCTAAGTGGCTGAAGGTCTGGCTCGGCGACTCGTTCAACTTGACCATCCTAGCCGTCATTCTCGGCATCCTCGCGACCGGCGTGATCACTTCATGGCTGGTGCGGCCGAAAAGCGAGAACTGCTAACCATACCCCGAGATAAGCGGCCTTCCTCAAATAACGGCTCAGGCCGCTGCCGCCACGCGGTGGAGCGCCTGCTAAGCGCTAAGCCTTCAGATCCGTCTCATCCATCGCGTCCGCCTCGGCGATGGACATGCCGGAATCGACACGGCGGGTGAAGACCAGAAAGCGTGCGAGCTCGCTGCGGACGACGGGCAGCAGGAAATAGACCCCGATTAGATTCGGAATACTCATGCCGAAGAGCGAGGCGTCCGAGAAGTCCGTCGCATTGCCCATCGAGGCGGACGAGCCGACCACGACTATCAGACAGAAGATCACCTTGTAGATCCAGGCGACGATTTCCTTGCGGCCGAAGAGATACTGCCACGCTTGTAGTCCGTAATAACTCCACGTGATGAGCGTGGAGAACGCGAACAGGAAGACGCAGACGAACAGCACGTATTTAAAACTCGGGTGCACCGTCTCGAAGGCCAGCGAGGTCATCTGAATCCCGAACTTGGTACCATCCCCCACGACGGTCCCGAGAACGAACGGATGGTTATGAATGGTGAAGTCCGTGCCGCCCGCACTGCCGAAGTGCATCGTGACGCACAGCACCAGGGCCGTCATGGAACAGATGACCACCGTATCGAGGAAGGGTTCCAACAGGGCGACGATGCCCTCCGAGGCGGGGCGCCGGGTTTTTGCGGCGGCATGGGCGATCGGCGCGGAGCCTATGCCCGCCTCGTTGGAGAAGGTCGCGCGCCGCATTCCCCAGATGAACGCCGAGAGGATTCCACCGATGATCGCCGCACGGGGCTGGAACGCCTCGCGGACGATGGTCACAAGCGCCGGAATGATATCACTGGCATTCACCGCAAGAACGGTGATGCAGCTCACCACGTAAATGACGCACATCAAGGGTACCAGTCGCCCGGTGACACGGGCGATCCCCTTGATGCCGCCGAGGATCACGAGCGCTGTTAGCAAGGCCATCATGAGCCCGAACACCCACTGGTTCGCAGCGAAAAACGATTGCTCGCCGCCGGTGATGTTGATGAGCTGGGAGGTGACTTGGTTCACCTGGAACACATTTCCGCCGCCGAAGGACGCGAAGACGCACATCACTGCGAACAACCCCGCGAGCACCACGCCCGCGTGTTTGAAGCCCCGCTCCGCGAAACCCTTCCGCAGATAATACATTGCGCCGCCGTGGACGTTGCCGTTGGCATCAAACTCCCGGTATTTCACCCCCAGCGTGCACTCGGCGAACTTGGTGGACATGCCGATGATGCCGCTCAGGAACAACCAGAACGCCACGCCCGGTCCGCCGTTCTGAATGCCGATCGCGACCCCCGCGATGTTCCCCAATCCCACGGTGCCGGAGACCGCGGCGCTGAGCGCCTGAAAATGAGTCACCTCGCCCGGGTCGCTTGGCTGGCTGTATTTCCCCCGAACCGTCCGCAATGCGAGACGGAAGGCGCAGACGTTGATGAACTTGAACGAGATCGTTAGAATCACCCCGGCGGCCGCAAGCCAGAAAATCACCGCGAAGGCTTCGAACTCGCCGATCTTCACTTTCATGAAAATCAAGTCTACGAACGGCTTGGTGACGGCACCGAACCAAGTATCGATCTTTTGGTCCAGGGTCGGTTGCGGCGGAGACTCCTGCGAGGCTAACAACGAGGGCGCGGACGATAACCAGCAAAGCAGAGTCAAAACCAGGGGCCGCAAGATTTCAAACACAGTTCGATTCATCGTGCGGGACCCTGAACACCCGGACTTGCGGGGGCAAGTGTAAACCCCTGCCCGGAACGGGCAGCTTCAAACGACATCGCTTTTGAGAACCTTTTGCTGCTGAATTCCGCCCCATCCTAGCCGCCCAGATAGCTCATCTCCGCCTTGGGCAGCCAGGCCCGCCCGCGCTCTTCGGAATAGCGGTCCGCCCGCGCCTGCCAGATCGAGCGCGCCGTTTCCGCGAGGACGGAGGAATCCATCCCGCTGCGCAAAATGCCCCGCAAGTCGTGGCCTTCCGCCGCGAACAGACAGGTGAAAATCTTCCCGTCCGCCGACAGCCGCAGCCGCTGGCAATCGCTGCAAAACGGCTTGCTCACCGAGCGGATTAGCCCGATCTCCCCCGCCCCGTCGCCGTGACTCCAGTGCGCGGCGACCTCGCCGCGATACGCTGGATCGCGCGCCACCAGCGGAAATTCGCCGGAGAGAACCGATAAAATTTCATCACCCGAGACCACTTCGTCGAGCTTCCAGCCGTTGGTCTCGCCCACGTCCATGTATTCGATGTAGCGCAGGTCCACCCCGGCGGATTTGGCCCAGCGGGCGAGCGGCAGGACTTCCCCTTCGTTCACGCCGCGCTGGATCACCGCGTTCACCTTCACCGGCAGTCCGAATGACTGCGCCGAGCTGATCCCGGCCAGCACCCGCTCCACCTTCGCACCCGCCCCGTTCATTTTCGCGAAAACCTCCGGATCTAACGCGTCCAGGCTCACCGTCACCCGGCCCAGGCCCGCGAGCGCCAGCGCCTCCGCGTGATGAGCCAGGAGAACTCCGTTAGTCGTGACGGCGATGTCCTTCACGCCCTCTACCGCCGCCAGCATCGCCACCAGATCGTCCAGCCCGCGCCGCAGCAATGGCTCGCCGCCGGTCAGCCGGATCTTTTCAATTCCCATGGGCACAAGCGTGCCGACAAGGGCCACGATCTCCTCGAACGTCAGCAACTCCTCCTGCGGCATGAACGCATGACCCGCGCCGAATACCTCCACCGGCATGCAGTAGCGGCAGCGGAAATTGCAGCGATCCGTCACCGAGATTCGCAAATCGCGTAGCCCGCGTCCCAGTTGGTCGGTCAGCATATCCATTCCCTTGAGCATGAAGCATACCCGACCGGCTGCAAATCCGAATGAACTCCAGCTGCAAAGAAGCTCCTAATCCTCCGATACTTCAGAAGCGACTGGGTGAAGGGCATGGTCAAGTTTCACAGCAAGGATGGAAAGACTCCAGCGCACCCGTTCATACTCGAACCCTGAGATCCCTCATGCTCCATAGCTCAACCGCTGCCGGCGCTCCGTGGCCACGCAACCTCCGCGCCCCATCCTGTAGCTCTTTCGCCTTGAAACACGTCGCCTACAATTCCGCCAGCCCGACCTACCCCAGCGACATCGCGGCGAGGTCCTCGACCTGTGAAATCGACGACACCTGGCTGAGCATCTGCCGCAGTTCCTTGGCACCGGGGAATCCCTTGCAATAAGCCATCAGGCGCGAGCGCATGGCGGTGAGCGTCTGTTTTTCATTGCCGTTCCGGCGGCTTTCCACCGCCAGCCTGCAATGGCGTAAAACTAACTCCCAGCGCTCCTCGACGAGCACTTCCGGCAGCAACTTGCCGGTTTCCAGAAAATGTTTCGCCTCGCGGAAAACCCACGGGTTCTGCATCGCCGCGCGGCCGATCATCACGCCGGAGACGGCCGTTTCCTCGCGCCGCCGTAGCACGTCCGCGCCGCAGTGGATGTCGCCGTTGCCGATGACCGGGATTTTCACCGCCCGCGCCACCGCGTCGATCACCTCCCAGTTCGCCTCGCCGCCGTACCCTTGCGAGCGTGTCCGGCCGTGCACGGCGATGGCCTGCATCCCTGAGTCTTCCAGGATTTTCGCGACTTCCACCGCGTTGATAGAATTCTCGTCCCAGCCGATCCGCATCTTCGCGGTGACCGGTACCTGGTCGCCCACCGCCTTCGCGACGCCGGAAGCGACGGCTGCCAGAATCGGGCAATCTTTCAGCAAGGACGAGCCGCCATTGCGCGCGACCACCTTGTTAACGGGGCAGCCGAAATTGATATCGATGAAATCCGGCTCCTTCCAAGTGATGATTTTGCGGGCCGCCTCTCCCATCCGCTCGCCGTCCGCGCCGAAGAGCTGCACCCCCACCGGCCGCTGCCCGTCGGTGAACTCCGTGTATTTCCGCGTCCGCTCGTCCGCCTGCATGATACCCTCCGCCGAGACGAACTCGGTGACCATCACGTCCGCGCCGAGTTCCTTGCAGATCTGGCGGAAAATCACATCCGTCACCCCCGCCATCGGCGCGAGGTAGAGCGGGAAAGAGTTGTCGGAGAACCACGGAAGCACGCCGGACCCTACAACTCGCCCATCCCGCAAGTCAACGTGTCCCGACTGCCCCAGTCGGGACAGCAAATCCGGTCTTCCCTGCGCCCCTAAAACCCCCAAAACTCCGCCGCATGCAAATCGCGGACACCGGCAGCGCCTTGAGAGAAATTCTGAAAAACGCCCCCGCCCCGCGCGTCCTCGTGCCCACTATGGGAGCCTTCCACCCCGGTCACCTATCGCTGATGCACCGCGCCCGGGAAATCGCTGGACCGGGCGGCGGCGTGGTCGTTTCGATCTTCGTCAATCCCATCCAGTTCGACCGCGCCGCCGACCTCGACGCCTACCCGCGGCCGATGGCCAGCGACCTCGCCGCCTGCGAAACCGCAGGGGTGGATGTCGTTTTCGCGCCGACTACCGAGTCGATGTATTTCCAGGATCGCTCCGTCACGGTCACCGAGACGTTGCTCTCCCGCAGCCTTTGCGGCGCAGCGCGCCCCGGCCATTTCGACGGTGTCTGCACCGTGGTCCTCAAGCTTTTCCTGCTTTCCGGCTGCGAATCCGCAGTCTTCGGCGAGAAGGATTTCCAACAGCTCGCCGTCATCCGGCGGATGGTCCGCGACCTCGACGTGCCGGTGGAAATCGTCCCCTGCCCCACCGTCCGCGAGACCGACGGACTCGCGATGTCGTCGCGCAACACCCGTCTCACACCCGAGCAACGAGCCGACGCGCCGCGCATCCGGCGAGCGTTGTTGGCGGCGGCGGCGCTCAGCACTCCCGCGAAAATCCTCGCCTCCGCCCGCGCCGGCATCGAGACCTCCCCGCTCGCCCGCATCGACTACCTCTCACTGGTCGATGCGGAGACGCTGCAGCCCGTTTCGGAAATCCACCGCCCCGCGATTCTCGCCACTGCGGTCTTCTACGGCGAGGTGCGGCTCATCGATCACGTGACGATTCCAGCGGGCTGAAAATTTCCGCTCGCCGCAGGATACAGCTTGGACCCGCGCCCGGTTTTGTCCATCTTCCGCCCTGCCATGTCATTTCCCGGTACTTACACCGCTCTTATCACTCCTTTTCGCGACGGCGAAATCGACGTTCCCACCTTCCAATCCCTGATCGAGCGCCAAATCGCCGCCGGGATCGACGGCATCGTGCCCGTCGGCACCACCGGGGAATCCCCCACCCTCGACACGGATGAACACATCGAGGTGATCCGCCTCGCCGTCGAATTCGCCGCCGGTCGCTGCCAGGTCGTCGCCGGCACCGGGGCCAATGCCACCGCCGAAGCCATCGAACTGACCTAAGCCGCCGAAGCCCTTGGAGCGACCGGATCGCTCCAAGTCTGCCCCTATTACAACAAGCCTTCGCAAGAAGGACTTTACCTCCATTTCAAGGCCATCGCCGAGTCCACGAACCTGCCGATCATGCTCTACAGCGTGCCCGGCCGTTCCTCCATCGAGATCGCCCCGGAAACCGCCGCGCGCCTCGCTGCGGATTGCCCGACCATAGTCGCCATCAAGGAAGCCGGCGGCTCGGTGGACCGGATCAACCAGCTCGTCCAAGCGCTGCCCGCCGATTTCGGCATCCTCTGCGGTGACGATCCGCTCACCCTGCCATTCGTTTCCTGCGGTGCCACCGGACTGGTTTCGGTCGCGTCCAACCTCATTCCGGAAATTATCGTCAAGCTGGTCAAAGCCTGCCTCAGCGGAAAATTCCCCGAAGCGCTCGCCCTGCAAAAGCAATACTACCCGCTGATGCGCGGCCTGATGTCGCTCGACGTCAACCCGGTCCCTATCAAAACCGCCGTCGCCCTCCAAGGCCACTGCCTGCCAGACCTGCGCCTTCCGCTCGCCCCGATGAGCGATGCGAACACCGCCAGCCTCTCCACCCTTCTCAAGTCCTACAGCCTTCTCTAATCACCGCCATGCCATCCCCCAAACTCTTCGCCCCCGGTCCTGTCGATGTTTCGAAGGAAACCTTCGCCGCCATGTCGCAGACCATGATCGGCCACCGTGGCAAGGACTTCGAGGAGCTCTACGCCTCGACCCAGCCCGGCCTTCAGGAAATCTTCGGCACCGCGCGCCCCGTGTTCCTCTCCACCTCCTCCGCCTGGGGCGTGATGGAAGGCGCGCTGCGCAACCTCGCCAAAAAGAAAGTGCTTTGCCTCTGCTGCGGCGCGTTTTCCGACAAATGGCTCGATGTCGCCAAGAAATGCGGCTTCGAGGCCGAGGCCGTACAAGTCGAGTGGGGCCAAGCCATCGATCCTGAAGCAGTCCGCGCCAAGCTCGCGGAAGGCGGCTTCGACACCGTCACCTTCATCCACTCGGAAACCTCCACCGGCGTGCTCAACGACCTCGAAGGCGTTTGCAAGGTCGTGAAATCCTTCCCCGACACCATGCTCATCGTGGACAGCGTTTCCTCGCTCTCCACCGTGCCGATGGACATGGACGCCAACAACATCGATGTCATGTTAGCCGGCGTCCAGAAGGCGCTCGCGCTGCCACCCGGCCTCGCCGTGTTCGCCGTTTCCGAAGCCGGCATGGAGCGCGCCAAAGGCAATCCTAACCGCGGTTATTATTTCGACTTCGTCGAGTTCGCCAAGAACGCCGCGGTCAACAACACGCCTTCCACTCCGGCCATCTCGATCATCTTCGGGCTGCAATACATACTCGGTGAAATCGCCAAGGAAGGCTTCGCCGCCCGCCAGACGCGCCACGCGAAGACCAACGCGATGATCGCCGCTTGGGGCGCAAGACACGGCTTCGAGCTCTTCGCCCCGGAAGGACGCCGCTCGTTCGCGCTCACCTGCTTCAAGACGCCGGAAGGTTTCGACCTATCCGGCTTCATCAAGAACCTGAAGACCAAGCACCACTTCCTGATCAACGGCGGTTACGGCAAAATCAAGGGCACCACCTTCCGCATCTCCAACATGGGCAACGAAACCGAAGCGACGATGCAGGAACTCATCGACGCGATGGACGACGTGCTCGGCTAACACACTCCGCATCTCCGATCAAAAGCCCCGCTTATTCTCAGGCGGGGCTTTTTTATGATGCCTGAGCCACGAAAAGTCCGTAGTCATGTGATCGAAGCCAATCGTGACCCGGCTGTCCCAGCCGGGCGCGGACGCTCTGAAACCGGCTGAGACAGCCGGGACACATTGATTTACGCCCCATCATGAAACCACTCGCGTGCATTGCAGTCACGATTCTCGGTATCGGCACCGTCCTTGCGGCCACCGATTTGTGGGACTTGCCGCCGCTGCGCTACTCAGACACCGCCTCCAGCGATCCGATCGCGAAGCTCGCCGCGGAACTGGCGAAGGGGGAGAGAAAAGTCGAGGGAACCATGCCGCTGGAGAAACTCCGCTTCATTTTGAAGCTCCTCGAAATCCCCGAGGAATCGCAGATCCTGGTGTTTTCGAAAACCAGCAAACAAAACTCGCTGATTCATCCGGGCAATCCGCGCTGCCTGTTCTTCAACGAGAATTCCTACGTCGGTTACGTCCCCGGCGGCGACATCGAGGTGATCACCCACGATCCCCTGCTCGGTTCCGTTTATTACCTCATCGGCACCGGCGACCATCCACACGCGTTGCAAATCAAGCGCGACAACTCGGACTGCCTGTCGTGCCACGGCACGGCCCGCACGGAAGCGATCCCCGGCGTGCTGGTGCGATCGGTGTTTCCCGACGAGGACGGCCAGCCGCTCCTGTCGCTGGGCACCTTCCTAACCGACAACTCCAGCCCGATCCCCGAGCGATGGGGCGGCTACTACGTGACGGGCCGCAGCTCGCTGCCCCACTTGGGAAACCGCACCTACAAGGAATCCGACGACCGCGAGCTGCCGCAGAAATCCCCGGAATTGATGACGCTTGCCGGCAGGGTCGACGTATCCCGCTATCCCCGCCCGACCAGCGACATCGTTTCCCTAATGCTGCTAGAACACCAGTGCCAGCTATACAACCAGCTCATCGCCGCCGGCATAAACTACCGCCGCATCCACTGGCTCCAGAAATCGCTCGACCCCGCGGTCGACCCCGACGCGGGCCTGGCCGGCAAGCAAGCCGACGAATCCGCCCGCAAAATCGTGGATCTGCTGCTCTTTGAAAACGAAGCGGACCCCGGTGAAAACAGCGTCGAAGGCGACCCCGCTTTCCAGGAGGCGTTCACCCGCCGCTTTCCCAAATCAAGCCACGGCCGCTCGCTCGCGGACTTCCAGTTAGGCGCGCGGCTTTTCAAGCACCGCTGCTCCTACATGATCTATTCGAAGGCCTTCGAAACGCTCCCCGCACGGATCAAATCCGCGGTGATCGGGTGCCTGCACCAAGTCCTCGAAAGCGAGCCAGCCGACGGAAACCACCCCGGAATCAAGGCGAGCGAGCGTCAAAAAATCGCCGCGATCCTCCACGAAACCCTGCCCGCGTGGAGCGGCAAATGACCGGACTGCGTCACCACCTCCCGAGCGCACAGAGCGAAGAAGAGGCTACTTGGCGCCAGCCGGAACATAGGTTTCAACACGACGGTCGTTGGAAGGCTTCGCGTCCTTGCGGCCGCTTGATAGATCGACCCTGGATTCGAAGCGGACGCCTGCGGCCGCAGGCTGCGAGACCGGAACGCGAATCGCCTGGACGCCGCCGACGGCGAGCGAGGTGACGTTGGAATTGACCACTCCGCCAGGCGTGGAAATCCGGACCGCGGTGTTGATCAAGGTTTCGGTGCCCCGGTTTTGCACCAGCACCTCGACTTGGCCGTAAGGATAGCCGGGACTCGGTGGCAGGATTCTCTGCGAGGCTAGGGCCGCGTCGTAAATGCCGGGCGTTTTCCCGCTCAAAACCCGCCCCAAGTCAGGCATGCCCGCGCCCAACGCGGCATCCACTCCGGCCTCGCCGCTGTCATTCAGATAGGAGAAAACCACGTCCGCCGCTTGTCGCATCGTCAGCTTCTCGTTTCCGGGCCAGCTCTTCACGGCGGCGATCGCGCCCAGCACAATCGGGCTGCTGAACGAGGTCCCGCTCACTCTCGCCGCCTGGTCCCCGGTCCACGCCGCGTTCAAGCCGTAGCCCGGTGCCGAGATCGCGACCTGGCTGCCGGTGTTGGAGAAATCCAGGTGATTTCCCATAGCATCCACCGCGCCCACCGCGACCACGCCGTCGTTCGCGGCCGGATAGGAAACCCGGTCGATCCCGTTGTTTCCGGCAGCCGCCACGATCAACGAGCCGGCCGCGCGCGCATACTCGATGGCGTTTCTCACCAGCGCGCTGTCGCCGAAGCTGGCCATCGAGATGTTGATCAGACGCGCCCCCGCATCGACCGCCGCGACGATGCCTTTTGCGAGCAGAAAACTGTCCGACTGCCCGAGGTCGTCGGCGATGCGGATCGAAATAATCTCCGCGCCGGGCGCGACTCCGGGAGTCAACGGGTTTTGGCCGATGATCATGGACGCGACGGCGGTCCCGTGGCCGCTCTGTTTGGAAAGATCGGCGGGGAGATCAACTAGATTGATCCAGGAAATCTTACTGCCGAAGGCGGAACTGGAAACCACGCCGGTGTCCAGAACGGCGATCCGGACGCCGCTGCCCCAAGTGGAATTGTCACCGGTGATGCCGAGCCAATCGAGCAAGCCATCGCCCAAAGCCACGGCCCCGGCTTGCGCGGTTCCCTCCCCGGGAGCAGGGATGTCCACGGGGAAAACGAACGAAGCCTCCGCCTCGCCATCCAGCAGCCATGCCAAATCATCGGGGTTGGAAAATCCGACGCGCAGCGCGTTGAGCGCGTCGAGCCGGCCCATCAGGCGGACCTTGTCTCCCGCCCGCTTGAGGAAATTTTCGAGCGCTGCCTGATTCTTGAAAACCACGATCCGCTGCCCGCGCTGCGCACCGATTTCCGCCGCCTCGTCATCGTAGCTAGATACCGGAAGCCGCTCACCCCGGCGGAATTTCGGAGCCGGCTCGTCGGCGATAACCATCCGCTTCGGCCTCTCCTCCGATTTCGGAAGCGCCTTCCGCACCGCCTGGAGCGGGACGGCGGTGCCTGCCAGCCAATAGCCAAGCATCGCGGTGGCCGCGAAACCGAGGATCAAAATCAGGTCGCGACGACGCATGGCACACATAAAACCCGAAATCTCCAAAACGGCAGAAAAAATTTCAAGGAACCAACGACCGCGACCTCGGAGGATTTCGTGTGGCATCCCGGAGGCATCTGCCGCATAGCTTCCAGCGTGATACACGATTCCTACCGTTCCCCCAAGCCCGCCGCCCCAAACAGCCGCGCCGGGCGCTGGTATCTGGCGATCCTCGGCCTAGTGGTCGCCCTGCTCGGCGGGCTGTTCATCTGGCTAATGGCGCGCAGTTTCCTGAGAGCCCGTGAAATGCGCACCTGGCCGGAAGTCGGCTGCGTGATCATCACCTCGGAATTGGAGGAACGGCGGCATGATGCAAACTCGCCCGCGGAATTCCGCCTGGCTCTGAGTTTCGGCTACGAATGGAAAGGCGAGGCCCACACCGGCGACCACTTGACCCTGCGCGGCAGCCCCTGGTCCTCCAAACGCGTGCTGGCCGACGAGCGGGCCGCGGAATTCCCGGTCGGAAAAAAGACCACCTGCCGGGTCGATCCCGCCAATACTGAGTTCGCGGTCTTGAAACCTGATTCCCTTGCTCCGGGTTACTCGATCTGGTTCCCGGCGCTGTTCGTGGTCGGCGGGCTCGGCATCACCTTCCGGGCGCTGAGCGGGCGCAAGTGACAGCCCTGCCAAACCCGCAGTGCCCTCCGGCAGAATTCTCGATTTACCGGTTCAAATCAGCGATCGCGCGACTAAGAATGCCGTTATAAGGTTTTTATTGCGTCCCCCGGTTTTCGTGGATTATTCTCGCAGCCCGGCGTTGCATGGCGTGGAGAAATACCTTCGCGCCAAAATTTCCGGGCAATTTTTTCAACTTCACACGAGATGAATCCAGACAGAGCCACCCTCAATTTCCTCAACAGTTTTCCAGAGGAAGCCAGAAAACGGGGTGAAATGCTTCAAAAAGACGGTGCCGTCACCCAGATTTTCGGAAACCACCTCTTCATCCAAGGTCGCGTCGAGGACGAGACCGGCACTTTCCGTACCAGTCTGCGCCTTCAGGGCAACCGCTGGTTCGGCTCCTGCACCGCCGAGGACGAACTGATCGCCGGGGCCTGCCAGTATGCGACCATGATGGAGCGCATGCACCGCGGCGAGGACCTGCCGGAATCGCCCAACGAGTTCGACGACACTCCGGTGCTCGACATCATCGAGGAAAAACTCGGCCGCGAGCTCGACGACAAGGAGGCGGATTTCGTCACTAAAATCGAAAAACGCTACCGCCGCTACGTGATTGAGGGCGAGCTCCACGACCACGACATGGTCCGGATCACCCCGCGTTGGGAAATCACCACTTACGAGCCGCTCGAACTCTGGCCCATCCCGCCGGGCGACATCCTGGAGTTCTGGAATTACATCGCCTACGCCTTTTACAAAAAGAAGCTCCCCTACCCGGAGTTCATGAGCGTGATCACCGATCTGGGTCACGTGCAGAAAAAAATGGCGGACTGGGAGCAGGAGCGCGAAGTCGCCTCCTGGTATGAGCGCATCGAGCGCGTCAACGAGCGCCCGCCGCAGGACGCGCCGCTCACCGTCGGTTTCCGCCTCGTCGCCACCATCAACGAGGCCCGCCTCGAAGTGAAAGAGGCGAAAGCCGACGTCTGGATCCAACTGCGCGAAAAGAACGACATCGAGAACTACGTCAATCTCCACCACGAGGCCGCCCTCCTGATGGACGCTTCGAGCCAGACGCTGTGGGAGCATTATCTCGCGTTCTACCGGAAATACGGCGACACCACTCTCGACTTCGACCAGGAGGAATCCTGCCGGTTCATGAACCGCGTCTTCCGCCAGCCCGCCCTCAAAGGCTACATCGTCAACCTAGACGAACGGGAATTCAAAGTCTCCGAAGAACCGCTTTCCTGGGTTTGTGAAGACGAGCCGTTCGATCCCAAGAGCTTCGCCCTCCAGCTCGTCACCGCCGCCGGTGAGAACGTCTCCCACTCCGTGCGCCTTCTGCCCGGCCGCAAGGAATTCTATCAATCCGACGAAACAGTCTTCCCCGGCCCGCCACGCTGGCTTGAGGAAACCGACGTGATGCCGCGCTATCTGATTCCGGTCCGCGTCATCGACTCGCTCGAAGGCGTCGAGTTCCTCCGCAAGATCGGCGCGGCGCTTCCCGAGTCGCTCAAGAAGCGCGTCATCGATCTCGAGCTCAAGCCGAAGTTCGAAATGAAGCTCATCGCCGGCCTCACCGCCGCCGAGACCGAGCACCTGGTCATCGACGTGACCGCCATCGAGACCAAAGGCCGCCGCACCGAGCGCCTCGTCAAGGAAGGCTGGGAGCTCGCCGAGCAACAACCCGTCAAAGGCAAACAACTCCTCCGTTTCGCCCGCGAGGACCTCTATCCGGTCCCCGCCATCCTCGACGAGATGGGCCTCAGCTACGACGAGAAGCTGCTTTCCTTCAAATCCCGCATCACCAAGCAGTTCCCCGAGAAATTCGCGGAATGGATCAAGGCGATGCCCGAAAACATCGAGCTCGACATCGATCTCCGCCTCAAGTCCATCCTTGCAGATCCCGTCACCGCCGCCGTGCGCTTCGAGGTCGTCGGCCAGGACATCGACTGGTTCGACCTCCGCATCGTCATCGACGTGCAGGGCGCGAATCTCTCCAAAGCCCAGATCCGCCAACTCGTCGCCGCCCGCGGTGGCTACGTCCGCATGGACGACGGCTCGTGGATGCGCCTTGAAATCAAGCTCGACGCCGACCAGCGCGAAGCCGTCACCCGCCTCGGACTCGATCCCTTCGACCTCTCCGGCGAGACGCACCGCATGCACGCCCTCCAGCTCTCCGATCCCAAGGCCGCCGAGGTCTTCGATCCGAAAGCCTGGGAGCGCATCAAGAACCGCGCCAACGACATCCAGCTCGAGGTCAACCCGGATCTACCAGAAGGACTCAACGCCACCCTCCGCCCCTATCAGGTGGATGGCTTCAAGTTCCTCGCCTACCTCTGTGTCAACAATTTCGGCGGCATCCTCGCCGACGACATGGGACTCGGGAAAACCATCCAGTCGCTCACCTATCTGCTCTGGCTGTTCGAGGAACACCGCAAGACCGGCGGCATGAAAAAGCCGGCGCTCGTCGTCTGCCCCAAGTCCGTGCTCGACGTTTGGTACAGCGAAGCCGGGAAATTCACCCCGCAGCTCAAGGTCAAGATCCTCAAGAACCGGGACGACATCGACGTCGAGCACATCCAAAACAATATCGACATCCTCGTCCTCAACTACGCCCAGCTCCGCGTCTGCGGCGAGGAACTCAACGGCATCAAGTGGCTCACCACCATCCTTGACGAAGGCCAGCAGATCAAGAACCCGGACTCCAAGGCCGCCAAGTGCGCCCGCGAGCTCGATTCCCAGAACCGCCTGGTCCTCACCGGAACGCCGATCGAAAACCGCCTGCTCGACATGTGGTCGTTGATGGCCTTCGCCATGCCCGGCGTGCTCGGCAGCCGCGCGTATTTCAAGAAACGCTTCGACAAGCGCAAAGACCCGCTCAGCCAGAGCCGCCTCGCCTCGCGCCTCCGGCCGTTCCTGCTCCGCCGCACCAAGCTCCAAGTCGCCCAAGACCTTCCGCCACGGACCGAAGAAGAGGTTTACTCGAAGATGGAAGGCATCCAGGTGGAGCTCTACAAAAACGAGCTCAAGCGCATTCAGAAAGCGCTGCTAGGACTCGATTCCGACGAGGCAGTAAAGAAGAACTCCTTCGCCATCCTCCAAGGCCTCATGCGCCTGCGGCAAATCTGCTGCCACCCCGGCCTCATCGATCCGAAGTATCTCAAGGAGGAATCCGCGAAAATGGAGTCGCTGTTCTATCTGCTGGACCAGCTCCACGAGGAAGGCCACAAGGTGCTCGTTTTCTCGCAGTTCGTCTCCATGCTCGACCTCATCAAGGCGCGCCTCGAACTCAACAACCGCCCCTACAACTACCTCACCGGCCAGACCAAGGACCGGAAGGGCGAGATCGAGAAATTCCAGACGACCAAGGATCCGTCGGTCTTCATGCTCTCGCTCAAGGCGGGTGGTGCCGGCCTCAACCTCACCTCTGCGTCGTATGTCATTCTTTACGATCCATGGTGGAACCCCGCCGTCGAAAACCAAGCCATCGACCGAACCCACCGGATCGGCCAGAAGAACAAGGTCATCGCCTATCGACTCCTCACCCGCGACACCGTCGAGGAAAAGATCCGCATCCTTCAGCACCAGAAAACCCAGCTCGTGACCAACGTGCTCGGCGACGAAGGCTTCGCCTCCAACCTCGGCTTGGATGACCTCCAGTTCATCCTCACGCACACCATCGACGAGGAAGACGAGATCAAATAATCCCAAAACCTTGTTTGAACGGGCATCGCGCCCCGGCTCGTTTTCCCGATTACTATGACCTCTGCTGACTTCTCAGGGGCTGACGTGTCCCGTGAGATCTCCCCAGGTAATTGCACATTGTTCCACCGCACTGCCGCCGCATTTACCTCCACGGGCACACCGGACGATTTCTTTGCGTTGTGCCAACTCAAAGACCCCTAATTATCAAACCCAAAAACTTTCCCCTCGTCATTTTTTCGCGCCTTTTTGCGATAGATTCTGCAAGGATTAACCTGTCGGGAAGCGGGTTTCCAGAAGGGCGTTTCCCCGCCATCTCGCGGCGATTTTTACCGCAACTGCTTCGTTGACACCACTAGGTCGGCTGCATAGCCTCCCGCGCCTTGCGCTGGGCCGGGAAATGAATCATTTCCCAAGTTTCCAGTCGTCAAGGCTCCTAACTCGATATCACCACAACGATGGCAACTAAAAAGAAGGCCGCTCAACCAGCAGCCAAGAAAAGCGCTCCGAAAGCCGCCAAGTCCGCGGTCAAAAAAACCGCAGCGAAGAAGGCAGTCTCCACCAAGAAGGTCAAATACGTTTACAACTGGGGAGCCGGCAAGGCCGACGGCAACGGCACCATGAAGCCCCTTCTCGGCGGCAAGGGCGCCAACCTCGCAGAAATGACCCGCATCGGCCTGCCAGTGCCTCCGGGCTTCACGATCTCCACCGAGGTCTGCACCTATTTCTACGACAACAAGCGTACTTACCCGGTCTCTCTCCAGGCGGAGATGGAAGCCGGCGTGAAGAACATGGAGAAAATCATGGGCTGCAAGTTCGGCGGCACCTCCGGCATGCCGCTCCTCGTCGCCGTCCGCTCCGGCGCGCGTGATTCCATGCCCGGCATGATGGACACCGTCCTCAACCTCGGCCTCAACGACGAGACCGTGAAATCCCTCGCCGCCGTCACCAAGAACGAGCGCTTCGCCTGGGATTGCTATCGCCGCTTCGTCCAGATGTACGGCGACGTGGTGCTCGGCGTGCAGAAGGCCGAAGGCGAAGACCATGAGCCTTTCGAAGTCGAAATCGAAACTTTCAAACACCACAAATACGGCAAGGACATCATCGACTCCGACCTCACCGCCGACGACCAGAAGGAGCTCGTCAAGCGCTTCAAGGCCCTCGTCAAAAAGCGCACCGGCAAGACCTTCCCGAGCGATCCATGGGACCAGCTCCGCGGTGCCGCAGGTGCCGTGTTCGGCTCGTGGATGAACGACCGCGCGATCGTCTATCGCCGCAAGTATAACATCCCCGCCGCATGGGGCACCGCCGTCAACGTGCAGGCGATGGTCTATGGCAACACCGGCGAAACCTCCGGTTCCGGCGTGGCCTTCACCCGCAACCCGGCTAACGGTGTCAACGAATTCTACGGCGAGTTTCTCATGAACGCCCAGGGCGAAGACGTCGTCGCCGGCGTCCGCACTCCCGAGCCCGTTAGCAAGCTGAAGGCCGCGATGCCCAAGCCGTTTGCCGAGCTCATGAAAGTCCGCGCCATCCTTGAGAAACATTTCAAGGACGTGCAGGACGTCGAGTTCACCGTGCAGGAAGGCAAGCTGTTCATGCTGCAAACCCGCAACGGCAAGCGCACCGCCGCCGCCGCCCTCAAGTTCTCGATGGACATGGTGAAGGAAAAACTCATCGACTGGGAAACCGCCGTGCTGCGCAACCCCGCCGACCAGCTAGATCAACTCCTCGCGCCGATCTTCGACATCGCCGAGGCCGCCAAGGCCAAGGTCATCGCGACCGGCCTTCCCGCCGGTCCGGGCGCCGCGTCCGGCAAGGTCTACCTCAATGCCGACCGCGCGGTTCTGGCAGAAGCCCGCGGCGAGCGGGTTCTCCTCGTCCGCACCGAGACCAGCCCGGAAGACCTCCGCGGCATGATCGCTGCAGAAGGCATCCTCACTTCCAAAGGTGGCGTCTCCTCGCACGCCGCACTCGTCGCCCGCCAGATGGGCAAGGTTTGCGTCTGCGGTGCTGCCGGCGTTGACATCAATTATGAAAAACTGACGGTCACCGCGTCCGGCAAGACCTTCAAGGAAGGCGACTACATGAGCATCGATGGCACCAGCGGCACCGTCTATGGTGGCGAGCTCAAGACGGCTCCATCGGAAATCATCTCCGGCATTGTGAGCGGCGACAAGGCCGCCATCAAAACCGAGAAGTTCAAGGGCTTCATCCAGCTCATGAAATGGTGTGAGCAAGCCACCCGCATGGCCGTCCGCACCAACGCCGACACGCCGGAGCAAACCCGCATCGCCATGGCCTTCGGTGCCACCGGCATCGGCCTGACCCGCACCGAGCACATGTTCTTCGAGGGCGACCGCATCGACGCGATGCGCGAGATGATTCTCGCCACCACGCTCGAGGCCCGCCAGGCGGCGCTTGCCAAGCTCCTTCCCTATCAGCGTGCCGATTTCACCGGCATCTTCACCACCCTCAAGGGCTTCCCGGCGACCATCCGTCTGCTCGACCCGCCGCTCCACGAGTTCCTCCCCCAATCCAAGGAGCAACAAATGGACCTCGCCCGCAAGCTTGGCGTGAAGGTTGAAACCATCATGCAACGTGTCCATGATCTTCATGAGCAAAACCCGATGCTAGGCCACCGCGGTTGCCGCCTCGGCATCGCCTATCCGGAAATCACCGAGATGCAGGCCCGCGCCATCTTCGAAGCCGCCGCTGACGTGGCGAAGAAGAAGATCAAGGTGAAGCCCGAGGTCATGATCCCGCTCGTCGGCTTCAAGCGCGAGTTCGATCTCCAGGCGGAAATCGTCCACCGCGTCGCGAAGGAAGTCATGGCCGAGAAGAAGGTGAAGTTCGAATATCAGGTCGGCACCATGATCGAAGTCCCGCGCGGAGCTCTCACCGCCGACCAGATCGCGGAAGGCGCCGAGTTCTTCAGCTTCGGCACCAACGACCTCACCCAGACCGCGCTCGGCATCAGCCGTGACGACATGGGCGCGTTCCTGCTGCCTTACGTAGAGAGCGACGTCTTCGCGAAAAACCCGTTCGCCACGCTCGACACCACCGGTGTCGGACAGCTGATGGAAATCGCCGTCGCCAAGGGCCGCAAGACCCGTCCGGACATCAAGCTCGGCATCTGCGGCGAGCACGGCGGCGACCCGGATTCCGTGGTCTATTGCCACAAGCTCGGCCTCGCCTACGTCTCCTGCTCGCCTTACCGCGTGCCGGTCGCCCGCCTCGCCGCTGCCCAGGCAGCGATCGAGGAAAAGCGCGCCGCCAAGAAGAAGTAATCCCTGGCGGCGGTTTTCAACCGCCATGCCCAAATCAATCAAGCCGCCCCGGGAAACCGGGGCGGCTTTTTTTATGTGGAAAGCTCAGGACATGTCGGAGCAGTCCGAAATCGCCTTGGCTACCGCAAAGCCTCCGGCGCGATGGCCGCGACATCCTTGTTAGTCAGCCAGCCGCTGAGACTCGCGCCGGAAACTTCGATGTATTGGAAATCCCCGCTTCTCGCACCGAGCCTGACGATCCGTCCGGCACCGGGAGTGCCTAGCGATTCAGCTTTCTCAAAGGGAGACAGGCGGACGGCGGCGTCACCGGATAAAACGACGCCCCGGCTGGTTTCCGCGCGCCGCAGATAGAGTGCGGTGGCTCCGGCGATGATGCAAAATCCAGCGAAAGAAGCCGCAGTCAGCACCCATTGCCGCGGTAGTTTCACCGCGCCGCAGGCCACCGCGAGAACGCCGAGAAACAACGCGCCACCGGCGACGAGCCAGGACCATTCGTTGCGGCTAAGGAAACTGAGCGCCGCGTCGAGCCGCGGGTGGATGCCGGGCTCCCCGGCGACGGCGGCGGCCTTGCGGGCGAGCGCGAGATTGGCCAGCAGATCCGGATCGCGCGGCGTGAGCAGGCGCGCGCGCTCATAGGCGAGGATGGCCGGGCCGTATCGCTTGAGCTGCTGATAGCTGTTTCCGAGGTTGTAGAAAACCGCCGCGCGCGGACCTCCGGCGACGAGGATTTTTTCATAAGTGGCAGCGGCACCAACAAAGTCACCGGCTTTGAATTGTTTGTTCGCCTGATCGAAATCGCTAGCGAGAACCGCCGCCGTTCCGAGTAAGAGGCCGAGCAAACCGGAGAGGAATTTCTTGTTCATGTCAGCGGGCGGAAGGAGTGAGTGATGCCAGCGCTTCATCGAGCAGCGAGCGCCATTGCGGCGAAATTCCGCTCGTGGCGTGGCGGTTGTATTCGTGTCGGTCCGCCTCAAGGAAGAACCGGGTGACGGGCGAGTCGTCGGGAATGCGGGCTGCGACTTCCGCCAGCGTGATCGCCTGCGGCGGCTGGTTCCACAGCGCGCCCAGACGCTGCTGGATGGCGAGCCGCGCGGCGGCGAAAAACCCGGGAACGTCTCCGTCAGCAGCACATTTCCCGGCGACGGCCAGCGCTTCGCGGGTCGCCTTTTCCATCGCCGCAAAGGCGCGGCGCTTCGGGTCCTCACGACGACGGCGGAGCCAGCCGAGGATTGGACCAAGCAAACAAAGTCCTGCGGATAGAACGAGCAGGCGACTGAACAGCGGCCGCGAAACCAGCGGCACCAGCGAACCCGCCGGTGACAATTCCGCGCGCTGGGCCGCGAGAGTTTGAATCTTCCTCTCGGGCTCCTTCACTTCCTGAACAATGGCTGGCTCGACGTCCACGATGTCCTCTCCGGCGACCTGAATTTTCGTCACCGGGCTGGTCAAAGTCTTGTAAGCAGCGGCCGCAGGATCGAAATAACTGAAAGCCAGTGCCGCATCTTGCGCGCCGCCCTTCCGCGGCACTGCGCTGAATTGGAACGCCTTGCTGCCGGAAAACGAAGCTTCATCGCCCGCCCGGAACTCGTCCTTGCCGGGATATGTTTTCCAAGCGTCCGCCGGGGTGAGCGCGGGCGCGTTCAGCAGCGCGAAGTTTCCGGTGCCGCTGAGGCGGGCGCTGACCTGCTGCGGCTCGCCGGTCTTCCAATCGTTAGGAATCCCCGCGCTTTCGAACTTGAACTCTCCAACAGCTCCCGTGAATCCGTCAGGTCGGCCTTCCGTCGGCAAGGGCCGGACTTCGATTTCATGATCATCGGATTTCAGCGTGACGTCCTTCTGGATCATCGGCGTGTTCAGCTGGTCGAACAAGTCGTCGAAGGGCCCGCCCGTGCGCCTGCGCGGCTGTTTGAGCGCGGCGGTGTCGCGCACCGCCACCGTCGCGTTCACCGAGAGCGACGCGGGGAATCTCCCCGCCTTGGTCGCGGAAATCCCGCCGAACCAGGTGACGACGAGATAGCGTTTTCCATCCCTCATCTCCTGCATCTGCTGCGGCTGGCCGCTGACGTTATGGAGCGTGAACGCCTTCCCTTCCGGCTGGATGCCGCTGCGGAGATTCGCCCGCGAATCCGCAGGCAACCATGCCCGGATGCGGACCGGTGCGATCTCGCCGACATACGCGTGCTTCCGCTCGTTGGCCGCCAGCTCGACCGTTAGAAAGCCGAATCGCCTCTCGCCGGTGTCCTCCGTCTCTTCCCCGGATGGGTTCTGCGGGGTGTTCGCAGGTGGTTGCGCTGCGGCGGAATCCAGGACCTTGAGCTTGAGCGGCTGGGTGGAAAATTTTTGCCCGCCCACCATGACGTCGATGGCCGGCACCTGATAGTCACCCGGGGTTTGCGAACCGACGACAAAGGTATAGGTCACGGACGCGGTGGTTTGTCCGTTCACGATCTGGATTTGCTGGCTCCGGCCGCGCGACTCCACGATGAGATTCGCCACCTCCGGGATCTCGGGCTTGCCGGCATTGCCGCCCGAAATCCGGAGCGTCAGGACCGCGCCATTTCCCGCAGGGACGGATTCGCGGTCGAGCGTCGCCTCCACCTCCGCCGCGATGGCGGAGGCGGCGATCGTCAGGGAAGCCGCGAGATTTAACAGGATGATTCTTACCATGTCTTGCCTTTGGTCGAGTTGTCAGGGGTGGCGAGGCGGCCGCGCGGCTGCTGAGGGATCGGAATCACCGTGCGCTCGTCCCGGCGCAGGGCTTCGAGCAATTGCTTGGCCTCCTCGGCGGTCATTTCCTGTTTCTCGGCGCGCTCGTTGCTCATCTCGCCTTGCTGTTTTTCGCCGGGTTTCCCATCGTCTTCTTTCGTGTCCTTGCCATCCTGCGGGGACTTTTCCTCGCCGGGTTTTTTCCCGTCCTCGGGCTTGTCACCGTCCTTGGGATCTTTTCCATCCTTGTTATCTTTTTGATCCTCAGGCTTCTCGCCGTCTTTCGGGTCCTTCCCGTCCTTGGAATCCTTGCTGTCTTTCGGATCTTTTCCATCCTTCTGATCCTTGTCGTCTTTCTTTTCCTTGTCGTCCTTCTGATCTTTATCGTCTTTTTTATCGTCCTGCTTCTGTTGTTTTTTCAACTCCTCGAGCTTCTTCTCAACGAGCGCCTTGTTATAGCCGGCGTCCTCGTCCGCGGCATTGAGGGAAAGGGCGTCCTGATAAGCCTTGATGGATTCCTCCCAGGCCTTGATCGTCGCTTCCGGATCTTTCTCCAGCGTCCCCTGGCCGGTTCGATAGAGGGTGTTTCCGAGATTGTAATACGATCGTTGCTGAAGCGCCAGATCCTGTGTCCGCAGCGAGGCGCGCAGGGAGTCGGAGGCTTTCGCGAAATCCCCCTTGGTGTAAGCCTCGGTCCCTTCGTTATAGATCCGGCGCGGATCCTGCGTGGCGCCCACGGTATCCGAAGCCCCGGATAGAATGAACGCCATCGCCACGAGGATAGTGGCTTGCGGGACGATTTTCTTCCGCCGCGCCGCCGAGGGCAACGGCCGGACCTTTTTCGCGCGGCGGCGGTCGGTGATGAAGAACTCTAGCAAGAGGAGGAGGATCGCGGCTCCCAGCGGCCACTCGAAGCGCTCCAGCGGGATTTTTTCCATCCGCTGGTCCATTTCGCTCTTCGGCACCAAGCGGAGTTTTTCCTGGTAGATCGTGTTGAGTCCCTCCGCTCCACGGCCGAGCGGGACATAGAGCGCGTTGGTCTCCGTGGCGATCTTTTTCAAAGTCGATTCGTCCAGCTTGGTCCGCACGACTTCGCCGGTTTCATCGCGGACGAAGTCTTTGCGGCCGTTGCGCATCACCAGCGGAATGGTCGAGCCATCGGGACTGCCGACGCCGATGGTGTAAATAGCCATGCCGTTCTTGGCGGCGGCCTTCGCGGCGTCGATCACGTCGCCCTGGAGATCCTCGCCGTCGGTTAGCAGGACAAGCACGCGGTGGTTGTTGCCGTTCTCCTTGAAAAGCCGCTCGGCCTCCTTGATCGCGCTGGCGAGGTCGGTGCCCTGGCGCGGGATGAGATCGGTATTAAGCGCGTTCAGAGATTCGCGGAACGCTTCGTAATCGAGCGTGAGCGGGCACAAAGCAAACGCGCTCCCGGCGAACGGGATCAAGCCGACGCGGTCGCCTTCCAAGCGGGCGACGAAATCAATGATGCCGAGCCGCGCGCGTTCGAGCCGGTTCGGAGTTAGGTCGTCCGCCAGCATGCTGCGCGAGGTGTCCACGGCGAAGAGGATGTCGATGCCCTTGCGCTTGACCTCGCGCCACTCGTAGCCCTTCTGCGGGCGGGCGACGGCGGTGAAAACGAGCAACACCGCGAGCAACCACAGGCCGCGCTTGAGGTTCCGCAAGCCTGGGGAAAAGCCCTCGGTTAGCCGCTGGCGGAAACGAGGGTGAATCAGCTTGGTCAAGTCCGCTTCCCGGCGGCGGTCGAAGCGGATGAACAAACCGACGACGCCCGCGCAAGCGACGAGGCCGGCGATGATCCAGAGCGGCTGTGCGAAATGTAGGGTGGTGTCGTCCATGATTATGGCAGGCGGCGGAATCGGGTTTGGCTCAGGACCAGTTCCAACAGAAGGAAGGCAAGTCCGGGAACGAGAAAATAGAGGAACAGCTCGTCATACAGCTGGTATTTCTTGAGCTTTCGGGTGGTTTTTTCCAGCTGGTTGATCGAGTCGTAGATTTTCTCCAGCGAGTCGGTGTCGGTCGCGCGGTAGGATTGCCCGCCGGTGGCGGTGGCGACTTCGCGCAGCATTTCCTCGTCGATCTCGACCTTCATCGTCTGCAAATGCGTCCGCCCGAAGGCGTCCTGCACCGGCACCGGAGCTTCCCCGCGAATTCCCGCGCCGATGGTGTAAATCTTGATTCCCAGCGCTTTCGCCGCCTCGGCGGCGGTGAGTGGATTCACCGATCCCGCGTTGTTCACGCCGTCGGTTAGCATGATGATGATCCGGGATTTCGCGGTGGACCCGCGCAAATGATCGACCGAGGAAGCGATGGCGGAACCGATCGCGGTGCCGTCCTCGACCTGGCCCATCTTCACATCCGCGAGGCGCTTGGACAGGAAATCGTGATCAAGCGTGAGCGGGCTGACCAGATAGGGACGGCCGGCGAAGGCGACCATGCCGAGTTTGTCGTTAGGCCGCTGGCCGACGAATTTGGCGACGACGTTTTTCACCACTTCGAGGCGGTTGACCGGCTTGCCTTCGAGTTGGAAATCGAGAGCCTCCATCGAGCCGGAGACGTCGAGCGTGAGCACGATGTCGATCCCGCTAGCCTCGATCTCGGAAGAGCCCTTGCCATGGCGCGGCCGGGCGAGCGCGATGATCAAAAGCGCGAATGATAGAAGCCCGAAGAACGCGAGGAAACCGCCGGCTTTGGTGCGGGGCCGCGCGCCGACGCTGATGGCGTCATCCGTGGAAGGCATCCGCACGGCGACGGGCCGGCCCCAACGGCCTTTCCAGAATGCCAGCACCGGCAATAGCAGTAGGAGTAACAGAAACTCCGGGTGAAGAAACTCGAAACTCTGCGTCATGGAGCGGCGGGTTTGGAAGTTGAGTGGATGAAATCGCGTGCTGCCTCAAGCAGTTCATCGCGGCGGGCGGAGTCGAGGTGGGAGCCGGCGAATTTCGCGAGGTCGCAGGATTTCAAAAACGCCCGCAACGGATCGCTCTCGCCGATGAGCGGGGAACTTTCCTGGCTTGCCAGCTCGCGGAGGAATTCCTCGGTCGTGCGACGGGGCGCGGCGAGGCCGAAACGCTCTGCGATGTATTGCCGGATGGTCTGCGCCGCTTGGTTCGCGAAGGCTTCCGCGGCGACGGCTTCACGGCTTCTCTCAAGTCCTGCCAGAGAGGCGAGAGCGATTTCCCGCGGAGTTTTGAGCCGTTGTTTGCGGGCGCGCTTCTTCCAGAAATACGCGGCGAGGGCGAGCAACAGCACGCCACCGCCGATGCGGGACCAGAGCAGGATCGGCGGTTTTTCCGGCACGGGGATTTCCACCAGCGCCTTCGGTCCGCGGATGTCTTCCGCCGCGTCGAGAGCTTGGGCGGATAGATCGCAGGTGAGCGCCGCGATCAGGAGACCGAGGAAAGCACGATGCAGCATGGAAATGAAATCGGACATGATCAGCCGGAACGTTGGCGGCGGCTTTGGAAAAAGCCCATCAGCGCGGGCATCCAGTTCTCGCCGTTGCGGAATTGCAGCAGGTCCACGCCGAGCGAGCGGATGCGCGCGGCGGTGAGCTCGCGTCGCTGGCGGGATCGCTTTTCGAACGCCTCGCGGACTTTCGCGCTGCCGGTGTCAATCTCGACGACCTGGCCGCTTTCCGCGTCTTCAATGCAGATCCGGCCGACGTCTGGCAGAGATTCCTCGCGCGGGTCGGTCACGGAAACGGCGATGACGTCGTGGCGGCGGTTAGTGACTTGCAGCTTGTTGCGCAGCAGGTTGAGCCGCTCCTCGAACGGCGCGCCCAGGCAGAAGTCTGACACTAGGAAAATCACCGACTTCCGGTGGATGACTTGGTTGGCGAAATCCAAGGCTTTGGCGATGTCCGTGCCGCGTTGCCCGGGTTGGAAAAACAAGGTCTCCCGGATCAGCCGCATGATGTGCATCCGGCCTTTTCCAGGCGGAATGTAGAGCTCGACCGAGTCGCTGAAAAGAATCAGTCCGACCTTGTCGCGATTCCTAATCGCCGAGGCGGCGAGCACGCCCGCAGCTTCGGCGGCGAGCTCGCGTTTTGAATCGACGACCGAACCGAAGTCGGAGGACGCGCTGACATCGATCATCAGCAGGATCGTGAGTTCGCGCTCTTCGGTGAAGAGTTTCACGTGTGGATCGCCGGTGCGGGCTGTGACGTTCCAGTCGATGGTCCGCACGTCGTCGCCGGGAACGTAGTTTCTAACGCGGTCGAAATCCATGCCGCGGCCTTTGAAAACGCTGGCGTAGCGGCCCGCCAGCGAGTCATCGACCAGCCGGTTGGTGCGGACTTCCATCCGCCGGACACGGCCGAGGATTTCCGCGGCGCGGGCCTCGTCCTTTTCGCTGATAGGAGTGCTGGCTTTCGGCTTGATCATGGCACCGGCAGCTCGTCGAGAATGCGCGTGACGATTTGCTCGCTGTTGAGTCCTTCCGCTTCCGCCTCGTAGGTGACGGTGACGCGGTGGCGCAGCACGTCCATGGCGACGCTTTTCACATCGTGCGGAGTGACATAGGCGCGGCCGGCGAGGAATGCGTGGGCGCGGCCGGCGAGCGCGAGATTGATGGTGGCGCGCGGCGAGGCACCCACGCGGATCAGCGGCGCGATGTGGACGCCGTAGTCGTCGGGACGGCGGGTCGCGTGGACCAGGCGGACGATGTAGCGCTTCACCTTTTCATCCAGATAGAGGCCGTTCACCACGGTGCGCGCCTGCTGGATGGCGTCGAGACTGACGATCGGCTCCGGCACCGGCATTTCCTCGGTGGTGCCTGCCAGATCGAGCACGAGCAGCTCCTCTTCCTCCGTCGGATAGTCCATGACCACCTTCATCATGAACCGGTCGAGCTGCGCCTCGGGCAGCGGATAGGTGCCTTCCTGTTCCAGCGGATTTTGAGTGGCGAGGACGAAAAACGGCGACGGTAGCGCGAAGGTCTGCTCGCCGATGGTGACCTGCTTTTCCTGCATCGCTTCGAGCAGGGCGCTCTGCACTTTGGCGGGCGCGCGGTTGATCTCGTCGGCGAGGATGAAGTTCGCGAACACCGGGCCGTGCTTCACCCGGAAGCGCGCTTCCCGCGGGTCGTAGATTTCCGTGCCGACGATGTCGGCGGGCAGCATGTCCGGGGTGAAC
Source organism: Akkermansiaceae bacterium (assembly GCA_947462535.1). Lineage (GTDB taxonomy): Bacteria > Verrucomicrobiota > Verrucomicrobiia > Verrucomicrobiales > Akkermansiaceae > Luteolibacter. The sequence goes on along the minus strand of CANHPN010000004.1, from coordinate 36,178 downwards.
TGGATGCGATTAAATTTCGCGTTCACCAGCGAGGCGAGCGTCTTGAGCGCCAGCGTTTTCGCGAGTCCGGGCACACCTTCGAGCAGGATGTGGCCTTTCACCATCAGGGAAATCAGCAGGCGGTCCACCAGATCGCTCTGGCCGATCAAATAGCGGCCGATTTCCGCGCGGAGCGGTTGGATCCAGTGCGAGGCTTCGCGGACGAGGGCTTCCGCGTCGGCTTGGTGGATGGGGGTGACGGGTCGGTTCGCCGTGTCAAATGTCATGATTCGATGTCGTTGATTCTGAGAATTTCGAGGAGTCTGGAAGCGCGGGATTCGGTGACCCGGAAGCCACGCCTACCAAGCGGCGTAATGCCCCGGGCTCGTCTAAAATCCGTCCGGGGCGGGCGCACGCGGCGGAAGTTGCCCGCTGCACCGGCGGTATCCAAGCGCCAACTGCCGGGGCATGGCTCTCCGCACGGAAATGGCACGGGAACTTCCTTGCGACCCGGAAAATTTCATGCGAGCCTTCAATCTTAGCATTGTGGTCATCGTCCCGTTTGTCGGCCATTCATTTTGGCCCGGCATTTGCTTGGAAGATACGCCACCAGGCCGCAAACCCTTCAACCTCACAAGCCCATGCCTGACGTCTGCCTCTATTTCCAAGTGCATCAACCGAACCGGCTGCTGTCCCGGGATTTCTTCCGGAGCGGCGAAAACACGGTCTATGAGGACGATGCGATGAACGCCGAGATCCTCAACAAGGTCGCCGAAAAATGCTACCTGCCCGCGAACCGCATGTTCAAGCGGATGGTCGAGGAGAACGAAGGCCGCTTCCGGATGGCGCTGTCTATCAGCGGCACGGTCATCGAGCAAATGGAGTGCCACCGGCCGGACGTGCTGGAGTCGTTCAGGGAGCTCGTCGCCACCGGCGGCGTCGAGCTGCTGGCCGAGACCTACTATCACTCGCTCGCCTTCGTCCACTCGAACAAGGAGTTCGACCGCCAGGTGGAGCTCCATTTGCAGAAGCTCGAACAAGTCTTCCACATCCGGCCGCGCGTGTTCCGCAACACCGAGCTCATTTACAACGACGCGATCGCCGCCAAGGCTGAGACCATGGGCTTCGAGGGAATCATCGCCGAGAGCATCGAGAAAAACCTCAACGGCCATTCTTCCAACTATCTCTACCGCGCGCCGACGACCGCCCGGATCAAGACGCTGCTCAGGAACGCGCCGCTTTCCGACGACCTGCGGTTCCGCTTTTCCGATCCGTCGTGGAGCGGTTATCCCCTGACGCCGGAGAAATTCGCGAGCTGGCTTGCCGAGTGCGAGGGAGATGTGGTGAACCTTTTCATGGCCTACGAAACCATCGGCGAGCACCAGTTGGAATCGACCGGGATTTTCAATTTCTGGGAGGCCATGCCCGAGGCGGTCAACGAGGCCGGCTTGCAGTGGGTGACGCCGTGCGACGCCGTGGAGCTCTATCGGGCTACGCGGGAATACAGCAGCGGCTACCTGAGTTCCTGGTCCGATACCGAGCGCGATCTTTCCGCCTGGATCGGCAATGACATGCAGCGGGAGGCCATCACCCAGGTGAACCGGATGGAGCAGGAGGTTCTCGCCGTCAACGACCCGGAACTCACCGACACTTGGGCGAAAATGCAGACGTCGGACCACTTCTACTGGATGTCCACCAAGGGCGGCACCGATGGCAGCGTGCACAAGTATTTCACGCCCTATCCGAGCCTCCACGACGCGCATGTCTATTTCATGAACGTGCTCGCCGACTTGCAGGTCCGCGTCCGCCGTGCGCGGGAACTGAAGGAACTCGTCTGATTCTATTTTGCCAGCCGCGCCGCCATCCGCGGAAATAACAGAAAGTGAAGCGGCAGGATGGCATACCAGTAAAGCCTTCCTAGCAGCCCGCGCGGCCGGAAGGTCGCCGTCTGGCGGAGTTCGGTGGGAGTGATTTCAAAATCCAGCCAGGCCTCGCCGGGGAGTTTCATCTCGGCGTAGAGGATGAGCCTGGCGGAGTCCGGGTCGCTGGCGCGGTCGGCCATGACCACGCGCCAGAAGTCCAGCGCGTCTCCGGCGCGCAGCTCGCGGGGATGCCGCCGGCCGCGGCGCAGCCCGGTGCCGCCGGCGATCCGGTCCACCCACCCGCGGGCGCGCCACGCCCAGTTCATCGACGGCCAGCCGAACGGGCCACCTAACGACCAGACGCGGTCGATCACCTTTTCCCGGTCCGCGCCGAGCGGGACGCATTGCCGGTCGCACAGCACGCCGTGCTCGGGGACGCGGATGGACCGCAGGAAATCCGGATCGAGCCGGCCAGATGCCAGCGAGTCGATCCACGACGAAGGCACGCGGTTCTGGGCGATGGTGGTGAAGGCCAGCCGGATCGCATCCTGATAGGAAATCAGTTCCTGCGGAATGAGCTTTTCGATCCGGTGGTCGCGGCAAACCGTCTCGTTGCGCAACGACTCGATCAGCGACTTCGCCAGCGGCAGAGTGGCGGCGGTGACGAAGCGCAGCCACCCTGCCGATAGACGCGGCGTGAGCAGCGACACGGAAATGAACCAGCGACGGAGCCCGCGGGTTTCGGCGTATTGGCGGAGCAGGTCGCGGTAGGTGAGGATCTCGGGGCCGCCGATATCAAACTCCTGGCCGATGGTTTCCGGCGCGTCGAGGCAGCCTGTGAGATAGCCGATCACGTTGCGGATCGAGATCGGCTGGCAGCGCGTGCCGGTCCAGCGCGGGGTGATCATGAACGGCAGTTTCTCTACCAGATCCCGGATGATTTCAAACGACGCCGAGCCGGAGCCTACGATGATCGACGCGCGAAAAGTGGTCACTGGAATCTTGCCGGAGTGGAGGATCGTGTTGACGTTCTCGCGCGACTGGAGGTGATGCGACAGCGGCCCGGCGGGCACCAGACCGCCCAGATAGATCGCGCGGTGGCAGGCGGTGGATTCCAGCCAGTTGGTGAAATTGCGAGCGCAAGCGGCCTCGCGCTCCTCGAATCCACGGCCCGCACCCATCGAATGAAGCAGGTAATACGCGGCATCAATCTCCTGCGGCGGAGCGGGCAAGCGGGCGGGGTCGAGCATGTCGCCCTCGATCAGAGAGAGCCGGCCGTCGTCGAGAAACGGCTGGAATTGCGCGCAGGGAAAACGGCCCCGGTCGCGCACCAGCGCGATGACGTGGTGGTCCGCTTCCAACAGGGCCGGAAGCAGCCGGAGTCCGATGTAACCGTTGGCACCTGTGAGGAGGATGTTCAAGCGGGGATCATAGCGCGTGATTTCATCGTTTCAAGCGGCTTCCGCGATGGCTAGCACTTCCGCGAAGGGCAAATCGGCGAGCAGGGCGAAGGCGTTGTTCCGCGTGAGGCGGGCGCGGGTGGCGGCGGGGCTGGCCATGCCACAGAGAAACTTGGCGAGCTGGCGCGGGGTGTTGAGCGCGGCGTGTTTTTCATCGACGAGCTTTCTAACTAACGCGATCTCCTCGTCGGTGACACGGCGGACCTTGGGACGCTTGATGGTCCTGGCGGGGACGCCGCGGCAACGGTCGCAGTGGCCGCAGGGTTCCTTCAAGGTCTCGCCGAAGTGCTTGGTGAGATAGCCGGTGAGGCAGCCGCGGTAGGCGGATAGACCGAGAACCTGGCGGAGGCGGGCGAGGTCGGCGAGCTCGCGGGATTGGAATTTTTCGACGAGGGACGCGGTGAGGATTTTGAGGTCGCCGGGGTCTTTCTTGAGTTTGTAGCCGTGGCGGACGCCCCAGACGCTGAGGATGATGTCGCCGGCGGATTGGAGGCCGTTGAGGGCGGCGACGATCTTGTCGCGGGAGGTGTTGAATTTTTCCGCGAGGAGAGTCGGATAGAAATACAGCCACCAGCGTTTCATCTCGCCGGCGGCGAGGATCTGCTGGATGAATTTCCGCTCGGCAGTGGCGCGGCCGGCGAGGATTTTCTCCGGCTTATTGAGGAGCTTGGCGCGGTAGGTGGCGTAAAAGGTGCCGGTGGCCTCGATGATCCCGTCGATCTCCAGATAGGTCATGACGGTGGAAACCACTCCGGGGCGGATGTCGCAGATGGTGGAGAGTTCGTAGGGCGAGACGTCGAACACGGGACCGAGGCGGAGCACGCGGTCGATGAGATTTCCTAACGCGCGGGGCGAGGGCGCGTCGGAGTAGATGAAATTCTCAAGCACGGTGAGGTCGTCGCCGCAGGCTAACATCTCACAGATGGCGGGCTGGCCGTCGCGGCCGGCGCGGCCGATTTCCTGGGTGTGGTTTTCGAGGCTTTTCGGGAGGTTGTAGTGGAAGACGGCGCGGATGTTGGATTTGTCGATGCCCATGCCGAAGGCGATGGTGGCGACGATGATCCGGGTGTCGCCGACCATGAACGAGCTCTGGGCGTCGGCGCGGAACTCGGCGGGCAGGCCGGCGTGATAGGCACGGACCGAGAGGCCGTTCTTGGCGAGGAAGGTGGCGACTTCCTCGGCGGTTTCCTGGCGGGTGACATAAACGACAGCGGGGCCGCCGATGGCGGTTAGTTTTTCCAACAGCAGGCTTTTCCGCTCGCTGGCAGTGCAGGGCGTGACACGGAGGTCGAGATTCGCGCGGTGAAAGCTGAGCTGCACGTGGTCTGCAGTGGCGATGCGGAAGGCTTTGCGGATGTCGCGGGCGACCTTGGGCGTGGCGGTGGCGGTGAGGCAGAGGACGCGCGGGATTTTCAGGCGGCGGCAGGTTTTCGCGAGCTTGAGGTAGTCCGGGCGGAAATTGTGGCCCCACTCAGAGATGCAGTGGGCCTCGTCGATGGCCATGAGCTGGATGGGCAGGCGCTTGAGGCGCTGGCGGAACGCTTCGTTGGCGAAGCGCTCGGGGGCGATGTAAAGCAGCTTGAGCGTGCCGGCGTCGAGGCATTCGTAAACGTCGCGGATCTGCGCGGCATCGAGCGTGGAATCGAGCCGCGCTGCGGAAATGCCCCTGGCGGTGAGGGCGTCCACCTGGTCGCGCATCAGGGCGATGAGCGGGGAAACGACGAGGGTAAGGCCGTCGAGCAGCAGCGCGGGAAGCTGATAGCAGAGCGATTTCCCGCCGCCGGTGGGGAAGACGGCGAGCGCGGAGCGGCCGTCCAACAGGGCGCGGACCACCGGTTCCTGGCCCTCGCGGAAGGCGGCGTGGCCAAAATGGTCGCGGAGGGTTTCAAGCACGGGAAGAAAATTGGAACGCCTGGCTGGAAGAGGCAAGCGGGAAGCGGATTCGGCGCATTCTCAGGTTTATCCTTGCGCGGAGGAGGTTCGCGGGAACAATCCGCCTCCCGCGCCGCGGTTCCACCCCATGAGCGAATCCACCAGCATTCCTGAAAACGCCAGCTTCGAGCAAATCGGCGAAGTCCTGCGTAACCACCAGTCGTTCGTCCTGATCAGCCACGTGCGGCCGGACGGCGACGCCATCGGCTCGCAACTCGCGCTCGGCTACGCGCTGATGGCGGCGGGAAAAAGCGTGCGCCTCATCAACGAGGACGGGCTGCCGGACAATCTCGCGTTCATGGCCGGCTCGGGAAAAATCGAGCTGCCGCCGGCCGAGCCGCTGGACGCGGAAGTCGCCATCGCCCTGGACACCGCGACCAAGCCGCGCCTCGGCGACAACGCGCTGCGCGCCGCTTCCAAGGCGAAAATCTGGCTTAACATCGACCACCACGTTTCCAACCCGAAATACGGCGACTTGAACCTGATCGACTCGAAAAGCCCGGCGACAGGACAGATCCTCTATCAACTCATCATCGCGCTCGGCCTGCCGATGCCGGCGGAATCGCGCGATGCGATCTATGTCGCGGTTTCCACCGACACCGGCTCGTTCCAATATCCGTCCACCACGGATGCGACCTACGCACTGGGCGCAGACCTGATCCGCCGCGGGCTGGACGTGGGGACGATCAACTCGCTCATCTACGACAACTATCCGTTCCGCCGCCTCGAGCTGATGCGCGCGCTGCTCAACACGCTGGAGCTTTCCGAGAACGGACTGGTCGCCAACTGGACGATGCGCGACCAGCTCCGCATCGATCTCGGCCTGCTGCCGGAGGACAGCGAGGGACTCATCGACCTGATCCGCGCGATCCGCGGAGTGCAGCTCGCGGTGTTTTTCGAAGAGCTGCCGGACGGGAAGATCCGGATCTCGATGCGCTCGAAAGACCGCCGCCTCGACGTCTGCCAGATCGCGACGGAGTTCGGCGGCGGTGGCCACGCGCTGGCCGCCGGCATCCGCATGGCGGGTCCGCTCGAAGACGCCAAATCGCGGGTGCTCGGCGCGATCCACCGCCGCATCGAAGCCGCCGGACTCTGACCTTCACCCACTGTATGAGAAACAATCCCATGGATTCAGACGGCCCGAGCGGCGTGCTATTAATCGATAAAGCGGAAGACATGACATCGCACGATGTCGTCGCCATCGCCCGCCGCGCCCTGAACACCAAAAAGATCGGCCACTGCGGCACGCTCGACCCGATGGCGACCGGACTGCTGATGTTAGTCATTGGCCGGGCCACCAAGATCCAGGATTTGCTCATGAGCGAGGACAAGCAATACGTAGGCACGCTCACACTCGGCTCGACTACCAGCACACAGGACCGCCAGGGTGAGACGCTGGAAACAAAGCCTGTTGGAGATTATTCCAAGGAGCAAATCCAGGCAGCCTTCGACGGCTTCATGGGCGACTTCGAGCAGATCCCGCCGATGGTTTCGGCGATCAAGAAGGACGGCGTGCCGCTGTATAAACTTGCTAGAAAAGGCATCGAGATCGTCCGCGAGCCACGCAAGGTGCATATCACGTCCAACGAGGTGACGCGCATCGAGCTGCCGGAAGTGGATTTCACGGTGAATTGCTCCAAGGGCTTTTATGTCCGGACTTACGCGCACGACATCGGCGCGCAGCTCGGTTGTGGTGCGCATCTCAGCGCTCTGCGGCGGACACGGTCGGGGAAGTTCACCTTGGACCGCGCGGTTCCGGTGATGGATCTGAAAACCGCACCGCGCGAGGATCTTTACAGGGCGCTCATTTCCCTTGCGGAAATCTCGCTGATGCGCGGCGCGTAAAGGAGTGTCGACTGTGTTCCGGCTGTCTCAGCCGAGAGCCCTCCTTTGCTCCCGGCTGAGACAGCCTGGACACTTTCTTTTATCCTCAACTTCCTCGGGCTCTTCCCCCACAACTGGCACCAGCTTGCGGAAGTGGCCCTGGCCGACGCGGCGGGCCATCCGCGTTTTGTTTCATGCCGCTCCCTCGCATCAATAACCGATGATAAGCACCGGCGCCTTCTTCACGTCGTCCACCACGGCCTCGAACTTCTGCCCGTGGGTCTTCGCATCGCGCATTCCCGCGCTGGCTTCGGGGACGGCTTCGAGGAAACCGAGCAGATAGCCGTTCCTCACGGCGTAGTTCACGTTCTGCGTCAGAGCGCCACGGCTCAAGCCGCCAATTATTGTTAGTCGAGGCTATTGATGATTGCCCATCACCTCGGAATGAGGATCGCACAGAGAATTGGAACGGTGGTCGGACGGGCGGATTTGGGTTGCGAAAAGCTATATGATTTGCTGGCCGTCGGACTTATCAAAGCCCGCAACCTAGCAGGTCTAGCCGCATTCGATCCCGACCGGATGCACATCGAATGGGACAAGCGAATCCGTAAATCCCCTGTGGAGACATCCCGGCCTTAACCTGACGCGAATGACATTGCGGTTGATGGGTTTTCCGGGGATCGGGGGTATCTTCGAAACCATGAATTCCGGCATCGCCCGGGCGGGTTGATTTCTCTCCTTGTGTGTGCGCGGGAAATCCATTCCCATCCCGAACCTCATGACGAAACGCCGATCCGCCACTCCGAAAAAAACCAACGGAGCCTCTTCCTCATCCATGCTGTTTCACGCGTCCTCCGATGATCCGGACATGCTCTATTTCAGCCGCTTCCGCGCCAGCGACCCGTATCTCGCCTTCACCCTGGGAAACAAGAAAATCGGCCTAACCGTGCCGATGGAATACTCGCGGATGTCGAAAGAGTCGGCGTTCGACGAGGTGCTGCTGCTGCCGGAAATCCGCGAGGCCGCAGCCAAGCGCTTCAAACTGGCGAAGGGTGTCGTGCCGGATGACTGCCAGCTAGTGATCCACCTGGCCAAGCTCTATCAAATCGATGAGTTCCAAGTGGGCTCCCGGTTTCCTGCCGGACTGGCTTTCAAGCTCAGGGACGCCGGGCTGAAAATCACGGCGGCTGAAAACGGCCACCTGCTGCCCCAACGCCTGATCAAAACCGCCGCGGAAGTCGATGCCCTGCGCAAGGGAAACCGCGCCAGCGCCGCTGGCTTGCGGGTAGTGGCCAAAACCCTCGCCGATTCCAAAATCCGCAACGGACTGGTGATCCACGAGGGCCGGACGCTCACCTCCGAGCGCCTCCGCGAACTCATCAGCATGGCCACCCTCGCCGAGGGCGCGGTGGCGCTCGACACCATCGCCGCCTCAGGCGACCAGGGCTGCGATTGCCACAACGCCGGCTACGGACCGATCCGCGCCGGCGAGTTGATCGTGGTGGATATTTTCCCGCGCCGCGTCGAGGACGGCTACTGGGGCGACATGACCCGAACCTTCCTCAAGGGCACGGCCAGCGACGCGCAACGGCGCTTGGTCCGCACGGTCAAGCGAGCCCACGAGCTGGGCATCAGTGTGATCAAGCCCGGCGTGACCGGCGGCAAGGTGCAGGACGCGGTCGAGACGTTTTTCGCCAAGGAAGGCTACAAGACGATCAAGAACAGCCGCGAGCCGGAAGGCTTCTTTCACGCCATCGGCCACGGCATCGGGCTCGAGGTCCACGAAGGGCCTTCCGTCCGCCCGGCATCCCCCCAAAAACTCAAGAAGGGAATGGTGGTGACCATGGAGCCCGGCCTTTACTACCGCGGACTTGGCGGCTGCCGCATCGAGGACGTCGTCCACGTGACCGCCGGAGGAAATGAAAAAATCTCCAGTGCCCCTTACAAGTGGGAGATTCCCTGAAACCTGGAAACGCCAACGATCATGCGAGTCCTTTCGATCCTTGCTCTAACATCTTTTTCCAGCCTCGCGGCGGAGCGGCCTAACATCCTGTTCATCTTTACCGACGACCACGCGCTGCAGGCGATTTCCGCCTATGGCGGCCGTTTCAAGGACATCGCCCCCACGCCCAACATCGACCGCCTCGCCAAGCAGGGTGCGGTTTTCGAGCGCTCGTATTGCGCCAACTCGATCTGCGGCCCGTCGCGCGCCTGCATCCTGACGGGCAAGCACTCGCTCATCAACGGTTTCATCGACAATAACAGCTCGAGGTTCAACGGTGCCCAGCCGACGTTTCCGAAATACCTCCAACAGGCCGGCTATCAGACCGCCGTCATCGGGAAATGGCACCTTGTTAGCAATCCCACCGGCTTCGATCACTGGGAAGTCCTCCCGGGGCAGGGGAGTTACTATAATCCGGACTTCATCCAGATGGATGGATCCACCAAGCGCATCGACGGCTACGTCACCGACATCATCACAGACAAGTCGCTCGACTGGCTCAAGAACCGCCGCGACAAGGACAAGCCGTTCGTGCTGATGAGCCAGCAAAAAGCCCCCCACCGCAACTGGTCGCCAGCGGAACGACATTACAAACTCTTCGACGGCATGGACCTGCCGGAGCCGGAAACCCTGTTCGACAACTACGCGAACCGCAGCGAGGCGCTCAAAAAGCAGCAGATGACGCTGGAGAAGGATTTCTGGTGGGGAAACGACCTCCTGCTTCACGGTGAGCCAACCGATCCGCGATTCCGGAAAGGCATGGCCAACGGCGAATACAAGCGCATGAGCACCGCCCAACAGGCCGCTTTCGACCAGGCCTACGGCGCGGAGAACCAGAAACTCCTCAATGATCTCGCGGCCGGGAAACTCAGCGACAAGGACGTCACCCGTTGGAAATACCAGCGCTACATCAAGAACTACCTCCGCTGTATCCGCGCGGTGGACGAGAACGTTGGGCGCTTGCTAGACTATCTCGACGAGTCCGGCCTCGCGAAGAACACCATGGTCATCTACTCCTCCGACCAGGGATTCTATCTGGGTGAGCATGGCTGGTATGACAAGCGCTGGATGTTCGAGGAATCGCTCGCCATGCCCTTCCTGATCCGCTGGCCCGGAGTGGTGAAGCCCGGCGTCCGCTCCAAGGCACTGATCCAAAACATCGATTACGCGCCGACCTTCCTGGAAGCAGCAGGCGTCGCAGTCCCGGAGGATATCCAGGGTCGCAGCCTGCTGCCGCTGCTGAAAAACGACTGCGCCGCCCCGGCCGACTGGCGCAAGGCGATCTATTACTACTACTCCGGCGAGGGCACCCACCGCGTCGCCGCGCACGACGGTGTCCGCAGCGAACGCTACAAGTTGTTCCACCTGCCCAAGACCGACGAGTGGCAGCTCTTCGATCTCGAAAAAGACCCGCAGGAAATGAAAAGCGTCCACGCTGATCCAGCCTACGCGACGGTCCTCGCGGAGATGAAGAAGACCCATCAGGAACTCCGAGCCCAGTATAAGATCCCGCAGGGGTGATCCACCCGCGGCTTCCGCGAGATGAAATCCGTGGTAGTCCGCTTCGCCGGTGATTCCGGTGACGGAATGCAAATCGTTGGCGAGCGTTTCACCGACACCAGCGTCACCGTCCCCAACGCCATCGCGACTTTCCCGGATTACCCGGCGGAAATCCGCGCGCTGATCGGCACCATCGCGGGCGGCTCCGCGTTCCAAGTCCACTTCGGCAGCGTGACCGTGCTCACGCCGGGCGACGCACTCGACTCGCTGGTAGGCGGGTGGATGAACTGGAGCGCGGAATAAATTCCGCACTCCAATTGAAGAGTCACCTCCCTTCCGAGATTTGTGATCACTGCAAGCTCGGCTGGAACCCTCCGGAAGTTAGGAAAGCCCGCGCCTCGCCGACGAGAAAGAGCGAGCCCGCCACGAGGACGGGTTCGCCTTGCGAACTCGCCGCGGTGAACGCGTTTGCAAAACTCCCGAATGTCTCGTGCGGCGGAGCGTCCGGTGGCAGATAGCCCGCGAGTTCTTCGGGAGGAGCCGCCCTCGGTGTATCGACCGGGCAGAGGAAAATCCGCGAGGCGAGCGGGGCGAGGATTTCCAGGATGCCGGGGATGTCCTTGCCGGCCACGGCGCTGAAGACAAGCGATGCCTGCTTGCCGGGAAAGCTGCGCCGCCAGGTTTCTGCGAGAACTTCCGCGGAGTGCGGGTTGTGCGCGCCGTCCAAGACGACGCCGGGCCGGATGATTTCAAAGCGCCCCGGCCAACTAACATTACGGAGCCCGTAGCCGACGCTGTCAGAGCTGAGAGGGATTCCCAAGCGATGCAGCGCGGCCACCGCGAGCGCGGCGTTCCATGTCTGGTGCTCGCCCGCCAGCGCCATCGGATAGCCGAGTAGCGGCTCCTCCACGAACTCTAGCAGGGAACGTTTTTCATTCGCCTCCTTTTCCAACACCCGACGCACGCCGGCATCCTGAGGGGCGGAAATCGCGGGTTTTCCACGCACGAAAATCCCGGCCTTTTCCGCGGCGATTTCTTCGAGGGTATTTCCAAGATGCTGCATGTGATCCAGGCCCACCGGGGTGATCACGCAGACATCCGCGGGCACCGCGGTGGTGGCATCGAGCCGCCCGCCCATGCCGGTTTCGAGGACGATGATCTCGCACTCGCGGAGGCGGAACCAACGCATCGCGAGTGCCAGCGTGATTTCAAAAAACGTCGGATGCGTTTCCATCCGCTCGCACAGGGCGCGCAACTCGGTGAGCATCGCGGCGCAGGCGTCTTCCGGGATTTCCTCGCCGTTCACCTTGATCCGCTCGCGGTAATCGATGAGATGCGGCGAGGTGAAAAGCCCGCAGCGCCGACCGCAGGCGCGGGCGATGCTGTCGATCATCGCACAGGTGCTGCCTTTACCGTTAGTCCCGGCGACGTGGATGACTCGCACTCCGTGCGCCGGATAGGCGAGAAACTCCTTGAGCAACTGGCGCGGCCCATCGAGCCCCAGTTTGATTCCAAACAGCTGGGTGCCAAACAACCAGTCGATAGCTTCACGATAGCGCATGGTGACGCAGTCAATTCACCGCTCTTTGATCCACAGATTCGCGAAATCGATCGCGGCCCCGTGATGTTGCAGGCCGATCGCACCCTTGGCCGGGACGCCGGGAAGCTGCGCATTCTCGATGACCACGCGGCCGTTGAGCGAGACACTGAGGCGGTCGCCCTTTAGCGTGATCATCGTGCGGTTCCACTCGCCGAGCGGGAGATCCGCCTTGGTCTTTGGAGTCACGCCGGCCTTCACCTCGGCGGACATCGCGGAGTCGGTGCGGTAGCCGTAAACCTCGCCGGAGCCGATCGGCCAGTTCCACAAGTTAACTTGGCTCTTGGTGTTGCCGCGGAGATAAACGCCGCTGTCTAACTCCTCGATCTCGGCCGTGCCGTTTTGCGATCCGTCGGGCATCACGATCGGTTGGGGTTTCATCGGCCCGCGGCCGCTCCAGCGCCAATCGAAGACGAGGGTGCAGTCGCCGTATTCCTTCTCGCTCCAGAGATCCGCAGGCTCGCCGCGACGGCCGCTGTGCTTGAGAATTCCGTTATCCACGGTCCATTCCGGGCTGTTGCCATGTTTCCAGCCGTCGAGATTTTTGCCGTTGAAAAGCCGGGTGAATCCGGCAGCCGTCACGCCCTCGGTGTTAGCGGCTGGCGGGATTTCCGCGATCTGGATGTTGCGGAACGCAACGCCGTCGCCATGGCCGAGCCAGGCGATGTGACCGGCGCGGCGCTTCACGCCCTGGTGATCCGGGTGGCTGGCTGCCAGCTCGTCGAGATTTACATTGAGGATGATCTCGCCGTTGAGCTCGACGGTCACCGCCGGGCCTAACACGCTCACTCGCTCGTGGTTCCACTCGCCCACGGGCTTGAGTCCGGATTTTTTCGCCGGGACCAGCGTGTAAAGCGAGCCGTGGAACTGGTATTGCTTGAGGTCCTTGTACTTCTCTGCGGTGTTGTCGAGGATCTGGAATTCCATTCCGGTGTAGGCGCCATCACCGGTTCCCGGATAGTGCACGCCGAGCCCGTTGTTTCCGCCGGGCGGCAGCTTGAATTCGAAGTCGAGGACGTAGTTGGAAAACGTCTGTTCGGTCATCAGGTTTTTCCCCGCAGAAGTGCAGACGATGGCACCGTCCTCGACGATGTATCCGCCGCCGGTCCAGCCGCTGAGATCCTTGCCATTGAAGAGAGCGCGCATGACTGGGGCTTCCGCAGCGAAGCTGGCGGTAGCGCAGACGAGCGCGGCGATGGGGGCGATTTGGGTGAGTGTTCTCATAAGGGTCAAAAGGGATTGGCAGCCGAGGATTATTCCAGAATGGAGGAATGCCAAGGATCAATCGTGGGCGTGGGATTTTCGCTCGCAAATATTGAAAGCGTAGTCTTTACCGATGGCGAATTCCGCCATTCAATAATGGCCGCCGATTTGCGCCAAGACGCGCGATTCCAAGGTTTTCCCATCCACTTATATCAACCTACAAAAGAGTAACCTCATGACCACCGAAGCCAAATGCCCGTTCCTCCATCCCACCGGCCGCGGCCTGTCCAACCGCGACTGGTGGCCTAACCAGCTCAACCTGAAAATCCTGCACCAGCACTCGTCACTGTCCGATCCCATGGGCGACGACTTTAACTATGCGGAAGAGTTCAAAAGCCTCGACCTCGCCGCAGTGAAGCACGATCTCGTGACCGTGATGACGGACTCGCAGGACTGGTGGCCGGCGGACTTCGGCCACTACGGCCCGCTTTTCATCCGTATGGCTTGGCACAGCGCCGGCACCTATCGCACCGGCGACGGCCGTGGCGGCGCGGGCAACGGCAGCCAGCGTTTCGCCCCGCTCAACAGTTGGCCGGACAACGTCAACCTGGATAAGGCGCGCCGCTTGCTCTGGCCGATCAAACAGAAGTATGGCCGGAAAATCTCCTGGGCCGACCTGATGATTCTAACGGGAAACGTCGCCCTTGAATCGATGGGCTTCAAGACCTTCGGTTTCGGCGGCGGCCGTGAGGACATCTGGGAGCCGGAAGAAGACATCTACTGGGGTGCCGAAAGCAAGTGGCTGGACGACCAGCGCTACACCGGCGACCGCCAACTTGAAAACCCGCTCGCCGCCGTGCAGATGGGCCTGATTTATGTCAATCCCGAGGGTCCTAATGGCAATCCCGATCCGGTCGCTTCGGCCCGCGACATCCGCGAGACCTTCGCCCGGATGGCGATGAACGACGAGGAAACGGTCGCGCTCATCGCGGGTGGTCACTCGTTCGGCAAAACCCACGGCGCCGGAGACGCGTCCCTTGTCGGTCCCGACCCGGAAGCCTCCGGTCTCGAAGAACAAGGTCTCGGCTGGAAGAGCAGCTTCGGCACCGGCAAAGGCGGCGACGCCATCGGCTCCGGCCTGGAAGTCACCTGGACCACCACACCCACCAAATGGAGTAACAACTACTTTGAAAACCTGTTTGGCTACGAATGGGAACTCACCAAGAGCCCGGCGGGTGCCCACCAGTGGCGTCCGAAAAACGGCGCGGGCGAAGGCACCGTGCCGCACGCGCACGATACTAACAAGAAGATCGCCCCGTCAATGCTCACCTCGGACATCGCCCTGCGCGCCGACCCGGCCTACGAGAAGATTTCGCGCCGCTTCCTTGAGAATCCCGACCAACTTGCCGACGCGTTCGCCCGCGCCTGGTTCAAGCTCACGCACCGTGACATGGGCCCGCGCCCGCGCTATCTCGGACCGGAAGTTCCTGCGGAACAACTCATCTGGCAGGATCCCATCCCGTCGGTCGATCACCCGCTGATCGACGCGCAGGACATCGCCGCCCTGAAATCCAGCATCCTGGTATCCGGCCTGGGCGTCTCCGACCTGGTGACGACCGCTTGGGCGTCGGCCTCCACGTTCCGTGGTTCCGACAAGCGCGGCGGTGCTAACGGCGCGCGCATTCGACTGACGCCGCAGAAATATTGGGCCGTCAACCAGCCCGCCCGACTCGGCAAAGTGCTGGAAATCCTCGAAGGCATCCAGAGCGCGTTCAACAGCGCCCAGTCCGGCGGGAAAAAGGTGTCGCTCGCCGACCTCATCGTCCTAGCCGGTTGCGCCGGCGTCGAGCAGGCCGCGAAAAACGCCGGTCACGCCGTCGCCGTCCCGTTCACTCCGGGCCGCATGGACGCCTCGCAGGAGCAGACCGACGTGGACTCCTTCTCGGTGCTCGAGCCGGGTGCCGACGGCTTCCGCAATTACCTGAAAACGAAATTCTCGGTCTCGGCCGAGGAATTGCTGGTCGATCGCGCGCAGTTGCTCACGCTCACCGCCCCTGAAATGACGGTGCTCGTCGGCGGCATGCGGGTGCTGAACACCAATGTCGGCCAAACCCAGCACGGCGTTTTCACCAAGCAGCCGGAAGCCCTCACCAACGACTTCTTCCTCAATCTGCTCGACATGGCCACCGAGTGGAAAGCCGTCTCACCGGACGAGGACGTCTTCGAAGGCCGCGACCGCAAAACGGGCGAACTCAAGTGGACCGGCACACGTGTCGACCTGCTCTTCGGCTCCAATTCCCAGCTTCGTGCCTTGGCGGAAGTTTACGGCACGGCGGACTCGCAGGGTAAGTTCATCCAAGACTTCGTCGCCGCCTGGACCAAGGTGATGAACCTCGATCGGTTCGACCTCGCCTGATTTCCGAACGGATAGACCCGACGAGACGCTCCGGACCCCACTCAGGTCCGGGGCGTTCGCTGCGGGCGATGAGCAACAGCAAGCTGCGGCTTCGATCATTGCCGATCTTGGGAAAAACTCCTGATGTCCGCGAACGGTGTCCTCAGGCCGTTCCGGCGAGGCGGTGGTTCAGCGCGATCGAGCGGCGGAGGGCGAGCATCACATCTATCAGACCTTGATGGGAGCGAGCCGCTTCGGCACAGGCCGGATGCAGGTGGGTGTTGCGGCTCACGAACCGGCCGATCTCGGCGTAGAGCTGGCGCATCTGGGTATCTAGCAATCCGCTTTCCGCCCGCAGGATGGAGATCTTCTTGTTGCCGTCGCTGATCACCTGGAAAGCTTCGGAGGCATGGAGCCGGCGGTTTTTTTTCTTCTCGTTGAGCTGCTCGTCCACGAGGTCAACCTTGTCATCGTCCGCTTCGATTTCGCCACCGATGATAAGACGCTGCTTTTTGAGGTCTGAAAACTTGGTTTTGAGTTCGACAAGGCGGCGCTTGACCTCGTCGATTTTCTCATTGTCCACCTCCGAGCCTTTTAACTCGTTGGTAAGAACCTCGAGTTTCATCTTGAACCCGTCATAGACGCGGCGGACCTCGCGGGCCTCGGCGACGATTTCATCGCGCCGTCGGGCGAGTTTTTCGAGTTCGGTGAGCAGAAGGATGCGCTGGTCCATCAGCTCCTGATGGACTTCCGGAGTGTTCTTGAGCACGCTGAGGCGCTCCTCGTGGGCCTTGTCGAGCTCGATTTGGCACTGTTCGACTTTCTTCCGGATCTGCTCCTTTTCCTTGATGAATTTCCTCAGGTTCCAGTATTCGACGGAAAGCTCCTCGATGGGCTCGACTTTTTCCCAGATCGCCATCCCGAGCTGCGCCTCGGCCTCGCGCAGGAGGTGCATCTCGCTCGCCACGTCGGCCATGCGCTGGCTCCTCCGGAAATAACCGAAGGTCTGCGCGACGCGGGCGATGAGGTAGCGGGAGGATGTCATGAAAAAGGCCGTTTGGCTTATTTGGCGATCTTGCGTTGCAGGCTCTCGATGACGGAGAAGTCCTCAAGAGTCGTCACGTTACCGGAGATTTTACCGGTGGAAACCAGCTCCTTCAAGAGGCGGCGCATGATTTTTCCAGAGCGGGTTTTCGGCAGGCCGGGAGCGAAGTGGAGATCGTCCGGTTTGGCGATCGCGCCGATGACTTTGCCGACGTGATTCCGCAACTCGATGCGGAGGGCTTCGGACTCCTCGTGATTCCCCTTAAGCGTGACGAAGGCGGCGACGGCCTGGCCTTTCATTTCGTCCGGGCGGCCGACCACTGCGGCTTCCGCGACGGCGGGATGGGATACGAGCGCGCTCTCGATTTCGGCGGTGCCGAGACGGTGGCCGGAGACGTTAAGCACATCATCGAGGCGGCCGATGATCCAGAAGTTGCCGTCCTTGTCGCGGCGCGCGCCGTCGCCTGCGGTGTAAATACCGCCGGGGTAATCCGACCAGTAAGCCGACTTGTAGCGCTCCTTGTCGCCGTAAATCGAGCGGATCATCGACGGCCACGGCTTGCGGATGACGAGGCGTCCGTCCTGGCCGTTTTTGCACTCGTTGCCCGCGTCGTCGAAGATCGCCGCGTCGATGCCGAAGAACGGCAGCGTCGCGGTGCCGGGCTTGCAGGGCGTGGCTCCGGGCAGCGGGGAAATCAGGATCGCGCCGGTTTCGGTCTGCCACCAGGTATCGACGATCGGGCATCTGCCGCCGCCGATGTGCTTGTGATACCAGTTCCAGGCTTCCGGGTTGATCGGCTCGCCAACAGAACCTAGCAGGCGCAGCGAGGAGAGATCGTGGGCTTTCGGGAAATGGTCGCCCGCCTTGATGAAGGCGCGGATCGCGGTCGGCGCGGTGTAGAAAATGGTGACGCCGTATTCCTCGACCATTTTCCAGAAGCGGCCGAAGTCCGGGAAATTCGGCGCGCCTTCATACATCACCTGGGTGACGCCGTTAGCCAGCGGGCCGTAAACGATGTAGGAGTGACCGGTGATCCAGCCGACGTCGGCGGTGCACCAGTAAACATCCTCGTCGCGCATGTCGAAAATGTATTTGCAGGTCGAGTAGGTGCCGGTGAGGTAGCCGCCGGAGGTGTGGAGAATCCCCTTCGGTTTGCCGGTCGAACCGGACGTGTAGAGCACGAACAGCGGGTGCTCGGAGTCGAAGCCCTTGGCGACGTGTTTCGAGGAAACGCTGGCGACCTCGTCGTGCCACCACGCGTCGCGCTTGGCGTCCATCGAGATTTCGTTCGCACAGCGTTTGACGACGATGACGCGATTGACCTTGGTGTATTTCGCGAGCGCCTCATCGACCACCGGCTTGAGCGCGACGACCTTGCCGCGCCGCCAGCCGCCGTCAGCGGTGACGATGGTGGTCGCGCCGGAGTCTTCCAGGCGATCGACGATCGCTTCCGAGGCGAAGCCGCCGAAGACCACGTTGTGCACCGCGCCGATGCGGGCGCAGGCCAGCATCGCGACGGCGGCCTCGGGGATCATCGGCATGTAAATGAGCACGCGGTCCTTGGCCTTGACGCCGTTTTTCAGGAGCACGTTGGCGAAGCGGCAGACGTCCTTCTGGAGCTGGCCGTAAGTGATGACGCGTTTGTCGCCGGGTTCGCCCTCCCAGATGATGGCGGCCTTGTTTTTGCGGGGGCCGGCGGCATGGCGGTCCACGCAGTTTTCACAGACGTTGAGCTTGCCGCCGTCGAACCACTTGGCGTGCGGGGGCTTCCAATTAAGCACTTTGGACCACGGTTTTTGCCAGACCAGCTCCCTCGCCTCACGCGCCCAGAACTTCTCGGGCTGGTCGATGGATTCCTTGTAGAGCTTCTTGTAGGCCGCCATCGACGGAATGCGGGCTTTGGCGGAAAATTCCTTGGACGGTTTGTGAACGGTGTCCAGCTCGTGGTTGGTAATAGATTTTTTGGCGCTCATGGATTCTCAAATTTTCTGGCGGGACAAAGCAGGCCTCATATTGCGGGCGGAAGCTAGGAAACCATTCTGTCTGAGGCAAGCACTGAGCATGCCTTAGGTGGGTCTTTTTTTACGGGTCTCGTCCGAGACCTCGCGCTTCTTCGCGGGTTTCGGATTTCCGAGCAGCATCTGGATTTCCAAAGCGTTCAAAGCCGCCCAGGCACCGGGTTCCAGATCGCCGAGCCACAACGCGCCAATACGGACGCGCAGCAGCTTGGTGACCTGATAGCCGAGCGTGTCGAACATCACGCGGATCTGGCGTTTCGCGCCGTGGTCGAGCACCACCTTGAGACGGCGGGAGGAAAGCCGCTCGATGGATTTCGCCTTCAACTTCCCCTCGGTCGTGAAGACGCCTTCGAGGAATTGGTCGAGATGGGCGTTCTCGAACGCTTGGTTCGAGGTGACGAGATATTCCTTCTCGATGGATTTCGACGGGTGCATCAACTGCTGCGAAAGGTCGCCGTCGTTAGTCAGAATCAGCAGGCCCTCCGAGTCCATGTCCAGTCGGCCGACGTGGTGTAGCGAGTGCAGCGAGGCCGGCAACATCGAGTAAATCGTGGCGCGTCCGAGCTCGTCCTCACGGGTGCAGACGAAGCCGCGCGGCTTGTGAAAGGCGATGATCATCGTCTCGCGCTGAGCCACCCGCTTGCCGTCCACCTTCACGTGGTCGCCGGGGTTGATGCGGGTGCCCATGTTGACGCATGGGCTGCCATTGACCTCGACGCGTCCGGCCTTGATGAGCTCGTCGCAGGCGCGGCGCGAGCCGACCGCGCAGGAGGCGAGGTATTTATTGAGGCGGGTGCCTTCGTGGGTTGCCATGGGAATAAATGCAAAAGGCGCGAACCCGGTGGGATCCGCGCGTTTTAGAAAATGGTTGCGTCCGAAGCAGCCAGGGGATTAGCCCTCGTGCTTGGTCTTCGGAAGTCCGACTGGGGACTTGCCGGCTTTCCATTCGCCGCGCTCCTTGAGGAGCTTGACTCGCTCGAAGCGCTTGAGAACGGAACGTTTGCCGCCGACGGTGGCGCTGGACTTGAGGCTGTTGTGCTTGGACATCTCGGAATGAGGTTAAAGATTGCGGGAGGCGGAAGCTAGGGACGGCTTCTCCCAGTGGCAATCCGAAAAAGGGGAAATTTTTCGCGGGAAGACGTTGATGCCTGAAAGTGGGTGATCGAGAGCAAGAGGAAGAACGGACTGAAGTCGACTGAGGTCCTGGACTACTTTTTCCGCTTTCCACCATTTCCCCTTTCACCCCATCATCCCGCCATGCTCCAAACCGCGTCCGCCCTCAAAAAACTCCTCCTCCAGAAATCCGTCCGCACCGGCAACTTCACCCTCGCCTCCGGCGCGCAAAGCGACCTCTACATCGACTGCCGGGTCACTGCGCTCGATCCCTTCGGAGCCCTTCTCATCGGCGACCTCGGCTGGCACGCCATCCGTTCCAAGATCCATTCCGAGCACCTCAAGATCGACGCCATCGGCGGCATGACCCTCGGCGCTGACCCGATCTCCCTCGCCGTCGGCATGGCTTCCGCCATGAAAAGCCCCGCCGAAGCGCTTCAGGTCTTCACCGTCCGCAAGGAGCCCAAAGGCCATGGCGCGGGCAAACAAATCGAAGGGAATTTCCATTCCGGCAACACCGTCATCGTAGTCGATGACGTTATCACCACCGGCGGCTCGACGCTGAAAGCCATCGACGCCATCGAGCGCGAAGGCGGGAAAGTCGCCTTCGCGCTGGTCCTCGTGGACCGCGAGGAAGGCGGCCGCCAAGCCATCGAGGCCCGCGGCGTGCACGTCATCTCACTCTTCACGCGCAGCTCACTGCTCGACGAGTGAGCCGCTAACGGAGCCTCACAGCGGCAAATCGTAACTCCGCCCGCCGACGCCTTCATACCAGCGGAGGTAGGCCTGGTTGACCATCGAGTAGCCGCCCGGAGTCGGGTAGTTTCCGGTGAAATACCAGTCGCCGCAGTCGCCCTTGATCGAGGCGTGGAGGTTGTCGATGCTTTGAAAAATCACCTGCACCTCGCCGTGCCACTCGATGCCTTCCGGATAGACCATCCGGCTGACTTCGGCGGAAATCTCCTCATCGGTGAACGCCTGGTAAACCGCTTGGACGCGGTTCTTGCGTTCGGCGGCGGGCAGCTTGAGCTCCGCCTGGCAGTCGTCGTAAATCCGGTCTAACAGCGACTGCCTGCCCGCCCGGCGGTGCAGCGCGACGGCGGCGGCGAAGGCGATGAACTTGCCGAGCTCCGACATGTCGATGCCATAACAATCCGGATAACGGATCTGCGGCGCGGTGGAGCAGACGACGATCTTCGATGGCTTGGTGCGGGCGAGGATCTTGAGGATCGACTGCTTGAGCGTGGTGCCGCGGACGATCGAGTCATCGAGCGCGACGAGGAAATCCCCCGGTTTCACGACGCCGTAGGTAATGTCGTAAACGTGGGAAACCATCTGGTCGCGGCCTTTTTCCTGCGAGATGAAGGTCCGCATCTTGATGTCCTTGTGCGCGATTTTCTCGCCCTTCGGCCAGTTGCGGAGGATTAGATCATCGACCAGCTCGGGCGTGAGGGTGCCTTCGCTGGAGGCCTTCAAAATTTCCGAGCGCACTTCCTGGCGGCGATAGAGGCGGAGGCCGTCCATCAGGCCGTAATACGCCGTTTCTGCGGTGTTAGGAATGAAGGAAAAGACGGTCTTGTCAAACGCGCCGCCGATGGACTCGACGACCTGTGAGACGAGCGCGGCGCCCATCGCTTTCCGCTCGCGGTAAATCTGCGGGTCGTTGCCACGGGAGAAATAGATCTTCTCAAACGAGCAAGGCGTGTAGCGCCGCGGCGGCGTGAAGGCGGAGTCGGACATCAAACCGTCCGACTTGATGGTGATCATCGAGCCGGGATCAACCGCTTTGACCTCGCTGGCATCTGCTTCGAACACGGTCATCAGCGGCACCCGCTCGGAGGAGAAGGCGATGACCTCGTCAGTCACTAACATGTGACAGGGGCGGATGCCGTGCGGGTCGCGCATGACGAACATGTCGCCGTTGCCGATGACGCCGCAAATCGCGTAACCGCCGTCCCAGGCGGCGGCGGATTCCGCGACCAGTCTGGGAACGTCCAAGCCTGCCGAAATCATGGCCGGGATTTCCGCGCCGGGCACTCCCGAGTCGCGCAGATGGCGGTAAAGGTCGGTGTGCGCCTCGTCGAGATGATAGCCGATTTCCTCCAGCACGGTCTGCGTGTCGGTGCCGAACACCGGGTGCTGGCCGCGGTCGATGAGCACCTCGTTGAGCTGACCGGCGTTGGTCATGTTGAAGTTCCCCATCACCATCAGTGTCCGCGTCGGCCAGTTGCTGCGGCGCAGATACGGGTGGCAGCAGCCGGCGTCAAACTCCCCGGAAGTCCCGTAGCGCAGGTGGCCGATAAGGATTTCACCGCCGAAATCGAAGTGCTTTTTCACACTCGCCGGGTCCTTGGCGTTCAGCAGGCCCTTGCGGGACATTTTATAGAAATCCTTGGTTTCCTTGCGGAAAATCTCGGACAGCGCGTCCTTTTCCACGCCCCGGCGGCGGTGGACGTAGGACTGGCCGATCGGCATGTCGATTTTCACGCAGCCGATCCCGGTGCCGTCCTGGCCGCGGTTGCGCTGTTTTTCCATCAGGAGGAACAGCTTGTTCAGCCCCCAGAGACAGGTGCCGTAGCGGTCGTAATAATAAGCCAGCGGCTTGCGGAGTCGCACTGCGGCGATTCCGCATTCGTGGGTGAGGAAGTCGCTCATTCGTGGGGAAATCTTAGTGTCACTCGCCGGTTACGCAAACGCGGACACCTTCTTCAGGCACCATCCGGCCTAAAACCGTGCCGCCGTCGCCCGCTTTGAGCGCCGCCTCGACATCCGCCTCGGCGACGATCGCCACCCAGCCGATGCCCATGTTGAAGGTGTGGAAGCGGTCTTCCGCATCGACGTGGGAGAGAAGTTTT
Source organism: Akkermansiaceae bacterium (assembly GCA_947462535.1). Classification (GTDB taxonomy): domain Bacteria; phylum Verrucomicrobiota; class Verrucomicrobiia; order Verrucomicrobiales; family Akkermansiaceae; genus Luteolibacter. The sequence continues at coordinate 13,393 of CANHPN010000004.1, read as the reverse complement.
TCAATGCCGGGAAGACTCCATTTCGGGATTTCCAGATCGGCCCCCATGCCGCGGAACAGCCGCTCGAGGTTTTCCGGCAGGCCGCCGCCGGTGATGTGAGACATCGCTTTTGGCTTCACCCCGGATTTCTTCAAATCGCGGGTGACGTCGTGATAGAGACGCGTCGGCTTGAGCCAGGCGTGGAGCTCCTCGTCGGTGACTTCGCCGGGAAATTCGTTGAGCACGCGGCGGACGAGCGACCAGCCGTTGGCGTGGATGCTGTCGGAGGCGTAGCCGATGAGCACGTCGCCGACGGCGACGGTGGTCGGGTCGATCAGATCGGGCTTTTCGGCGCAGCCGATGCAGAATCCGGAGAGTTCGATCACGTCCACGGGGACGATGCCCGGCATTTCTGCGGTTTCGCCGCCGGCGAGGATGCAGTCGCATGCCTCGAGGTAATCCGCCATCCCGGAAATCAGCCGGGTGATTTTCTCCTCATGCAGCGCCGCGATGCCGATGTAATCGAGGAAAAGCAGCGCATCACCGCCGGTGGTGAGGATGTCGTTCACGCTCATGGCGACGAGATCCTTGCCTGCCGTTTCGAGAAGATCGTGCTCCAGCAGCAGTTCCAGCTTCGTCCCGACGCCGTCGCAGCCGGTCATCATGACTGGCTCCTTGTAGCTGCTCAGGTCGTAACAAGCGGCGAAAAGCCCGAAAGCCCCCCACAACTTGCGTGTCTGTTGAGTTCTGCGCACGTGAGTGCCGATGTCGCCCACCAGAGCGGCCGCTTTGCGCGTGTCCACTCCTGCCTGTTGGTATGTTAACTTGCCCGCCATAATCCGCTGCGAGCTTTTACCAGCCAACTTCTTCCCGTCACGAAGAAAAAAATCTTTGGTTTTTTCACAGCCCCGCCAATCCAAAAAACCCTCTTTTTCAGAAGGATCAGAGTCATCAAAACCCAATTTGATTTTGGGCGTCCTAAGCTCCGCGGGAAGAGATGTGGGCGAACTTGTCGTCGATGAATTTGAGGACGAGTTCCTCGACTTCATTGTTCTTCAGGCGCTCGACGACATCCACGGAGAAGCCGCGGGCGATGAGCTGGCGGGCGTTCACCGGATCGATGCCGCGGGCGCGGAGGTAGAAGATCTCCTCGTCGCTGATCTGGGAGGACGTGCTGCCGTGCGAGCACTTCACCTGGTCGGCGTTGATTTCCAGGCCGGGCATGGAATTGGCCTCGCAGGTGTCGCTCATCAGCAGGTTACGGCAGGTCTGATAGGCGTCGGTGTGGTGCGCATCCTTGTCCACGAAGATGAGCCCGGAGAAAATGGTGCGGGCATGGTCGTAGAGGGAATTCTTGTAAAGCAGGTCGGAGTAAGCACCTTCCGAAACGTGGTGCTGGAAGGTGCGCTGGTCATATTCCTGCTCATGCGCCGGGATGGAAACCGAGAGCATGTCAGAGCGCGACCCCGGGCCTTCGAGGCGGGAGAGCGTTTCATTACGCGCCCAGGAAGCGCCGGTGTTGAGGATGAATCCGGTGGCCGATGCATCGCGGAACGCGGACGTTTCGTTGATCTGGATGACGCGGGTGACTTCGTTGAAAGCCTGGATCGCGACGTAATCGAGCTGCGAGTTCTGGCCGGCGGATAGATCGTTGACGGCGATGGCGAGGCCGGGTGCGACATCATCCGCCGATCGGAAAATGTCCACCACGCGGACTTTCGAGCTCTTGCCCGTGACGACCAACGTGTGCGGGAAGATCACTGTGTTTTCTCCCGCGATCCAGTGATGAACCTCGATGGTTCCCTCGACTTCCACTTTGTCGGAAACATGGACGAACAAGCCGTTCGTCAGGGACGCTTCATGCAGCGCGGCGAACTTGGCGGACCCGAGACGCGTTTCCTGCTTCATGAAATGCGTTTGCACCAGATCGCTGTGAGAGACGAGCGCCTCGGCGAGCGGCAGGCAGATGACGCCTTCCGGGAGACGGGATTCCACATGGACGAGTTCGTCGTTGACGAAGACCAGCTTCGCGGCAGGCGCTTCGAGGCCGGTGGAGCGGGCGATCAAATCATTCGCACCGCTAACCGGAGTTTTGCGGAACGAGGAGAAATCGAGCTGCTTGATGCTGGAGAAGCGCCAGGTCTCATCGCCGCGTTTCGGCGCTGGAATGGCGAGAAAACGCTGCCAAGCGGACTGCTGGCGGGCGGCAAACCAAGCGGGTAGATAAGCCGGGGTCTCCGGGGCGGTCGTAAGCATGGAACTGGGTGAGTCGAGGATAAGGCTCATTGAAAAGTAAGTTGCGATTTCAGGGTCAGCCCACCGAGCCTTCCATTTCCAGATCGATGAGGCGCTTGAGTTCGACGGAATATTCCATCGGGAACTCGCGGACGAGGTCGTTGATGAAGCCGTTGACGGCGAGCGACATGGCCTGGCCTTCGTTGAGGCCGCGCTGCTGCATGTAGAAGAGCATGTCGTCGGAGACCTGGCTGACGGATGCCTCGTGCTGGGTGGCGTGCTGGTTGCCCTTCACGGTGATGGCCGGATAGGTGTCGGTGCGGCTGTGGCTGTTGATGAGCAGGGCGTCGCACTCGGTGTTGTTCTTGCAGCCCTTGAGGTGCTTCGGAATGAAGACCTGGCCGCGGTAGGTGGAGCGGCCTTCACCGACGGAGATGGATTTGGAAACAACGTTGGATGTCGTGTCATCGGCGGCGTGGATCATTTTCGCCCCGGTGTCCTGGTGCTGGCCGGTGTTGGCGAGGGCGATGGAAATGACCTCACCGCGGGCGCGCTTACCCTTCATGATGACGCCGGGATATTTCATCGTGAGACGCGAGCCGATGTTGCAGTCGATCCACCTAACTTCCGCGTCTTCCATCGCGATGCCGCGCTTGGTGACGAGGTTGAAGACGTTGGACGACCAGTTCTGCACGGTGACGTATTGGATCTTCGCGCCCTTGAGCGCGACGAGTTCGACGACGGCGGAGTGCAGCGTGGCGGTCTCGAATTTCGGAGCGGTGCAGCCTTCCATGTACATCAGCTCTGCGCCTTCGTCCGCGATGATGAGCGTGCGCTCGAACTGGCCGAAGTTCTCCGAATTGATCCGGAAATAGGCTTGGAGCGGCTGCTTCAGCTTCACGCCTTTCGGGATGTAAATGAACGAGCCGCCGGAGAAAACCGCGGAGTTCAGCGCGGAGAACTTATTGTCGCCGGTCGGGATGACTTTGCCGAACCAAGGGCGGAAAATTTCCTCGTGCTCCTTCAAGCCTTCGGTGGAGTTGCAGAAGATGACGCCTTGTTTCGTCAGCTCTTCCTTCACATTCGAGTAGGCGGCTTCAGAGTCGAACTGGGCTTCCACGCCGGCGAGGAACGCGCGTTCCTGTTGGGGGATGCCGAGACGCTCGAAGGTTTCCAGAACGTCGGCGGGCACGTCGTCCCACGAGCGCTTGGGCTTCTCACCGTCGGAGAGATAATAGCGGATGATGTCGAAGTCGATGGCTTCCAAGTCCTTGGTCGCCCAGTTGGTCGGCATCGGCTTGTCCTGGAATACCTTGAGCGCCTTGTGACGGAACTCGCGGACCCAGTCCGGGTCGTTTTTCACGTCGGAGATGTAATCGACAGTGGCGGAGGTCAGGCCGCGACCGGCGTCGAATTTGTTGCGCTCCGGAAAGGTGAAGTCGCCCTTGGTGCGGTCGATGTCGATCGCCTCGCGGGTTTCAAGATCCAGAACGTCTGTGGTGTCGTAGGACATGGTGATGAAATGTTAGTCTCAGGCGAGGGCTGGTTCCTTGAGGAACTCGTAGCCGTCTTTTTCCAGTTCGTGGGCGAGCTCGGGGCCGCCGGAGCGGACGATTCTGCCTTCCGCCATGACGTGGACGTAGTCCGGCTTGATGTAGTCGAGCAGGCGCTGATAGTGGGTGATGAGGAGCATGCCGCGGTCGGGCGAGCGCATGGCGTTGACGCCCTTGGCGACGATTTTGAGCGCGTCGATGTCGAGGCCGGAGTCGGTTTCGTCGAGGATGCAGTATTCCGGTTCGAGCATCATCATCTGGAGGATCTCGTTGCGCTTCTTTTCGCCGCCGGAGAAACCTTCATTCACGGCACGGGCCGTGAACTTGCGGTCCATTTCCAACAGGTCCATTTTCGAGTAGAGGTTCTTGTAATAGGCGACGGCGTCGATTTCCTCGCCCTTCGGCAGACGGGCCTGGAGGGCGGCGCGGATGAAGTTGGCGTTCGAGACGCCGGGAACTTCCGACGGATATTGGAAGGCGAGGAAAATGCCGCCGCGCGAGCGCTCGTCGATGCCCTTGCCGAGGATTTCCTCGCCGTCTTGGGTCACCGATCCGGCGGTCACGATGTAGCTTTCATGGCCGGCGATCACCTTGGAGAGGGTGGATTTGCCGGAGCCGTTAGGCCCCATGATGGCGTGGACTTCACCCTTAGGGATGTCGAGGTTGACGCCTTTGAGGATTTCGGTGCCGTTTTCGAGAGTGGCGTGGAGGTCTTGGATGTGCAGGCTCATGGGAAGAAATTTGAGATTTAAAATTTGAGATCAGGCGCTGGCGAGTTTGCCGCGAAGGGTGATTTCGACGTCGTCGATGACGGCACCGGGCGGGAGGTTGAGGACGTCCGCGAGGTTGACACCGGGTTTGAAGTCCACGTCGTGGATGACGCCGGTGGCAGCGTCATGGAAATGGCCGTGCTCGCTGAGGTTCGGGCAGTAACGGGAAGACTCGCGCTCGAAATTCACCTGCCGGATGATGCCGTGTTGGACGAGGGCTTCGAGGCAGTTGTAAACGGTGGCCAGCGAGATGTTCGGCAGCCGGTCCTTCACCCGCATGAACACTTCGTTCGCGGTCGGGTGGTTCCGCTCCTGCTGGAGAAGGCGGTAAACCTCGCGGCGCTGGGCCGTCATTCTCAAGCCGGAGATCTCGTCGGGGATCTCGATTTCTGGGAAAATGTCTGGGGCTTTGCTGACCATCGCGGCGGCAAGCTAGGGGTGAGCCGGTCAATATCAAGAACTATTCCAATTATTATTTAGGTGAATTTTGACCAGCCGAATGATCAAGCTCGCCGATCCAGGGATGTCTTGCTTGCTTGGGGAATGTCTGCCGTCGGCTTCGAAATCGTCTTCATTTTCCTGCTTCTGTTGCTCAACGGACTGTTCGCGATGATTGAAATCGCGGTGGTTTCCAGCCGGAAATCGCGTCTGCGGCAGTGGGCGGAAGCCGGCGACAAAAAAGCGCAGGCCGCGCTCGATCTTGTCGAATCTCCCAACCGCTTTCTTTCCACGACGCAGATCGGCATCACCCTCGTCGGGGTCCTGGCCGGCGCGTTCGGCGGCGCGACCCTGGCGAAATCCCTCGCTTCGGCGCTCGCCCTGGTGCCATGGATCGCGCCTTGGGCGGATCCCCTGGCCGTCGGTCTGGTGGTGAGCGCGATCACTTATTTCTCGCTGGTCATCGGCGAGCTCGTCCCGAAACGCATCGGCATGGGCAATCCCGAAATGATCGCGCGGTTTGCCGCCGGGCCGATGGCGCGGCTGTCGCGGATCGCCTCGCCGGTGGTGAAATTGCTCGGTCTGTCCACGGATCTCATGCTCGGCTTGCTGCGGGTCCGCCCTGCGGAGGAGGCCGCCGTGAGCGAGGAGGAGGTGAAAATGCTCGTCCGCGAAGGCGAGCGCGGCGGGGCGCTGATCGCCGGGGAATCGGAAATGGTGGAGGCCATCCTCGGCCTGGACAGCCTGTGCGTGCGCGACTTGATGATTCATCGCGGGAAAATTTGCTGGCTGGATGCGACGAAAAGCCGCGACGAAACCTGCCTCGCCGTTTTGCGCAGCCATCACAGCCAGTTCCCGGTTTTCGAAGGCCGACGGGACAACCTGCTAGGAATGATTTCTATCAAAGACCTCTTCGCCGCGCACTACGCCGGCGATCACAGCGGGCTCAAGAGCTTGCTCAAGCCGCCGCTCCTAGTGCCTCCCACCCAGCCGCTCAACCGGCTGTTGGAAACATTCCGCAAGAGCAATTCCACCATCGCCCTCGTGGCCGACGAGTTCGGCGGCATCGCCGGATTGATCACGCTGCACGATGTCATGGAAACGATCATCGGCGACTTCGACTCCACCAAACCCGCGCGCCCGGACGCGGCGCGGCGCGAGGATGGCAGCTGGCTGGTGGATGCGATGATCCGCATCGATGAACTGGAAGAGCTCTTCCCGGAACTCCCGCTGGAAGCCGCGGACGAGCGCGAATATTCGACTCTCAGCGGCTTCATTCTCCAGTCACTTGGGAAAATTCCCGCGACGGGCGACCACTTCACCGCCGGTGGATTCCGGATCGAGGTGGTGGACCTCGACCGCAACCGGATCGACAAAGTGCTGATCCTGCCGCCCGGCGCTTCTTGATTACCGGGATTTTTTCCAGAGATAAACCCAGCGCTCGGAGACGCACTTGCCGGTCTCGTCCTGGAGCTCGCAAGTCATGTCGATGTCGTTCAAATCCTTCGGCGGATCGAGCACGAAAAACGCACGGAGCACCTGCGGCATGTGGAGCTTGTCGCTGCGCCCGAGGCCGGCGGGCAGCGCATCCACATTCGGCATGCTGACGTCGCTCAGCCCGACGTGGAGGATCTTCACCGTCTTTTGATTCACCGTGACAACCGTCTTCAACTTCGAAATGTCATCCCATTTCGGATCGCCGACTTTGAGTCCCGGCTCAAGCGGCTTCGCGAAATCGATGGCCACCAACACCTCGTCCGGCTTCTGCACCGGCGTCCCGGAGCGCGTGGCGCGGACGCTGAAAACTCCCGACGGCGCGGGATCGCGCATCCAGCGCAGGCGGTAATGGAAACGGGCGGTTTTCCCGACTTCCAGCGTCGGCTGCGGCTCCCAGAGGAGAATCACGTTGTCGTCCGTCTCGTCGTGGGTCGGCATTTCTATCAAATGGAGTTTCCCGAGGTCGAATCCCTCCACCGGCTCCACCCGCACGCTCGGGCGGTTGTGATAGAGCGCCTCCGGGTCCTGATAGGAATTGAACGAGCGGTCGCGCTGCAAGAGCGACCACGAGCGCGGCTTCTCCATCGTGAAAACGCAGTGGCGGAACTCGCCCTTGGTCGTTTCCAACGGACGGTAATGAAAATTCCCACTGCCCAGCTCCATCAGCAAGCCGTCGCTGTCATGCACCTCCGGCCGGAAATCATAAGGCTTCGGATGCGTGCTTTCGCCGAACCAGAACATGCTGGAAAACGGCGCAAGTCCGAGCTGCTGGACCGGGCGGCGGAGCGTGATTTCCGCCACCACATCCACGACGGTTTCCGGTCCTGGGGTGATGGTGAACTGATAGGCACCGGCGACGCTCTCGCCGGTGAGCAGGGCGCTGACCTTGAGCGTGTTCGAATCCTTCTCCGGCTTCTCCAGATAGAATTCCGAGAAATCCGGGAACTCCTCGCCCACGCCCGGCAGTCCGCTGTTGATCGACAAGCCGCGGGCGGAAAGCCCGTAAGGCGCGTCCTTGGGAATGGCCCGGAAATAGCTCGCGCCCATGAAGACAAGGAACTCATCCATGTAGTCCGCCGTGTTCAAATGGGTGCGCGCCCTCCAACCGGCGTAGCCTGGAGGCGGCGGTGTCCCGGCGGGAACTTTTTGTTTTCCATAATTGAAAAGACTCAGGTCGAACTTGAGCGGATTGGATTTCCCGCCAGTCACTTCATGCAGCGTCACCATCTTTTTCGCGGTCCATCCTGGGTGGAAGAAATCTATCGAAAACGGTCCCTTTTCCTTCGCCCACAGCCCGGACTCCATCTGGAAACGAATGTCGCGGTGCTGGTCGTAATTCAGGTTTTTCCAGAAATCTGCGAGCTCCAGCTTCGGCGCGGCGTGCGGTGCGGCCGCCATTTTGCGGGCCTTGCCGCAGAGCGATTCGAAGGAGAAATCCTCCGCAGCGGTGGGGCCGGCCGAACAAGCGAGAAGAACGCACCCGATGAGTGGGAGTGGGCGATGGGAGTTCACGCCGCAGCCATGGCAGACATCCGCCTGCTTGGCAATAGCGTGGCTGAATGACCTCCCGCTTGCTCCGCAACATCCGTTACCATGGTTCACACCCACTACCGGAAGCTCATCAAGAAGCGGGAGGCCGACAAGCTCTGGGAAATTCTCCCCGGCAATGCCCCCGCCAACGTCGCCAGCATCGAGGAAGGGAGGGCGAGCGCATGAGTCACTCCCGCCACCGTGCAAAAAATAATACTAAGTATTACATCTTGAACGTCGGGCAATCCTCCGTAGAATCCCGCCGTGACCTTTGAGGAAGATCCTGATTTCACTGAGAAAGCACTCCGCCTGATCGGTGACGATGGGATCTTCGCGATCCAGATGTATCTGTGGGAGCAACCCGATGCCGGTGACATCATTCCCGGTTCCGGTGGCTGCCGCAAGCTCCGCTGGGCCGCCAAGGGCCACGGCAAGCGAGGCGGCGCACGCGTCATTTACTACTGGATCACCGATGACCACCGCATCCTGCTTCTCGACCTCTACGCCAAGAACGAAGCGGAAAATCTCAGCCAAGCTCAGTTGAAGGAACTCAAAAAGAAGAAACCATGAAAGCCATCCCATCCACCACCAAGCCCGCTGGCCAAGCTCCAACGGCTGCCACGCTCAAGAGCAAGAAAGACGCACTGGAGCGGGGCGAGCGCACGCCTGCTAGGGTTTTCCGCATTGAGAAAAGGCCCGACGGCACCTTCTCCCGCGTAGCGGTGAATCCTGAATCCCAGCGCCGCAAATCCGCCAAGGCGTGGGAAGCCAAGAGCGAAGTCGCCAAGGTCCGCCAGTCCCTCGACCTCACGCAGGAAGCCTTCGCCGACCTGCTAGGCATCGGACTCAGCACCCTCCGCAGTTGGGAACAGAAGAAGCGCGAACCCTCTGGCGCTGCCCGCATGTTGATCTCCATCGCCCTGAAACATCCCGAAGTTCTTCAAGAGGCGGTGGCATGAACTGTTTGAATATCACGAACATCGAGCAAGGGAGGGCGGACAAGCTCTGGGAAATCCTCCCCGGCAATGCCCCCGACAACGTCGCCGCAATCGAAACGGGAAGGAGGGTAGCGTGAGTGACCGCGCAGCACCCAAGGGGGACGGCTGGACGGAAACCCCGGTGCCGCAGGGCAGTTCATGGAAATCCGAGTGGCTACACCAACCCACTGGCACGGTCCGCAGGTGCCACGGCGAGTATCTCGAAATCCGCACCCCCGACGGCATGCGCCAATTTTCCGGCGATGGTGGCGGACGGCTCGTTTTTCATCCCGACGACGCGGTTGAGGTTTCTTGGAACGGCACTGCCGCGCTTGCGTCGGCTCACGGCACCGGGAACCGAACAAACCGCATCACGAAGGCCACCGGCCCGAGGAAGCCGCCGCAGCTCGACGCCACTTTCGGCATGATTTACGAAATCCGTGGGTCGTTCATCATTCCCGAAGACCACAGGCCCGAGCAGGCCGCCCATGAGATCCCCGGACTGCCATCCGACCCTGACAGCCCCCGCGCTCTTGAACTCGTGAACCTATTCCATCGGGAGGCGTATCAAATGCTTGCCGCGATAGTGCGCGGCGATGCCGAGGAGATTCACCGCATCGCCGCCGCCGTGAAGAATCACGAAGGCGTCCGCACGGGCGAGCTGGAAACTCCGCTGGACGATTTTCACGACGTGGCAGAAGCGATCAGAGAAGCGGCTTTTCAGGCCGACGGAATTCCATCGCGCCCTGAGATTCTCGACGAATACACAGGCCTTGGCGGCGGCGGTGTTGATGGAATCACCATGGAGTCATTCATTGAAAAACTTGGACGAATGGGTTTCAGCTGGCTTCATGCACCGCACGGAAAACGCGGGAAGAAAAGAGTGGGTTGAAACCGGGGGGAATGCCCCTCACGTATCGAAATGCACGGGGTGGCATGACTTACCCGTGCATACCACATCCACATTATTGACGCGCCGAGATGCCGCAGAAAGCATCCCCCTCACCCCCAAGGAAATCGAGCAGCTGGAAAAGCTGTTGAACACGCCGCAAACTGCCGCCGTACTGAGTATCTCGAAGCGCAGTCTTCAAGAGTTGGTCGCCGAGCGGAAAATCGGATTCATCAAGTTCGGCCGAAATATCAGATTTTCCCGCGCCGACATCGAGCGGTTCATTGAATCACACCGCTGCCAGCCCGTCGGCTGGAAGAGCGAAGCTAACCGGAAGGCAGCACGCTAATGAGTGCACTCACCACCCACTGCCACTTCGCCAAGTCCATCTTCACCGACTCACACGGCCAAGACATGATCGACCTAGACCGGAGCCTAGACGACATGATCGTCATGGACCCTTACGAAGCCCATGCGCCGAGCCGCCGCAGCGACAAGGAAGTCGCCAGCATGCTTGCCTTGCTCGACAACCTTGAACAAGGAAAGGAAACCACCCGGTGAACCCTGCACCCAATCAAAAGCCGCTAGGCCCGCGTCAGAGATCACCACTTAACGCGGAAACCGCAGGACGGCAGCTAAGGGAGCGGGCTTATGCCATGCGTTTTGATCCTAGCGAAACACCGCCACCGGACGAATCGTGCATGATGATTGGAGACGTGCCAATCGCCGCCCGTGGAAACATCACCGTGATTCAAGGCAAGTCCAAGGTGGGCAAGTCCGCCGTCGTTGCCGCCGTCCTAGCGGCAGCACAGCGGGGAGACTTTTACCACACCGCAGATGCGCTTTGCATGTCATGGCAGGGAGAAGGCACCGGGGTAATCCTCCATCTAGACACGGAGCAAAGCCGCGCCGATTGGCACGGGCTTGTTTCCCGCAGCGTCACCCGCTCAGGCTTGCAGGAGGTTAGCGACAGGCTCGTCTCTCTTCCTTTGGTCATGTTCGCAAGGTCGGAACGCTTGGAGATCCTCAGCGAGTCTCTCAGGCATGAACAGGCAGCCCGTGGTGTCATCGACGCTGTAATCATCGACGGTATCGCAGACCTTTGCAAAAGTCCTAACGATGAAGCGGAGGCGTTGGAACTGGTTTCCAATATCCATGCGCTCAGTCAGGAATTCAATACCCCCATCTTTTGCGTCCTGCATGAGAACCCAGGAACCGAGCAAGCCAAGACACGGGGGCACCTTGGCAGCGAGTTGAACCGCAAGGCCTTTGCAAACCTCCGCATCGACAAGGACGCCAAGGGAGTCTCCACCATCTACGGAACCGACATGCGGAAGCGGGACATTCCAAAGGAGCAAGGATTCTGCTTTGCATGGAATGATAAAGCCGGGATGCACATCTCCCAAGGACGTGCGGCAGCGTTGACAGCGGCACAGCGGCATGAAAAGGCGACCGCCGAGGCGAGGGGATACTGGAGCCCAATTTTCGAGCATTTGGCCGGGAATCGGGAAAATGGGCCCTTTCCCGCAATTTGCGCAAATCTAGCAATCCAAGCCGAACAGGAAATCAGAGGGAAAGAAAAGCTCACCAATCTCGAGACGATGAAAAAGCGACTCCAGAAAGGCGAATCTCTTGGCGTTCTAAGGAAATCGGCACGCGGCAAATGGACTCTCATCCATGCGGGAAAATCAGGAAAGGAGCGGGAAAAGTGAAAGCTCTACCGGAAGGGAATCGGGAAAGGGATACACCCCCCCTTATAAAGAGGGGGGGCTTCCCGCTATCCCGCCGCCCTTACCCCTTGCAACGAATCGGATTCCGCAGATGACTGCTAGGAATTTGCTTTCTGCGGGAGGCCCCTGAAAGAGCCAGTGGCCGGACCGGAGGGCGGGGAAATGGGGGTTGCCGAGATGAAACCAAGATCCTTCATCGAACTCTGACTTCTTGAACTCGATCGAGATCCTTTGTAGGGACTTTATATTCGCCTCCCTTCTTGACACAAATATAAGTTAATTCTGTCGATCCAAGTTGACCAGGCCTTGCTGGTGTTACTTGCTCTTTGATGACCTTGATGTCCATTCCTTGTTTTTCGCAGTGTTCACAAGCCTCTTGATATACGGCTGCTTTGTTCTTATAGGAAACTCCCACGCCAGGAGCGCCATCTTTCTTGGCAATCATATATGCTCCTTGTCCGACTGGTATAGGACCAGTGCTTTGACATCCGAATAGTGCAAGCATACAGACAACTAGTGCTAGGAATTTGCTTTTCATCTTGGCCGGAGAATACACTGAAAAGCCGGTCTGGGAAGGGGAAAAGGGGGTTGACTGAGAGAACGGGTCGATTTGGCACGAAAATAACCACGACTCTGAGCGCCAAAGATCGCCTTAATGCTTCGGTTGCTTCTCCTCGGATTTAATTTTTTTCGATATTTCGAGAGCCTTATCTAATTCGTTCACAAGCGGCGCTACACGTTGGATCTCCTTGAAATCACGCAAGATTGGCGCGCTCATAATTTCATTGTTCAGCTGCTTCGAACGAACCATTTCTTGGAGGTAAATCTCCATGAGCGACGAAAGCTGCGCATGAATATTCTTCTCGGACTTGCCTGTTATTTCTCCATAAAACTGTGCAACTTTAAAAAAACGGTGTGCACTTTCCAGATAGTTTTGCGCCAGCTTCTTGTCAAGCTCACCTCGCTCACTACTCGGATTTTCATCAAGCAGCTTGGAAATGGCTAAAAAAAGCGCGCCTCCCCTAGCTCCAATGTATGCTAACTCAGTTTCGTCGGTCTTTTCGTCCGACAAGATTGCTTCCACCGATGCCCCGATATCTTTTAACGAAAATTTTGAATCGTTTGACGTTACCGTGGTCTTGGGGTCATCTCCCACTGCCGCAGTTACGGAGTGCGGTTCAGCTCCTTGATCCGCCTCGCGATTTGCGTGCCTCGCTTCCCATTCCTGCGCCAAACGCTGGCCCTCGGCACGCTGGGCGGGGGATAAGCTGCGCTCGGTAATCACCATATTTTTCTTAGCTGTATCATTCCCATTGGCGGCGGCGAGAAGTTCCCATTTGTAGCCCTCTACTTCGTTCTTCACCACGCCCGTGCCAGACGCGTAGCAAACCCCGAGGCCGCGTTGAGCTTCGGCTAGCCCCTGCTCGGCAGCCTTGCGATGCCATTTCACGGCTTCGACCACGTCCTTCTTGACGACTTCTCCGTTGGCGTAAAAAATCCCAAGAACCCCCTGAGCCAGCGCATTACCCTGCTCAGCAGCCTTGCGCCACCACTTCACAGCTTTAGCTCCGTCCTTCACCACGCCTTTGCCGTTGTAATAGCAACCCCCAAGGTTGAATTGCGCAGAGGCATTCCCCTGCTCAGCAGCCTTGAGATACCACTTCACGGCTTCAGCTTCGTTCTTGGCCACGCCTTCTCCGTTTTCGTAGGAAACCCCGAGGCCGCGTTGAGCTTCGGCTAGCCCCTGCTCGGCAGCCATGCGCCACCACTTCACGGCCTCCGCCTCGTCCTTGGC
>CANHPN010000003.1 GCA_947462535.1 Akkermansiaceae bacterium | reverse complement strand
GGATCGGTGAGCTTTTCAAATGCTTCCATGCCGGGAGGAAACCCTCCGGCATACTCTTCATTACGGGTCTTCTTGCAAGCCATCCGGCCCGCTTAAATCAAACGGTCGTTTCGTACAAGTGCGGATTGTACCAAAATGAGGTAGCCCTGTCTGCGGAAAATCATTTCTTGCCAACCCTGATTTCGACAGGTAAAGGCATAACGTTCATTTTGCAATTCGCAGGTGAATGCGCTTCGTCCGGTCTTTTACGCCATGGTCTCGGGAAGCGTTGAATGTGATGGCGTGATAAGAATAGACAAAAATGGACATCTACGTGGGCAACCTGCCCTACACCGCTACTGAAGAAGACGTTTCAGGCCTCTTCGCCGCTTACGGACCTGTTGAACGGGTCAAAATCATCACCGACCGCGAAACCGGCAGATCCAAAGGATTTGCTTTCGTCACGCTCGGCGACCAGAGCCAGCTGAACGCTTCGATCGAAGCTCTCAACGGTTACGACTATCAGGGCCGCGAGCTTCGCGTCAACGCCTCTGAGCCTAAGGAATTCAAGCCCGGCGGCGGTCGTCCTAGCGGCGGCGGTGGCGGCGGCTACGGCGGTGAACGCCGCGGCGGTGGCGGCGGCGGTGGCTACGGCGGCGGTGGCTACGGCGGCGGTGATCGTCGTGGCGGTGGCGGCTACGGTGGCGGCGGTGATCGTCGTGGCGGTGGCGGCGGCTATAAAGGCGGCGGCGGTGGCGGCTACAAAGGTGGCGGCGGCGGCGGTTGGGATTAATCCCTCGAAGCTCTCCACATAACCTTTCTCAAAAGCGCCCGATCCTCCTCACAGGGGATCGGGCGTTTCCTTTTCAAACCGCCTCATCAGCAGCTCGCCGCGCGATGGCTGCGGCAGCGATGTGGGCGGTGGTCCAAGCGGCTTGGAAATTGAAGCCGCCGGTGATGCCGTCGATGTCGATGCATTCGCCAACGAAATAAAGTCCGGGCGTCACGCGACTCTCCATCGTCCGGAAGTCGATGGTGGGCCGTTTGATGCCGCCGGCGGTGACGAATTCATCCTTGTTCGTGGTCTTACCCTCCGCCTCGAAGCGGGCGGACTTGAGGGCGCCCAGCAAGAGCAGGCTCGCCGTTTTGGACAACTGCCCCCAGGTCGTCTGGTCCTCGATTTCACAGCAAGCGACGATGCGTTCCCAGAGCCGGCGCGGGATCGGTGAAATCGGCGTGTTGCGCACCAGCTTGGCACCCTGGGTCTGGCGGATTGCGGCAAAGCGCACTTTGAGCGCCGCCATGTCCATCTCCGGGAGCCAGTCGATGACGAACGGGAAATGATGGTTCGTCGCCGCCAAATCCCGGGCCTCCCAGGCGGAAAGCCGCAACACGGCGGGCCCGCTAAAGCCGCGGTGGGTGATCAGCAGCGGCCCCTGCTGGGTGGAGTGAGAACCTTCCCGGCGGACCGCGACTTTCGGATGGGCCACGCCTGCCAAACCGCTGATGCGCCGGTCGGTGACGTTGAATGCGAACAGCGAGGGGACCAGCGGCTCGATGGACTGTTCGAGCTTTTTCAAATGACTCAACAGCGGGCTGTCCTTCAGCGAGCCGGTGGCGACGCAGACCGCGCGGGCCTCGACGGGTTCCGCCAGGCTTTCAAAACGGAGGGAGAAGCCGCCGCTTTCGAGCCGCTCGATACCGACTAACGGACACTTCGGAAACAGCGGGACGCCGCACTCGCGGGCGCGATTGAGAAAGCACTGGATCACGGTGTCCGAGCTGTCAGTTTCCGGGAACATCCGCCCGTCCGACTCGGTTTTCAAGACGACACCGAAGCGCGCGAACCACTCGACGGTGTCGCTCGGCTGCCAGCGGTGAAACGCGGCGTGCAGCTCGCGCGAACCGCGCGGATAGTTTTTCGCCAGCTCGCGGGGATCGAAACACGCGTGGGTGACATTGCAACGACCGCCGCCGGAGATTCGGACTTTCTGCAGGAAGTGCGGACTTTTTTCGAAGATCGCGACGCTTTTCCCGGGAGCTATTTCCGCGTATTGTAGCGCAGTGAAAAAGCCCGACGCGCCGCCGCCGATCACGGCAAGGTCGAATTTGGAAGGAAAGGACATGGCGGCTCGGTCGGTGCCGTTCTGCGTAACCCCATCGAGTGCGGGCAGAAAGCACATTATCCGTTTTCAACCGCGGCGATCCGGCGCGAATTCAGGATTTGGGATTCAGCACGATGCCCTTGAACTGGATTTGCATCGGCGGGCCGGCGTGGAGCTGAAACGCGAGGATGCCTTTCTTGGCGGCTTCGGCGGCTTCGGCGGCTTCGGCGGCTTCGGCGGCTTCGGCGGCTTCGGCGGCTCCGGCGGCTTCGGCGGTTTCATCGGTGACGTCCACGGTGAGCTTGCCGTTGATGAACTGCTGGATGTGGTTGCCGCTGACGATGACACTACCATTCGTTCCAGTCGTCCTTGTGGATGGCGGCTTGGATCTCATCGCTCTTGCCGGCTTCCCCGGTGACTGCGAGGCCGCTTCTTCCAAAGCTGTTTCAGCCGCGCCGTCACGTCCGCGTTGATCTGGGGAGCACACACGCCCTCGCGTGTTTCGGGTCGCGCCCTCGCAGCATGGGTGGCCCGCATCACGTTAGAGTTCGTCTCACATAGCACACGCATGTTTTCAGCGAGGGCGCTGAAAAACACACGCGGGGGCGCGTGTGCTCCCCTACGAAATTGCCCCGACAGCCGCAACGGTGATACCCCGCCCGCAGCGCAGCGAAGAATTTGGAACGGACGGCATCCACCTTCGAGCCCCGCATTCCCTAAAAAAGAAAAGCCCCGGTCCGCTTGCGCGAGCCGGGGCTTTGGTCGGTGGGATGGAATCGGGATTACGCGGTCGCGGCGTCCTCGTCGTCCTCGAAGGTTTCCTTCGGCACGACGATCGGTTCCGGCTCCTCGACGGTGAATTCGAACTCCGCCTCGCGGTGGTGATAGAATCCGGTGCCGGCGGGGATGAGGTGACCCATGATGACGTTTTCCTTGAACCCGCTGAGGTAATCGACGCGTCCGAGGGTCGCTGCTTCGGTGAGGACACGGGTGGTGTCCTGGAACGATGCGGCGGAGATGAACGAGTCGGTTTCCAGCGAGGCCTTGGTGATGCCGAGCAGGACAGGCTCGCCTTCGGCGGGCTTGCCACCGTTGGCGACGATTTCGGCGTTGATGCGCTTGAAGTTCGAGCGATCGACCTGGTCACCCCAGAGGTATTGGTCAGCGTCGCCCGGTTCGGTGATCTTCACCTTGCGAAGCATTTGACGGACGATGACCTCGATGTGCTTGTCGTTGATTTCCACGCCTTGGACCCGATAGACGGACTGGACTTCGTTGACCAAGTGCTCCTGAAGCTCCTGGGCTCCGCAAGCTTCGAGCAAATCTTCCGGCGACACGGGGCCTTCGGTGATTTGGTCGCCGCGTTTGACGATGTCGCCCTCGGTGACAACTACGTGCTTGCCCATCGGGACGAGGTGGTCGACCTGCTCGCCGGTTTCGGCGTGGGTGACGATGACCTTCTTCTTGCCGCGGACGTTGCCGCCGAAGGAAACGGAACCTTCGATCTTGGCGATGACGCAGGAATCCTTGGGCTTGCGGGCTTCGAAAAGCTCGGCCACCCGTGGAAGACCGCCGGTGATATCCTTGGTCCGTGCGACTTTACGCGGGGTCTTGGCGATCTGGGTTCCCGCAGTGATGACCTGGCCTTCCTTGACGGAAAGGTGGGCACCGACCGGGATGGAGTAGCTCGCTTTAACTTCCTTGGTCTTCTCATCGATGATGACGACCTGCGGATGGAGATCTTCCTTGTGCTCGGTGACGACCATTCCCTTTTTGCCGGTTTCCTTGTCTGTTTCGTTAGTCACGGTGATGCCGGAGATCATGTCGCGGAGTTCGACCTTACCGTTTTTCTCGGTGAGGATCGGCACGTTGTAAGGATCCCAAGTGACGACGGTGTCGCCCTTCTTGACGTCCTCGCCATCCTTCACGGAAATGACGGAGCCGATGACGATCATATGGCTTTCGAGTTCGAGGCCTTCCTTGTCGCGGATGGAGATGGTGCTGTTTTTGTTGAGGACGACCCAGTGGCCATCGACGTCTTGAACCGTGCGCATTTCCTTATAGACAAGGCGACCGCTGTTCTTGGCCTTGATGATCGGCTGTTTGAACGTGGCGGCGGCGACACCACCGACGTGGAACGTCCGCATGGTGAGCTGGGTGCCGGGTTCGCCGATCGACTGGGCGGCGATGATACCGACAGCTTCACCGATTTTTACGGGAAGGCCGGTGGCGAGGTTGAGGCCGTAGCAGTTCGCACAGCAACCGCGCTCTGCTTCACAGGTGAGAACCGAACGGATCTTCAACTTGATTACTCCTATGTTCTCGATCGAACGGGCTTGCACTTCGTTGATCACGTCGTCGACTTCCACCAAGACGCCGCCAGTGACGGGGTCCTTGATTTGCTCGCAGGAAACTCGGCCGTAGATCCGGGTGGAGAGCGAGGCTGACTCTTCGTCACCATCATAAATGGCGGCGACGCTGATTCCGTTAGCCGTTCCACAATCCTGTTTGAAGACGATAACGTCCTGAGCGACATCGACCAATTTACGGGTCATGTAGCCGGAGTCAGCGGTCTTCAGAGCGGTGTCGGAAAGACCCTTGCGGGCACCGTGGGTGGAGATGAAATACTCGAGCACCGAGAGACCTTCGCGGAAGTTCGAGATGATCGGACGTTCGATGATTTCGCCGGATGGCTTGGCCATCAGTCCGCGCATGCCGCCAAGCTGTTTGATCTGGGACTTGTTGCCCCGCGCACCGGAATCGACCATCATGAAGAGTGGCGATGCCTTCTTCTTGCCTTCGTTGAACTCGATCTTGCGATAGAGCGCGTTGGCGATGGTGTCGGTGGCCTGGGTCCAGACGTCGACGACCTTCTGATAGCGCTCGCCGTCGGTGATGACGCCGTTGCGATACTGCTTGGTGACTTTTTCGACTTCCTCGTAGGCCTTGGCGATAACTTCGGTTTTCTCCTCGGGGATGACCATGTCAACGATACCGATCGAAGTGCCCGAACGGGTCGCTTCGCGGAAACCGAGGTTCTTGAGCTCGTCGAGCACTTCGACTGTCTTCGGCTTGCCGGCGACCTGATAGCAGCGCCAGATAATGTCGCCGATCTGCTTCTTGCCGACATTGTTGTTGATAAAGCCCACGCCCGCAGGCCAGATTTCATTGAAACGGACGCGACCCGGAGTGGTCTCGATGATCTTGCCCTGGCGCAGCGCCTGTTGGAGCGGAGTCAGCTCCTTGAGGTCCTTGGCGGTGAGATCCTCGCCCTTGTAACCGAAGACCGTGGTCTTGCCGTGGTCGGGGTTGCGGATGCGGATCCACTGGTGATAGTCGATCTTGTCGGAGGCGAGGGCGAACTCGACTTCGGAGGCGTTTTCAAAGAGAGGCATGTGCTCCTCTTTTTCACGGTCCTTCTCAGTGCGAATGCCGGCCCATGTCAGGTAGTACGTGCCGAGAATGATGTCCTGGGTAGGAACCGTCACGGGACGACCGGATGCGGGCGAGAATATATTGTTAGGCGCGAGCATCAGCTGGCGGCACTCCATCTGGGCCTCGATCGAAAGCGGGACGTGGACGGCCATTTGGTCACCGTCGAACTCCGCGTTGTAAGCGGTACAAACGAGCGGGTGAACGCGGATGGCCTCACCTTCGATGAGCTTCGGCTCGAAGGCTTGGATCGAAAGACGGTGAAGGGTCGGCGCGCGGTTGAGCAGGATCGGGTGACCCTTGGTGACTTCCGCGAGAATGTCCCAGACTTCGGTGGTCTTGCGGTCGATCATCTTCTTGGCCGAGCGCACGGTGTGGCAGTAGCCAAGCTCCTTGAGGCGGCGGATGATGAACGGTTCGAACAAGGTAAGCGCCATCTTCTTGGGAAGACCGCACTGGCCGAGCTTGAGGTCCGGTCCGACGACGATGACGGAACGGCCGGAGTAGTCGACGCGTTTTCCGAGAAGGTTCTGACGGAAACGACCGCCCTTGCCCTTGAGCATGTCGGAAAGCGACTTCAGCGGGCGGTTGCCGGCACCGGTGACGGCGCGACCGTGGCGACCGTTGTCGAACAGCGCGTCAACCGCTTCTTGCAACATCCGCTTTTCGTTGCGGATGATGACTTCCGGCGTCTTGAGGAGCAGGAGGTTCTTGAGGCGATTGTTACGGTTGATGACGCGGCGATAGAGGTCGTTCAAGTCGGAGGTGGCAAAACGACCGCCTTCGAGTGGCACCAGCGGACGAAGGTCCGGCGGGATCACGGGAAGTACGGTTTGGATCATCCACTCGGGACGGGATTTCGACTGAAGGAAACCTTGCGTGATCTTGAGTCGCTTCGAGAGCTTCTTCTTGTTCTGCTTGGAACGAGTGGTTCCGAGTTCCTCTTCAAGAGCGACGATGAGCGAAGGAAGATCGCACTGGCGGAGCAATTCCATGATCGCGGCGGCACCCATGCTGGCTTGGAACGATCCGTCGCCATAGGTGTCTTCCGCCTCGCGGAGTTCGTTTTCCGTGAGGAGCTGGCCGACTTCGAGGGCGGTGTTGCCCTGTTCGGTGACAACGTAGTCTTCATAGTAAATCACGCGCTCCAACTGGCGGGCGCTCATGTCGAGCATGAGACCGATGCGGGAAGGCATGCACTTGTAGAACCAGATATGGGAAACCGGCACGGCCAGTTCGATGTGGCCCATGCGCTCGCGACGGACGCGGCTCAGAGTCACTTCGACGCCGCAACGGTCGCAGATCACGCCCTTGTGTTTGATGCGCTTGTATTTGCCGCAGGCGCATTCCCAGTCGCGGGTGGGTCCGAAGATCCGCTCGCAAAAGAGACCGCCTTTTTCAGGTTTGAAGGTCCGGTAGTTGATGGTTTCGGGGTTCTTCACTTCGCCCTTGGACCAAGAGCGAATGATTTCCGGAGAGGCCACGGTGATGGAGACTTGGTCAAATTGCTCCGGGCGCTCGTCCACGCCGAATAGTTCGCGAAGGTTGGTATCGACACTCATGTTGTTAGTAACGTTTTAGGTCAGGTTAGGGTTCGCGGTTGAAATTACAGGGTGAGGTCATCGAGGGAGTAGTCGTCCAGACCGCCGGTCATGCCGGAGCCATGGGTCGAGCCCTTGCGCCCCGGACGGACGTCGAGTCCGAGGGATTGCATTTCCTTGATGAGAACGTTAAACGACTCGGGCGTTCCAGCTTCCAGGTTGTTGTCGCCTTTGACAATCGCCTCGTAAATCCGGGTGCGGCCTTGCACGTCGTCCGACTTGACGGTGAGGAGTTCCTGGAGGGTGTAAGCAGCGCCGTAGGCTTCGAGCGCCCAAACTTCCATTTCCCCGAAGCGCTGTCCGCCGTATTGCGCCTTACCACCGAGCGGCTGCTGGGTGACGAGCGAGTAGGGACCGACAGCGCGGGCGTGGATCTTGTCGGCAACCAAGTGGCCGAGCTTCAGGATGTAGATCATCCCGACCACGACCGGGTTGTGGAAGGCCTCGCCGGTGCGACCATCATAGAGGGTCGATTTACCCCCGGTGGTGCCGTCTTTGCCGTCGCCGATCCAGGTGTAGCCGCGGCCTTCGGGTTCGCCGGGCTTGCGCTCGCGGAGTTCGCCGTTGTCACCGACAAATTTCACACCATCGACCTTCTTGGCCTTGGACATGAAATCCCAGATGACGTCCTCCTTGATGCCGTCGAAAATCGGGGTGGCAACCTTGAAGCCGAGCGCCTTGGCTGCGACGCCGAGGTGGGTTTCAAGAACCTGTCCGACGTTCATCCGCGACGGCACGCCGAGCGGGTTGAGGCAGATGTCGACCGGAGTTCCGTCCGATAGATATGGCATGTCCTCTTCACGGACGATGGTGGCGACGACGCCTTTGTTTCCGTGACGACCGGCCATTTTGTCACCCACGGAGAGTTTCCGTTTGGCGGCAATGAAGACCTTCACTTCCTTGATGACGCCGGGATCGACTTCATCGCCGGACTCAAGCGAGTCGAGTTTGCGCTCGCGCTCGGTGTCGAGTTCCTGGAAGCGGCCTTCGAAGGAGCTGATGATTTCTAAGATCTTGTTACGGATCGGGGACGGGTCGATTTCGATGTGGTCGTGGACCGAAGCGAGCTTGCGGAGCAGCGTCTTGGTGATCTTGCGGTTGGCTGGGATGATGATCTCGCCGGTTTGCGCATTGACGACGTCGAGCGGGATTTTTTCGCCCAACAGAATGTCGGAGAGACGCTCGGTGAGGTCGTCCGTCAGCTTGTCGGCCTTCTTCTTGTGCTCGTCGTTGATCTTCTTGAGCGTCTTCTTGAGCTCGACCGGATCGACCTTGTCCATGCGCTTTTTGGCGAAGCCGCTTTGCGAAACGCGGACGTCCTGAACGATCCCGACGCAACCGGATGGCACGCGGAGCGAAGTGTCCTTCACGTCTGCGGCCTTCTCACCGAAGATGGCGCGGAGGAGGCGTTCTTCCGGAGCAAGTTCGGTTTCGGACTTCGGAGTGATCTTGCCGACGAGGATGTCGCCGGGTTTCACTTCCGCACCGATGCGGATGATGCCGTCGTGGTCGAGGTTGCGCAGCGCGTCCTCACCGACGTTCGGAATGTCGCGGGTGATTTCTTCCGGTCCGAGTTTCGTATCGCGGGCAGCGACGTCGAATTCCGAGATGTGAATCGAGGTGTAAACGTCGTCTTTCACCACGCGTTCGGAGATGACGATGGCATCTTCGAAGTTGTAGCCGTTCCAAGGCATGAAGGCCACGAGGACGTTGCGGCCGATGGCGAGCTCGCCGTCTTCAGTGTTAGGTCCGTCGGCGAGAACCTGGCCCTTTTTGATTTTTTGACCCAGCTTGACGATCGGCTTCTGGTTGATGCAGGTGCCGGCGTTGGAGCGCATGAACTTCCGCAGCGGATAGACCATGATGCCTTTCTCCACGTTGGTGCGCACGGACTCGGCGTCGCTGAGGAATTTCTCTTCGGAAACCGGCAGCTTGCCGTCCGGAGTGGTGACGATGATTTCCGCGGTCGCGGCGGCAACGATGCCGTCGGCCTCGGAAACCACCACCGCGCGGGAATCGCGGGCAGCCTTGCCTTCGAGACCGGTGCCGACAAGTGGCGACTCGGAAACGAGCAGCGGCACGCCTTGGCGTTGCATGTTCGATCCCATCAGCGCGCGGTTAGCATCGTCGTGCTCGAGGAACGGGATGAGACCGGCGGCCACGGAAACGAGCTGCTTCGGCGAGACGTCCATGTAGTTCACTTCCGATGGAAGCGCTTCGATGAACTCGCCGCCTTTTTCACGGGCGGTGATGCGCTCGGTTTGGAACGCGCCTTTTTTATCGATCGGGTTGTTCGCCTGGGCGATGAGGAAATTCTCTTCCTGGTCGGCGGTGAGATACTCGATCTCGTTAGTGACCTTGGAATTCACCACGCGGCGGTAAGGAGTTTCGATGAATCCGAACTCGTTGATGCGAGCATAAGTACACATCGAGTTGATGAGACCGATGTTCGGACCTTCGGGAGTTTCGATCGGGCAGATCCGGCCGTAGTGGGACGGATGCACGTCGCGGACTTCGAAGCCGGCACGGTCACGATTGAGACCACCAGGTCCAAGCGCGGAGAGACGACGCTTGTGCGTCAGCTCGGCGAGCGGGTTGGTTTGGTCCATGAACTGCGAGAGCTGCGAACGGCCGAAGAAATCACGCACGACGGCGGAAAGCGCCTTCGGGTTGATGAGTTTCTGCGGCGTCATGCCTTCGATGTTCACGTCGAAAAGGGTCATGCGCTCCTTCACCAAACGCTCGGTGCGGGCGAGGCCCACGCGGCACTGGTTGGCAAGAAGCTCACCGACCGCACGGACGCGGCGCGAGCCAAGGTGGTCGATGTCGTCGATGACACCGTCGCCTTTTTTCAGCTTGAGGATGTAGCGGACGGCGGCGAGGAAATCCTCGGGAACCATGATCCGTTGATCGGAATCCACCTGGATGCCGAGCTTCTGGTTGATCTTGTAGCGACCGACGCGGGTGAGGTCATACTTCTTCGCATCGAAGAATAGACGCTTGAGCAGCGCGCGGGCGTTGGCGGCGGTCGGCGGATCTCCGGGGCGGAGTTTCCTATAGATATCCTTGAGCGCGGATTCCTCGTCCTTCGCCGGGTCCTTGCGGAGCGACTTGAGAAGGATTTCGTCTTCGCGGCCGTCGATGACTTCGACGTTCTTGTGACCGAGCGCGAGAAGCTGGCGGACGATGCCGATCGTGAGCGGCTCGTAGGCCTTTGCGACGGTCAATTCGCCATCTAGAATGTCCTCGAAAGGCACCTTGTGGCCGAGTTCGCCCTCGTCCATGGCCTCGCTGAGCGGAAGCGCTTCGGGCGAGTAGAAATGGCTGACGATGTCGCGGTCAGTCGGGTAGCCGAGCACGCGCAGGAACGTGGTGGCGAGGAACTTACGACGGCGGCGACGGCGGTCGAGATAGACGTAGAGCAGGTCGTTCGTGTCGAACTGCACTTCGAGCCAGGATCCGCGGTCAGGAATGATGCGGAAGGAGTGAAGAAGTTTGCCGTTAAGGTGTTGCGAGGTTTCGAAGCAGATACCTGGCGAGCGGTGGAGCTGGGAAACGATGACGCGCTCGGCACCGTTGATGATGAAAGTGCCGCGGCGAGTCATCATCGGAAGCTCGCCCATGTAAACGCGCTCCTTCTTGGTGCCGGTCTCGTCTTTCAACTTGAACGTCACGTAGAGCGCGGCGCTAAAGCTCTCGCTGTTGCGCAGCGAGTCGAGCGAAGTAATTTTCGGATCTTCGATGTCGTAGGTCAC
Organism: Akkermansiaceae bacterium; assembly: GCA_947462535.1. Taxonomy (GTDB): domain Bacteria; phylum Verrucomicrobiota; class Verrucomicrobiia; order Verrucomicrobiales; family Akkermansiaceae; genus Luteolibacter. Next base: position 113,002 of record CANHPN010000003.1, on the reverse strand, counting down.
GAAATCGAGTTCGATCGCCTCGTCGTAACTTTTGATCGGGAAAACCTCGCGGAAAACCGCTTGGAGACCCGCATCTGCTCGCTCGCTGGGGAGCACTTCCTTCTGGAGGAATTCATCGTAGGACCGACTCTGAACCTCAATGAGGTTAGGTGGCTCGATGACTTCTTCGAATTTCCCGAAATAGAGACGTTCAGCCATGGCGTTTAGTGGTATTCTTCTTACAAATTGAGCCCGAGCCGCGAACGGTCTCAGGCAGGGTGGATCAAGCGTTGGAAAGTTTTGTCGGAATCGGCGGGAAAACCTGGTTGGTGGTGATTAGAGTCTCCCGCCGGTTTCGACAGAAAATCCCGGAGCGGATTTCTCCGCCCCGGGAATGATCTGAAAGATGTTACTTGAGTTCGATTTTGGCACCAGCCTCTTCGAGCTTCTTCTTGGCGGCTTCGGCAGCGTCTTTGGCGACACCTTCGAGGATTTTTGCAGGTGCGGCTTCAACAAGCTTCTTCGCATCCGCAAGACCAAGGCCGGGAGCGACTTCGCGGACTGCCTTGATGACGGCAATCTTGTTCGCGCCGCAATCCGTGATCACGACATCGAATTCAGTCTTCTCTTCGACAGCTTCGGCAGGACCGGCAGCAGGGCCGGCGACGCCGACAGGTGCGGCAGCGGAAACGCCCCAATGTTCTTCAAGTTGTTTGACGAGTGCGACAGCTTCCAAAACGGTGAGCTTGCCGAGTTCTTCTACGAGTGTTTCAATATTAGCCATTTTTTTGTTCTCCTTGTTCGGTATCGTCGCCCCCGGAGCCTCCGGGGATTTCAGGGCAACAGCCGTTGCTCCGACGAGGAACCATTATGGGTTCAGGTGACGAACGGGAGCCGCCGCCACCATCACTTCAGATTGTTTGTTATTCAGCAGCGGGGGTTTCGGCTGCGGCTGCGGGAGCTTCGGCTGCCACTTCGGCGGTTTCGGCTGCGGGAGCTTCCACTTCCGCGACAACAGCCGCAGGAGCTTCGTCGGCCGAGTCGTCGCCGTCCGGGTTGAATTTGTTTTTGACGACGCGGGCGATGCGGGTAGCAGGCTCGAGGATCGTTGCCAAGAGTTGGGAAAGGACCGCTTCGCGCGACGGGATGTCGGCGATGGACTGGAGCGCTTGGGCATCGAGGGTCGCGTTGCCGAGGATGCCCACCTTCATCTCGGGTTTCTTGAATTCCTTTTCGAAATTCTTGATGACCTTGGCGGCGGAGAACACTTCGGCGTCGCCCATGACATAGGCCATCTGACCGGTGAGGTCGGCACCGATGTCAGGCATGCCCGCTTCGGCGAGAGCCTTGCGCATGTAGGTGTTTTTGGCGACGGTGCAGTTGGCACCACCTGCGCCGAGGCGATTGCGGAGTTCCGTGAATTGCTGCACGGTGAGGCCGGTGTAATCGATGACGATCAGGTAGGGGGACGCGTTGACGCGATCCAACAGGCCGTTGATGATGATTTTTTTATCTGGATTCATTTGCGTTGGCGGTCTGTGGATTAAGCGGACGCTTTGCTGTAGGTGGCGGCTTCCAGAGGAATGCCAGGGAGCATCGAAGCGGCGAGAGTCACGGCTTGGATGTAGTTGCCCTTGGCGGAGGCTGGCTTGGCGCGGACAACGCTGTCCACGAAGGCGCGGGCGTTTTCCTCAAGCTGGGAAGGTTCGAAGGAGGACTTGCCGATCGACCCGGAAACGTTGCCGTTCTTGTCGAGTTTGAAATCCACGCGGCCGGCCTTCACTTCGCGAACCGCCTTGGCGGTGTCGTCGGTGACGGTGCCTGTCTTCGGGTTGGGCATCAGGCCGCGAGGTCCGAGGACCCGGGCGATTTTCCGAACTTCGGCCATGGCGTCGGGAGTGGCGATCGCGGAATCGAAATCCGTGAAACCTTCCTGGACGCGCTTGATGAGGTCTTCGTAACCGACGTGCTCGGCTCCAGCCGCGATGGCTGCTTCGGCAGCAGCACCTTGTGCGAAGACGACGACGCGGACGTTACGTCCGGTGCCGTGTGGCAGGGAAACAGAACCACGGACCATTTGGTCGCTCTTACGTGGGTCCACGCCGAGGTGGAACGAAAGAGTGATGGTCGGGGTGAATTTAGGCTCCGGGAATCCCTTCACGGTGCTGATTGCATCGGTGAGCGAGTAGCTCTTGCCTAGTTCGACAAGTGCGACTGCTCTTTTATAGCGTTTGCTGCGGTGTTTGGCCATTTTGTTAGTTGGTTGCAGTTCGGGCGGAAATCGCGGGTTGCTTTTCCCTCCTGCGGGTGCTGGTCACTCCGTCGGGAGCTTCCGGCTGAGAATTTCAGTAACCTTCGATTTCGAGGCCCATTTGGCGGGCGGTGCCGGCGAGGATGCGGCAGGCGGCTTCAGGGTCCTTGGTGTTGAGGTCGGGCATCTTGATGTTGACGACCTCCATGAGCTGGGCCTTGGTGATCTTACCGACCTTGATCTTGTTCGCTTCTTTCGAACCGGAAGCGAGGCCCGCGATCTTCTTGAGAAGGTTGCCGGCGGGTGGCTTCTTGGTGATGAAGGAGAATGACTTGTCCTTGTAAACCGAAATCACGACGGGAAGCACATCGCCGACTTGGCCCTGTGTTGCTGCGTTGAATTCCTTACAGAACGCCATGATGTTGACACCAGCCTGACCGAGGGCGGGGCCCACTGGAGGTGATGGATTGGCGGCTCCGGCTTTGATCTGGAGCTTGATGAGTTTGACGACTTCCTTGGCCATAATAAATGCGGTTAATCTTGCGGGAGAGGGGTGATTGTATATCCAGCGGTGCAGGTCCAGACAATTATGCTCTTTCGACCTGCCAATATTCGAGTTCGACCGGAGTGCTGCGTCCGAAGATCGTCACCGAGACGCGGAGCTTGCCGCGTTCCGGATCGATTTCCTCGACAACACCGTTCTGACTTTGGAACGGTCCGTCGGCCACCTTGACGGTGTCGCCGACCTCGAAACTGATGGCGGGGCGGACGCTTTCCTCGCGCTCCTTGATCTGCGAAAGCATCGCTTCCACCTCGCGGGGACGCATCGGCGCGGGGCGGTCTTTGGTGCCGGCGAAGCCGATCACGCCGTCCATCTCCTTGATGAAAAACCAGGTCTTCTCGACGAGCTGGTTGTCCTCGGTGGCGAGGTTCATGTTGACGATAATGTAGCCGGGGAAGAATTTCTTCTTGGTCTCGGTCTTCTTGCCGCGGCGGATTTCGGAGACCATTTCGGTCGGCACGAGCACCTCGCGGATGTATTCAGTCATCCCTTCGGCCTCGGCGGTGCGGGCGATGCGGTCACGGACTTTGCCTTCCTGGCCGGAAAGGACCTGGACAACATACCATTGGTCGCGGAATGAATTGGATTCTGACATGACGGGTCGGTCGGAGATGGATTGGAACGGAACAGCTAATGAATCAGCCTCCAAAACGGGAGAACAGATATTCGGTCAGGACGTGGAAGAACCCGACGATCTGGACGTCGAAGAAGTCCCAGAATTGGACGAAGCCTGCGAGCAAGATCATCGCGATCAGGACGACGACAGTCGAGTCAACGAGCTCCTTGTATTTCTTAAGTCCTTTGATTTTCGGGTCAGACTCCCAAGGCCAGCTCGCCTTGTGGAGCTCGCCTTTTACTTCGCCGAGGAAATTTGAGATTTTCGAAAACATGATGTCGCTTGACTGGAAACTGAAATGGAAAGTGGCACGGCAGGAGGGACTCGAACCCCCAACACTCGGTTTTGGAGACCGATGCTCTACCAATTGAACTACTGCCGTTTTGAGGCGACCAAAGGGCATCCCGCTTGAGAGGCGGGATGCCCTGGGGCCGAGCATTCCAGCGGACCAGCCGCAGGAAGCCTCGTTGCTAAGACTTACTTGATAATTTCACCCACGCGGCCGGCACCAACGGTACGGCCACCTTCGCGGATCGCGAAACGCATGGTTGGTTCCATGGCGATCGGGGTGATGAGTTCAACTTCGAGGTTGATGTTATCACCAGGCATCACCATTTCAACGCCTTCAGGAAGCTTGATGCTGCCGGTCACGTCGGTGGTGCGGAAATAGAACTGAGGACGATAGTTCGAGAAGAACGGAGTGTGGCGGCCGCCTTCTTCTTTCGAAAGAACGTAGATCTCGGACTTGAAGATCGTGTGACCCTTGACGGTGCCGACCTTGGCGATGACCTGGCCACGCTCGACGTCGTTCTTCTTGAGACCACGAACGAGAAGACCGACGTTGTCACCCGCACGACCTTCGTCGAGCAGCTTGCGGAACATTTCGATGTCGGTGACGGTGGTCTTCTGCGTGTCGCGGATACCAACGATTTCGACTTCTTCCATCTTCTTGACGATACCGCGTTCGACACGGCCGGTGCAAACCGTTCCACGACCTTCGATCGAGAACACGTCTTCGATCGGCATGAGGAAGGTTTTGTCAATCGGACGCTCAGGCTCGGGGATGTAGGAATCCACGGCGTCCATGAGCTTCATGATGTTCGCCTTTTGAGCTTCGTCGCCTTCGAGGGCGGCCTTGGCGGAACCCATGACGATTGGGATGTCGTCACCTGGGAATTCATACATCGAGAGGAGGTCGCGGACTTCCATTTCGACGAGCTCGAGGAGCTCTGCGTCGTCCACAAGGTCAACCTTGTTCATGAAAACCACGAGAGCGGGAACGCCGACCTGACGGGCAAGCAGGATGTGCTCGCGGGTCTGTGGCATCGGGCCGTCCGCAGCGGAAACCACGAGAATACCGCCGTCCATTTGGGCAGCGCCGGTGATCATGTTTTTCACATAGTCGGCGTGACCGGGGCAGTCCACGTGAGCGTAATGGCGCTTGGTGGTTTCATATTCCACGTGGGCGGTGTTGATAGTGATACCGCGCTCACGTTCTTCAGGCGCTGCGTCGATGTCGGCGTAGCTTTTCTTTTGGGCAAGGCCTTGATCAGCAAGCGTGTTGGTGATCGCTGCGGTGAGGGTGGTTTTGCCGTGGTCGACGTGACCGATGGTTCCGATGTTAACGTGCGGCTTGTTGCGCTGGAATGATTCTTTAGCCATGGTGGTTGTTGTTCTTCTTGAGACGATTGAGACTTTTCGAGATTGCCCTGGAGCTCGCGGGGGGAATTGAACCCCCGACCTCATCCTTACCAAGGATGCGCTCTACCCCTGAGCTACGCGAGCAATCTGACATGTGATGCTCCACCTTCGACCCGACAAAAACACCGCGGCCGATCTCAAAGAACGAGACTGGACGCGGCACCCCTGACTTGCTGTGGGGAAGAGCGGCGGGACCTTAGCAAAGCCGGTCACTCTGTCAAAAAAAATCTCGATGAAAAGAAAATTTATCCGAATCCCCTGAAAACGTAGGGATCACGACGCGGAAACAGGCGCTTCCGGCACCATCATCGACAGCCTGCGGATGGCCAGACAGGTGCCTGTTTCCGAATCCGCGTCCACGATCACGCCGCATAACCGCACCGGACCTTTGGCGATCGGGAAACGCGTAGGCATTCCCGATTTGAAGCGCCAGACGACGGATTCAATGCTGCGCCCGAGCACGGATTCTTCGGGGCCGCACATGCCGGCGTCCGTCAGATAGCCGGTACCGCCCGGAAAAATGTTCTCATCCGCAGTTTGCACGTGGGTGTGGGTGCCGACGACCAGCGAAACCTTGCCGTCGAGCATCCGGCCCATCGCGATTTTCTCACTGGTCGTTTCCGCGTGGAAATCAACGACGATGGTCATCACGCCATCGGCACGAAGCCGCTCGGCTTGTTTTTCCACCGCGAGATAAGGGTTCTCCAGCGGCGGCTGGATGAACGAACGGCCCTGCGCCTGGATCACGCCGACCCGTCCCTTCGCGGTTTCCAACACCACGCTTCCCGAGCCCGGCGTACCTTCCGGGTAATTGATAGGCCGCAGCAATCGAGGCTCCGTCGGGAAATAATCGACGATTTCCTGCTGGTCCCACACGTGGTCGCCGGTCGTGATCACCGCCGCGCCCGCGCGCAGCAGGTCGATCGCGATCTTCGGAGTGATCCCCTTCCCTCCCGCCGAATTTTCCCCGTTCACGATGCAAAAATCCAGGCCCTCCGACTGTTTAAGAAGCGGCAGGTGCTCGATGACCGCCTTGCGTCCAGGCTCGCCCACCACGTCACCGAGAAATAAAATACGAATCGCTGGCATAAATTTGAATGGACGGCTTGAACTCTTCCGCTCCCGGAGAAAACTCCACGTTAACCCGCCCCCCGACAATCCAATTTCCTGAATGTCTCCATTCTTCAAACGTTATTTCCCGCTGCTGATCATCCTCGGCCTCGCATGGATCGTCCTTGCGCCCGTGCTTTTCCGGCCTGAAAATCCATCCCGTTGGGAGCTCCGGAAGGACATCCATCAACCGCCAAAACCCGCGCCGCCTCCCCCAGCACTCTCGATGCTCGCCGCCCCGCCCGACTGGAGCGCGCTGGAAATCTACCAGAACACCATTACCCGCGAGGAATTCGGGCGGCTGCTCACCACCATTTTCACTACGGGCGAGGCTTGGAAAAATTTCATCCACATCGATGAGACCGAGGCCCGCATCCAAACCGGCAGCTCCCCCGCTGATGAAATTTTCCACCTTCGCTTCGCCGTCGCTGAATCCACCGCTCCCCGCCATTGGCGCACTGCGAGCGAACTCCCGCCGACCACTCCGGAAAAGCCGCTCGTCGGCCTCCGCATCGCCATCGACCCCGGCCACATCGGCGGCGCGTGGGCGAAACTCGAGGAACGCTGGTTCGTCGCCGAGGGCGGCAGCGCCGTGCAGGAAGGCGACATGACCCTCAAAGTCGCGAACCTCCTCAAGCCCCGGCTCGAAGCCCTCGGCGCGACTGTTTCCCTCGTCCGCGACAAAACCGAACCCGTCACCCCCATCCGCCCGGACGCCCTGCTATCCCTTGCCACTGACTCCGCGACACAGTCCCCGCAAAAAATCGCCGAGCGGCTCTTCTACCGGACCGCCGAAATCCGCGCCCGCGCCGACCTCGTCAATCAGTCGCTCAAGCCCGACCTCGTCCTCTGCCTCCATTTCAACGCCGAAGCCTGGGGCGAACCTAACTCCCCCACCCTCATCGACCGCACCCACCTCCACCTCCTCCTCAATGGTGCCTACACCGACGAGGAAATCATGCTCGCCGACCAGCGTTTCGCCCTGCTCCAAAAACTCCTCCAGCGCACCCATCAGGAGGAAGTCCTCGTCGGCTCCACCGTCGCAGTAACCTTCGCCGAGATCAGCGGCCTGCCGGCTTACACCTACCCGCCCGAGGCCACAAATGTCCGCCCCGTCGCGAACCAGCCCTACCTCTGGGTCCGAAACCTGCTAGCCAACCGCCTCTACGACTGCCCTGTTATTTTCATGGAACCCTACGTCATGAACTCCACCATCGACCACACCCGCATCCAGTCCGGCGACTACGACGGGCTTCGCGAAATTTCAGGAAAACTCCAGCCCTCCATCTTCCGCGAATACGCCGACGCGCTCGCCGAGGGATTGAAGCAGCACTACGCAGCTGCCCGTAAATCCGCCGAATAACAGCCCATCACCGCGATATCACTCGAACGGGGCGTCGAGTTTCTCTTTGAATCCGGGGCCCGCTTTTTGATAGTATTCGGCGGCGACGGCGAGACCGCCGCTGAGTTCCAGATAGATCCCGGCGGCGGCCTGGGTCTCGCCATCGGCGGGGTTGAGGTGATCCTTGGCGGGTGCTTCCCATCATTTTCAAACTCAAGCCTTCCCGTGACGGGGCGTTTGGTATCTTTTCTCCGAGTCAGTTACCCGAGAAACCTATCCATGAATCGACGAACCTTCATCGCCGCCACCTGGATCACCACCGCCGCCGGAACCCGCGCCCTCTCCGCTGAGTCAGCCCAAACGGGCTCGCTGGTGAAACGCAATGCCGTCGTCCTTTTCCAAGGCGATTCCATCACCGACGCCGGCCGCGGCAGGCCGGACGCGGCCGAGGCGAACCAACAAAAAGCCCTCGGCAACGGCTACGCGTGGCTCGCCGCCTCGCAGCTTCTCGTGGATCGCCCGGGCGACAACCTCAAGTTCTACAACCGCGGCGTCAGCGGCCACAAGGTGCCGCAGTTGGCCGCCCGTTCGCAAAAAGACTGCCTCGACCTCAAACGCGACGTCCTCAGCATCCTCATCGGAGTGAACGACATCTGGCATCGGATAAACGGGAAATTCGACGGCACCCCCGCCAGCTACGAGCGCGACTGTCTAGCCCTGATGGACCAGACCCTCAAAGCGCTGCCGGACGTCAAGCTCATGATTTGCGAGCCCTTCCTCCTTCGCTGCGGTGCGGTCAAGGACAGCTGGCTCCCCGACTTCGACGCCTACCGAGCCGCCTCACGGAAGGTCGCGGAAACCTTCAAGGCCACCTTCGTGCCCTTTCAAACGATGTTCGACGAGGCACCAAAGCTCGAGCCCCCCGACCATTGGGCCAGTGACGGCGTACACCCCTCGGCTTCCGGTGCCTCCCTGATGGCGCACACCTGGCTGAAGACAGTTGGTTAGAAAAAAGCCCTCGCCTACCGCGCGCACAACCCGCCACCTCCATGATCCAGTCAATCATCATCCTGCTACAGGCAAGCCATCAAGCATCTCCGCCCCCTCATGCAGGCCTACCTTTGATGCGTTAGGCGACAGGGTTGAGCACGATTTTAAGAAACTGACAAAGAAGAATTTTTGAAAAATTTTTCACCGTGAGTGCTGCCGTGTCGCCGACAAGTTCGGCGTTTATTCCTTCCGGATTTCAATTACGGTGCCGCCATGCCCTTGCTTGAACGCTTTCTCGACCTCTCAACTGTCTCGCTGAAAATCTGCGGAGTGACGACCCGGGACGACGCGGATCAACTCGTCTCGCTGGGCGTGGATGCGCTGGGCGTGAACTTCTGGCCGAAGTCGAGACGCTACCTCGCCCCGGACCACGCGGCGTGGCTGCGGGATCTCGCAGGAAAAATTCTCCGCGTCGGCGTGTTTGTGAACGAGCCCGCAGGGCTGCCGCTGCGGTTAGTCAGCGAGGGCTATCTGGACGCGGTGCAACTCCATGGCGACGAGACCCCGGAGGACGCCGCGCCATTTCGCGACGCGGGCATTCCTTTCGTCAAAGCGATCGGCGTGAAGACCCGTGCGGATCTGGAACGCGCAACTCAATACGGTGCGGCCGCAGTCCTCCTCGACGCGCACGCGCCGGGCATCTACGGCGGCACGGGCGAAGTTTTCGATTGGGAGGTGGCTTCGGATTTCCGCAGGCTGCATCCGCATCTCCCCATTATATTAGCAGGCGGCATCGTCCCGGAAAACGCCGGCCTTGCCGCGATGAGCGTGCAACCCGCCGCTCTCGACATCGCCTCGGGCGCGGAGATTTCGCCCGGAATCAAAGACTTTCAAAAAGTCGCGGCGTTCCTTACCGCCTTGCACCGCTGATTTCCATGCTCACCGATTCCCACTGCCATCTTGCCTCCCATCGCTTCCAGCCGGAGGAAATCCCCGGCCTCCTCGAACGCGCGCGCGCCGCAGGCGTGAGCCGCCTGGTGACCCTTGCGACCTGTCTCGAGAACATTCAGCCCAACCTCGCCCTATCCGAAGATCCGGCAATTCATGCCTGCATCGGTATTCATCCGTGCGACGTGCATCACGCGCCGGACGATGCGGTCGCCCGACTCTCCGCCTTCACGAGAGATCTGCGGGTTTGCGCGATCGGCGAGACCGGCCTGGATTACTATCACCCCGCGCCGGAAGGTTGGGATGAGAAATCGTTCCGCGACCGGCAGCTCGATTTCCTGCGTCGGCATTTCGAACTCGCATCCGCCGCACGCCTCAACATCGTCATCCACACCCGCGACCAAGCGGGGCAGGCGTCGTTTGAAGACGCACTCGCGATCTATCGGTATTTCCACGCGTCGGTCCGCGCCGTGTTCCATTGTTTCATCGGCCCGTGGGAGAACGCGAAGCGCGTGCTCGATCTCGGCGGGCTCGTTTCATTCGGCGGCGTCGCCACTTTCAAGTCCGCGCATCAAGTCCGCGACACCGCCTGCCAATGCCCTGCGGGATCGTTCATGGTCGAGACCGATGCGCCTTACCTCGCGCCCGAACCGCACCGGGGAAAACGCAACGAACCGGCATTCGTCCGCGAAACCGCAGAACGCCTGGCTGCGTTGCGCGGCGAATCGCTCGAAGTATTGGTCCGTCACACGAGCGAGACCGCGTTGCGGTTTTTCCGGTTTCGCCCGGATTCCATTTGAATGAAAATCCCGCTTTGCGACGTTTAAGTCAGAATCCCACACACCACTTCCGCTCTTCACAACCCCGCAACATCCCGCTACATCCACATCATGACAAACATCCGCATTCTCGCTCCATCACTTCTCACATTCGCTTTCGCATCCTGCGCCCCGCAAAAAGCCAATTCTTACGACACGTCCAATCCCTACGGCACCGCCGACGCAGGCCAGGTCAACGCGCCGCTCACCGAACCCGCGAACCCGGTCTATGACACTCCGGCGGCTTACGAGGATAGCAGCGCCACGGCAGCCGCTCCCGCCATGCCGGAAACTAACACCCATTTCCCGGCGGCTCCCACGGCTCCCTCCAACGGTGCCGCCATCATCCACACTGTCGTCGCGGGAGACACGCTCTCCGGCATCAGTTCGAAATATAAAGTGCCCACCGCTGCCATCAAGCAAGCCAACGGCATGACGAAAGACATCGTCGTGCTTGGCCGGAAAATGGTAATCCCTCCTGTCCGCTGATTCGTTCAAACCGCCGCCGGGAGAGTCCGCTCTCCCGGCGGCTCTCTTTTTCACCCCATGCGCACTCCAGCAGCCTGCCTCTCGTTACTCGCCCTGGTTACCGTCGCGACGGCAGACGTTTCCAATCAATCTGGAAATGCCGCCGCAAGCGCTCGGGAGGCCGCGCTAGATAACCTCCTCTCGGAGCGCGACTCGGACCACGCCCTCGCGACCGTCATCGAGGCGGCGAGGAAAAGCGGCGTCACCGAACAGGCGATTCTCGAAGCCCGCTTTCTCTATCACATCGACCGCCACGAGGACGCCGCCCTCGCAGCCATGCTTCCCGAGTTCCTCAAACAGCACGAGCTTTTCAAGATCCAGGACTCGGCGATCTTCGGAGTAAAAGAAGACTGGCTTGCCGTCGTCGAGTACGTGCAAGCCATCGCATCGCTCAAGAGAGGCGACAAGGATGCATTCAAATCCCACATCACCGAGGCGTTCTGGCTGAGCCCGCGCCAGGCATCCGCCTTCGCTCCGCACATCGAGCGCATGCGGCTCGAGGAAGCGATGCAGGCGGTGAGGATCGATTTTGAAACCAGACTCATCGCGCTCGGGGGTGGTGATGCCGTCGTTCTCAGGGACCTCATGGCGGATAGAAAAGCTATGCTCCTCCACTTCTGGTCGCCTGCCAGCAAGGAGTGCGAGGCCAGCCTGCCGGACTTCATCATCACCGCCAAAACCCTCGGTGCAAAGAGCGTCGCGATGGTTTGCCTGCTTCCCGAAGATTCGCCGGAACTACTAACCAACGCGCGCGAGATGCTCCGCCCGCTAGGCACGAATCCACCCGGAGCGTGGCTCATCGATCAAAAGGAAAGCCCGCTGGCGCGCGAACTCCGCGTGCAGACGCTGCCCGTCTTCGTCCTCGTATCTAACGAAGGACGCGTCCTCTTTAACGGCCACCCCGCCGACGACGGTCTGTGGGACGCGCTAAAGAAGATTGATCCGCAGATCATCCGTCCGGAAACAGGTGGCGGCGCGCGGTAACGCGGACTCCAAACTACGGCTTCCGTAGTAGCAGAAACGCCGCCCGAAAAATATTTCGGATTTCTTTAAATTCCGCACGTTTCAACTTGACGAATATCCGAACTACTAGTTTCATCGTCGTCAGCGAAGAGACTTCCCTATGGCGCGGCCAACCCATCCATCCAATCTCGAACTTCAAGCCCTATCCGTTTTGTGGCACGAAGGACCATCGACGGTTGCTGCGGTCCACGAGACGCTGCCTGATGGAAAAGACCGGGCCTACACCACCGTTCTTTCCGTGATGCAGAGTCTCGAGCGCAAGAGTCTCGTCAAACGCGCGCTGGTCGGCAGGGCGCATGTTTACGCGGCCGCGTATTCGCAGGAGGTGATCGTACAGCGCGCGACCCACGACTTCCTGACTAACGCTTTTGGAGGACGCCTTGGTGAGGCGCTCCTCGCTATCCTCTCCGTCGGCACATTAACGCCGGAAGAGAAAACAAACATCGAACGCGAACTCCAACGACACAAAACTATGGCTGCAAAAAAAGCACCGAAGAAAGCTGCCAAAAAGGCACCCGCAAAGAAGGCCGTGAAAAAGGCTGCAACCAAAGCCCCGGCCAAAAAGGCCCCGGCCAAGAAAGCAGCTAAAAAAGCGGCGAAGAAAGCCCCCGCCAAAAAGGCTCCTGCTAAAAAGGCAGCCAAGAAGGCGGTGAAGAAAGTCGCAAAAAGCGCCAAGAAAGCCGCCAAAAAAGCGGTGAAGAAGACGGTCGCCAAGAAAGCCGCCGCCAAGAAGGCCGCACCTGCGAAGAAAGCCGCCGCCAAGAAGGCCGCTCCTGCAAAGAAAGCCGCGAAGAAAGCCGCCAAGAAATAATTAAAAAACCTCGGAACTGGCTCCGGACGTCGCGCTTTCGAGCCGCCCGCCTGTTTGCCAGCCATCCGGAGGGTTATCAAAGGCGGGAGATCTTCAGATCTCCCGCCTCTTTTTTAGCCAAAAAAAGGGATTGCATCCGGTGGCGCGCCCGTCCTAGCTTCGCCCGCCCTTAGCGGGCGTCTCCTTTGCGCGGTTAGCTCAGTGGTAGAGCACCTCCCTGACACGGAGGGGGTCACTGGTTCGAACCCAGTATCGCGCACCATTTTTCACCCGGTCTCCTGATCCACTTTGATCCCTGCGATGGACGCAGCGCCGCCCGCACCTGATGAGCTCGATGCTCTTCTCCGGCTTCTTGATGACGAAACTCCGTTAGTCCGCAAACGCGTGGCGGAGCGCCTCTCCCTCTGTGGCGGAGATCTCAGCGAATGGCTCGCCACACAGCCGCGCCCGCTGAGCAGGCGGGAAAAAGCGCTACTCGTGGAAATGCTCAGCCCGCCCCGCCGTGAAACGCTCGCGTGCGAATGGATCGCACCCACCGGTGGTGCCGCCGCCTTGCAGGAGGACTGGGAATCCTTCGAGGCGCTTCTCCGGTGTTTGTCTGATTTTCTTCACGATGGAATTTCGCTGCGCCAGCCTCTATCCGACGCGCTCGACCTTCTCGCGGAGGAAGCGGCCGACGACGGCGTGACAACGGCGAACGAGCTCCGCGCGTTTCTCTTCGAAGGAACACGCATGACCGGCAACCAGACGGATTACCACGATCCCAGAAACTCGGATCTCGCCTGGTGCGTCGCGGAAGGCCGCTCGAACCCTCTCGGACTCTGTTTGATTTTCATGCTCGTGGGCCGCCGGCTCAATCTCGAAATCGAAGGGGTCAACTTCCCTGGTCACTTCATGTGCCGGATCTTCGAAGACGGCTTTCCTCTCGTCATCGATTGCTTCGACCGTGGCGAACTCCATCTCCAATCGGAACTGCTCGAAAGCCCCGAGCTCAACCGGTCTCAGCGGAATATCCTGCGCCAGACCGTTGATCCGGGAACCATCTTGCTGCGCCTGCTCAACAATCTCAGCTACGCCTTGGAACAAGCCGACCGCAACGAAGACGCGCTGTTGATTCAAAAACTCCGGGCAACCTTGGAGTGAGCGTTGTCACCAGACTCCGAGATCCGCGAGTTGGCGGCCCGCCGCCTCCGCCCAGCCGCGGTTCGCTGCCGGCGATGCGGGTGACGGGTGCAGAATGCGACCGATCCGCGCGGGACTGCCGGTGGCTTTGGCCGCGCGCCGCAAGCGCTCTTCCGCAAACCCGCCGACGCCGATCAGCCGGGAAGGCTTGAACAACGAGATCACTTCCTGGAGGTGTTTCTGACACGCTTGCTCCACGGGTATCATCTCCACGGCAGGAAGCTTGTCAGGCGTTAGATTCGCGCCGCTGGTGCTCATCCAGACCAGCGGGCAGTAGTTGAGCACGAAGTGATCTTTGAAAAAGTCCCCGGCATTTTCAAAGCGCGCGGCAAAAAGCCCCCACAGCCGTCGGCCGCTCACCTCCGAGCGTCTGCACTCGAATCCCTCGATCAAACGCTTCGGATGCTCCGGCTCGGGCTTGCCGACCGGCGCTTGAATCCCCATCCAATCCCGCACCGCGGCCACCTCCCCGAACGGCACGCCAGTCTGCGCCATCCCGAACGGACCGGGATTCATGCCGAGAAACACGACTCGCTTCCTTCCCTTGCCGAAGCGTTCCAGATACTGCCGGTGCGCCTGCCAAGTGTAGTCCAAGGTCCGGTAAACGCATGCGACCGGCGGTGAGAATTCGAGAGCTCTCAACTCGGTTGCGAGGCGTTCCGTAGATGCGATCAGCTCATTCATAAATGCGCCGCCTAACTTTTCCACGCGAACACCAGAACCAGCAATGCGACCGGCAAGTACAACAACGTGAACAGAAACAGTCGCCGCGCGGAGGCTCGCTCGCCGTCGCGCGAAAATTTCAGCGCCAGCGCCATCATTACCAAGGCCAGCAGCGGCCCGATGATCGACCACAGCAAGTTGGCGAAACCCAGCAAAGCCGGCAGCAGCGAAAAGACCGCGAGCACCAGCGAGAACATCGCGGAAAGCCGTCCGCTTTTGCGCCCTGTCAGATCGCGGTTGGACCACATCTTGTAATCTGCGGATTCATATTCCGCGCGGAACAGCCAGTTGATGGCGATGAAATGCGGGAGCTGCCAGAGAAACAGCAACCCGAACAAAAACCACGCTTCCCAGCCAATGCTTCCGCCCGCGCCCACCCAGCCGATCACCGGCGGAACCGCGCCGGGAATCGCGCCGACCAGCGTGTTCGTCGAGCTCACGCGTTTCAGGGGCGTGTAGATGAAAACGTAGATCGCCACCGTCGCCGCCGTTAGGTATGCCGCGAGATGGTCGACCTGCACCGCGAGATGGATGATCCCGATGGCGGATAAAACCCAGCCGATGCCGAACGCGACCAGCGGGTCCATCCGCCGCGACGGCAGCGGGCGATCCGCCGTGCGCTTCATCCGGGCATCCAGGTCCACTTCCATCAGCTGGTTGAATGCCGCCGATCCGAACGCCGCCGCCGCCGTCCCGAGGATGGTGTGGAGCAGCTTCATCCAGTTCATTTCCACCCCGCGGGAATATAACAGGAACCCGAAAAACGTGGTGATCAGGACGAAGAAATTCAGGCGCACCTTCATCAGCACCATCAAATCCTGCCGCAGTCCCGGCGGCGGGATCGGCTCTTCGGCGGCGGCTTTTTCGTTCGTTCCGGTTTCTTCCATAGGCGCGGCGGAACCATGACCGCGTTCCCGTGATTTCCAAGCAGCGACTTGCCGACGCGGCACTTTCCCGAAGCGCGGGTGGTTTGAAACTTGGCAGTCCTCATCGGTGCTGTTTTCAAAATAGCAGTAAAAATTGCCCGCCCGCAGGCAGGAATTTGAAATCCAGTCCGCCTGTGTTTCTGGATTCCAACGTGCTGCTTTACGCCAGTTCCACGGCCGAAAATGATAGTGTAAAGATTCGTCTGTAAAAGCCCGCTACGCAGCAAAGGCCCGCCGACCTCCCCCCCGACCCACCGGGGTTGTCGGCGTCCGTCCAAGACCAGATACTGGAGGTGCTCAAACCAAAACAGCACCAGCCATGGACGAACACAAACAGACTACCCACCAGGATCCGCTCATCAATCTCCTTTTCGAAGACGGCCCTCAGGACGCTCTCCCTAGAATCGCCGAAATCCTCATGAACGCCGCTAGCCAGCGGAAAAGGTGGTCGCGGGCGCTGCCGGCCACATGATTGACCTGCATAAATGAATTGCTCCGCGCGCCGCGCTGGTTTTGACTCTTCGGGCTGTCAGGGGCCGTGGAGGTTCGGCAAGCGAACCCCGCCAGGCCTTGATCGGAGCAACGGTAGTTTGTCCGGGCTTGCTGCGGATTCCCTGGCAGCATTTTTCTTGCCGATTCCCCGAGCCTCAATCCAGGCCGATCACCGTCTTGAAGCGCAGGAACGCCGCTTTCCACGCTGCGGAATCGCCGGGCGCGAAAAGCCGGAACTCGAACGAGCGCCGGATCAAATCCCGCCCGGTCTTGATATCTGGCAGATGACCGGTGCCCACCATCTGGGTGATCACGTTGCCGCAAGAGGTGGCCTCCACCGGACCGGCGATCACCTCGATCCCGAGCGCGTTGGCGGTCGCCTGGCTGAGAAGCTCGTTCTGGATGCCGCCGCCGCCCGCGTGCAGGCGCGTGAAATCACGCCCCGTTAGCTGACGAACCCGGTCAGACACGACGCGGTACTTGAGAGCGAGCGACTCGCTGGCCACCCGCAGTACTTGGCCGTGATCGAGAGGAACGGGTTGGCCGGTTTTCTCACAGTAAGCACGGATCTTGGCAGGCATTTCACCGGGGCTGGCGAAGCTCGCGTCGTCCGGATCGATGAAGGCGGTGAAGGGCTCGGCGTCGTTCGCCATCGCCGCCATTTCCGCGTAGCCGAATTTCTCGCCGTCGAGTTCCCACTGGCGTTTGCACTCCTGGATGAGCCACAGGCCGCTGATGTTTTTCAAAAACCGGACGCTGTTATCGACTCCGAGCTCGTTGCAGAATCCCAGCTCGAACGCCTCCGACGTGGTGATCGCCTCGGCCGCCTCGACGCCCATGATCGACCAGGTGCCCGAGGACAACCAAAGATTTCCGCTGCCGATCATCGGGATGCCGGCCACCGCCGAAGCCGTGTCGTGACAAGCCGTGGCCACCACCGGAATCCCGGCCCGGCCGATGAACGCCGCCACTTCCTCACGGATCGGCCCGAGCACGGTGCCCGGCGCGACCACTTCTCCGAAAATCTTGCGCGGCAAGCCCAGCGCGTCGATCACCCCCCACGCCCAGTCGCCGGTGCGCGGATCGATCAGTTGCGAGGTCGAGGCGACCGTCCTCTCGACCGCCTGCCTGCCCGTCAGCCAATAAGCCAGCAAGTCCGGCACGAAAAGCAGGCGCTCCGCATTAAGCAGGGCGGGGCTCTTCTTGCGCGTCTCGGCCAGCAGATGCAGCGAGCTGTTATAGAAATTCGTCGTCAGCCCGGTCTGCGCGTAAATTTCCGCCTCGGGTAGGATCGCGTGCATCGCCTCCGCCATCCCCTCGAAGCGCGGGTCACGGTATTGGTGCGGCATTCCAAGAAGCTCGCCGTTTTCATCCACCAACCCGAAATCACAGCCCCAGGTATCGATCCCGATGGAGACGATGTTCTCCCCATGCCGCTCCACCGCGCGGCGCAAGCCTTCGAGAATCTCGCGGTAAAGCCCGACGATGTTCCAAAACGATCCGCCCGGCAGATCCGTCCCCGGATTGTCGAAGCGGTGGATTTCCTCAAGCTCCAGCTTGGAGAAGTCCGTCCTCGCGGCGATCACGCGACCGCTGCCTGCACCTAAATCCACGGCGATGAATACTTTTCCGGATGTCATTTTCAATTGGGGTAAAGCCCATCGTTTTTCAAGGCCCACCCGGATGCAACCCCGAAAAAAGTGTCGGCTGCACGTGTGTTCCAGGGCCGTTTTACAAGGCGATGTTGGTCAACGGCGAGGAGCGCGAGGGTCGTTATTTCTAGATCGTGGCGGATTACATCCATCTCAATCCGGTGCGTTCCGGAGCAGTTTCGCGGCATGCGCCGGTGGTAAAAGTCCGGAGTCGCTGGACACGGGGTGGCCACCTTGCGCGCACTGGACACGCCCACCGAGGCGCAGCAGTTGTTCGGCAAGGGAAGGTGGGTCGATGAAACCTCTATCAGGACCCGGCGTCCGACCGCAGCGCGCTGGTGAAAACCATCGGCCCGCTCGCCACCCAGGCGCTGGCCTACGTGAAGAGCAACACCGCATGGGCCAGGCCTCCCTCCAATACAAATCCATCAGCGGCACCATTTGGTAGCACGCGGCCCGGCGCATCCGGGAAAGTCGGCGGGTGATGCGAGTCACCCGCCGGTTCTGCTTTTTCGTAAGCAGGGTTCTAGCAGAAGGGCCGACAATGAATGGCGGAGACCCCCGCCGCGGTCTCGATCATGCAGGTGGGTTCCGGGCGATCCATGTCGCAGCGGGCTGCGGGCATCAAGGCGGCAGCAAGCTGCACGCAGTCCAGGGCCTGCGGCGGATTTGGCACTGCTTTCAGTGACACCCGATTGAAAATCCTCATTTGACAACGCGTTGCAAACGCAACATCTTGGGATTATGAAAACCGCCGCCGTTCACAGCCGAATCCAGCCTGAGATCAAGGAGAAGGCTGAAAGGATTCTTCATCGCCTGGGCTTGAGTCCGACCGAGGCGATCCGGATGTTCTACACCCAGATCGCTTTGAAAAACGGTCTGCCTTTCGATGTGGTCATCCCCAACGAGGAGACGATCAAGGCCTTGGAGGACTCAAAGGCGGGGAAGAATCTGGAGAAATTTGATTCCGTTGAAGAACTTTTTGAGAGCTGAAATGCATGAAGTCCATTTTTCAAACCCGCCAAGTCAAGAAAGACTTCAAAAAACCGAGGAAGAGAGGGAAGGATATCGAGAAGCTCAAGGGCGTGGTGAGAGCCTTGGCGGCGGGTGAACCACTGGAAGAGCGGCATCGAGATCATCCACTGATTGGTAACGGGTCAGGCTTTCGTGACTGTCATGTCGAGCCGGGCTGGGTCTTGATTTACCGGGTGGAGGACGAGTTTCTT
Organism: Akkermansiaceae bacterium; assembly: GCA_947462535.1. GTDB lineage: Bacteria > Verrucomicrobiota > Verrucomicrobiia > Verrucomicrobiales > Akkermansiaceae > Luteolibacter. The sequence goes on along the minus strand of CANHPN010000003.1, from coordinate 94,122 downwards.
TACCTTGAGCGAACGGGCAGCCACAGCGATTTGTTCAGATAGAAAATCATCCGATTACCCATGGCCACACCCGACACCTCCGCCGCCTCCGCACCCTGGGACACCAAGCGCGGCCCGAACGGGCAGCACCTCGTCCGCCGCTCGCTGCCGTGGCTCGGCGGGATTTTCCTACTGTCGCTAATCGCCTGGGGACTGTGGCCGAAGCCGGTCATCATCGAGACCGGCGCGGTCGTCCGCGGGCCGCTGACAATGCGGGTTTCCGAGGAGGGCAAGACGCGGGTTAGAAACCGTTATGTCGTCGCCGCGCCGGTCGCGGGGAAAATGCGCCGGGTTTCCCTCAAACCTGGCGACGAGGTGAAAGCGGGAGAAACCCTGCTCACCGCCATCGAGCCGGTGGCCTCGCCGCTGCTCGATGCCCGCGCCCGCGCGCAGGCGGAGGCGCTGGTCTCGATGCACGAGGCTTCCCGCAAGCAGGCGGTCGCGTCGCTCGAAGCCAGGCAATCCGCCTTGCAGATCGCCGCGGCGGATCGCGACCGTATCCGTGCCGTCACGCGGGTGGGCACGGTTTCCGACACCGATCGCGACCGCGCGGAAGGCGACGCCGCGATGCGGGCCGCCGAAGTCCGCGCGGCGGAGTTTTCGCTGCAAGTCATCGACTACGAACTCGCCCAGGCCCGCGTCGCGTTAGAGCGCCCGGATGCGGTCACCGCCGGCAATCTCGTCGAGGTAAAATCACCCGTTTCCGGCCGCGTCCTCAAGGTGATGCAGGAAAGCGAGATGGTGGTGACGCCCGGCACGCAGATTTTGGAAATCGGCGATCCAACCGACATCGAGATCGAGGCGGAAATCCTCTCGCGCGACGCCGTGACGATCCGTCCCGGCGATGCGGTAGAGGTCGAGCAATGGGGCGGCGAAAATCCGCTCAAGGGCCGCGTCCGCCGCGTCGAGCCCGCAGCTTTCACCAAGATTTCCGCGCTCGGCGTGGAGGAGCAGAGGGTCATCGTGCTCAGCGATCTGTTGGGCATTCCGGAGGCCGCGAAGGCGCTGGGCGACCGGTTCCGCGTCGAGGTCCGGGTGGCGGTCTGGCATGCGGACGACGTGCTCATCGTCCCGGCCGGTGCCTTGTTCCGGGAAGGCAACGATTGGAAAACCTACGTCTTCCGCGACGGCGAGGCCAGGCTCACTCCGGTCGAGGCCGGCCACACCGACGGCCGTCTGACAGAAATCATCTCCGGCCTGCAAGCCGACGACGAGGTGCTGCTCCACCCGCCGGACACGGTGACGGACGGCACGTCGGTGAAGAAACGTTAGTGGCGGGCGGCGAGTTGAAACACCGGTCGATTTTGGAACGGCGATCAAGTTGACGCCGCCGGGACCGCCATTTAGGCTGCGTCTCGATTCATGAAAAAACGCAGTTTCCTCACCACCCTCCGCCCCGGCGGCATCCTCCGCTGGTCCACCGCTTGCATTCTGGCAGGCACTCTCAGCAGTTGCGACCGCGGGGTGAACCACGTGATGAGCGAGCAGGACGAAGCGGTCGCCGAAACGCAGTCGCAGATCGACAAGCTGGACACCGAGAAATCCAGGCTCGTCAACGGCGAGGTTTCCCACAATTTCCACATCCCGCGAGTCGGTTACTATCACGCGGGCGCGCAAAATTTCTACGAGCACCCCTACGGCTTTGCCAAAGACGGACGCTATTTCATCAACGGTGTCTGGCAGGACGAGAATGTTCCGGAATACGTGACTGCAAGTCGGCCGACTCCGGACGCCTTGAAGCGAGTCGAGTCCTCCTTGGAGGAGGAGCAGAAAACCGCTTCTAACCCATCCGGCCAGCAATCTCAAGGCGGCGGCTTTGGCATGGGCAATGCCTTGATGATGTATTGGCTGCTAGCCGGCAACCGGGGGATGTTCTCGCCCGGCAACGGATTCCGTCAGGCCAGCGGGCAGGCGGGAAACTGGCAGCGCGGCGTGGAAGACCAGCGCGGCGCGGTGAGCCGCTACGCCTCCGCCAATCCCGGCTATCAGCGGATGGTCGCGCAGAGCCGGGCCACCGGAGTTCCGATCAAAGCCGGTCAATCGGTGCGCGGTGGCTTCGGCACATCCTCGTCGCGCAGCAGCGGGCGCTCGTCCTTCGGGAGTTAATTTCCAGCCGATGAAATCCAACATCCGTCTTGAGGCGAACGCTCCGCGTGCCGATTGGAGACAACGCGTCGAGGAGTCCGGCCTGATCTGGCACGGTGCGGGCGGCGAGTCGTATTGGACTGAAGACGAGCATCTGGCGCTAACAATGAAAGCGGCGGAAACCCTGGAGGACGCGGCCAGCGAGCTGCATGCGATTTGCCTGGAAGCCTGCGAGCAAATCGTCAAGCGCGGCTGGTGGGACCGCCTCGCCATTCCGGATGCGGTTGCGGGCCTGGTGCAGACGTCTTGGATGGCTGCGGATTTCTCGCTCTACGGCCGCTTCGACCTCGCCTGGGACGGCACGGGCCAACCCAAACTTCTCGAATACAACGCCGACACGCCGACTTCCATGTTAGAAGCGGCGGTCATCCAGTGGCAGTGGCTGGAGGCGGTTTTCCCGGAAGGCGATCAGCTCAACTCCATCCACGAGGCGCTCGTCGCGCGCTGGAAATCGATCCCGGAAGCGACAGTGCATTTCGCCTGCGCATGGGAGAATCTCGAAGACCGCCAGACCATCGCCTATCTCGCGGAGACGGCTGAGCAAGCGGGGAAATCCGTGGAGCTGATGGACATGTCGGAGATCGGGTTTGCCGAGGGCGGCCATTTCACCGGGCCTAACGAGCAACCCGTCGAGAAACTCTTCAAGCTCTATCCTTGGGAGTGGATGGTCGAGGAGCCGTTCTTCGCGGAGATCGGCCAGGAGCGGTCCCGGTTCATCGAACCCGCGTGGAAGATGATGCTTTCGAACAAGGGCCTGCTGCCGATTTTATGGGAGCTCTATCCCGGTCATCCGCTGCTGCTGCCGGCGTATCTCTCGCGGGAATCACTTTGTTCACAAGGCGTTTCGCACTGGGTGGAGAAGCCGTTCTTCGGCCGCGAGGGCGCGGGCGTTTCACTGATAGACCGGGGGAATCCGCTCGCCACCGGAGCCGCCGGCCACCACGGCGAGCCGATAGCTTATCAGAAGCACGCGAATCTTTTTTCCGCCCGACAGCAGTATTTCGTCTGGGGCTTGTGGATGATCGGCGACGAGTGCCGCGGCCTTTCGGCGCGCGGCGACCGCTCGCCGATCACGGGAAATCTCAGCCGCTTTTTCCCGCACCGGATCGAGGGCTGAGCCTTGGACTGCGTGCAGCCCGCTGCCGCCCTGACGCTCGCAGCCTGCTGCGGCATGGGTCGCGCGACATTCGTGAGAGAACCAAATTCATAAGCAGGCTGCACGCGGCGGTTTTCCATGTGGCCATCCTCGCCTCGGCCGGGAAATGGTTCTTGACGCATGGCCCGTGGGTTTCTGTTCTCTTGCATTTCCTTTGCCAATCCAACCCTGCGCCCTTTCTCCCGATGTCACAAAGCCCGCCCGAAGAAACCGATTTCATCCACAGCGAGGAATTTCTCCACGGCCTGATGAAGCACCAGCTCAAGCTCTCCATCTCGTGTGCCACGGCGTTTCTGCTGCTGCTGTTCGGGCTGCCACTGCTCAACTATCTCGCGCCGGAGCTCGTGGCGCGCCGCGTTGGCGGCTTCACCGTGAGCTGGCTGGTCTTGGGCGTGTTGTTTTTTCCCTACGTCTGGATCATCGCCCGCATCTTCATCACCCGCTCGATGGCGTTGGAAGACGCCGAGGTCCGCAACGCGGCCGAGGGCAACAAGCGCCAATCCTGACATTTTCACCGACCCATGAACTTCTCACAAATTGATCCCTGGATTCTCGCTTTCGCCGGCATCACCGTCGTCGTCACGCTGTGGATGGGCTTCCGTTCCTCGAAGTCATCCAAGTCCGCCTCGGACTTTTTCGTCGCCGGCCGCTCGGTCTCGGTCGGCTGGAACGCGTCCGCGATCTCGGGTGAATACCTCAGCGCCGCGAGCTTCATGGGCATCGCCGGGATGGTGATGTCTTCCGGCTACGACGCGCTCTGGTATCCGGTCTGTTATGCGTGCGGCTATTTGTTCCTGCTGCTTTTCATCGCCGGTCCGCTGCGGAGATTCGGCGCATACACGATTCCGGATTTCGCCGAGGGCCGCTTCGACTCGCCGTTGTTCCGCCGCATCGCGGTGTGCTTCGTGCTATTCATCGGCTTCTTCTACACGATGCCGCAGATGAAAGGCGCTGGCACGGCGCTTTCCTACATTCTACCAGGTCTGCCGTATTGGGTCGGCGTGGTCGTTGTCGGTGCGGTCATCACTCTGAATGTCGCGCTCGGCGGGATGAAGGGCATCACCCTGATCCAGGCGGTTCAGTATTGGATCAAAATGTTCGCCATCTCCACGCCGGTTTTCGTTCTTCTATCCGTTTATGGCGGCTACGGGAAAAACCTCTCGCTGAACCAATCCGCCGCCGAAGCCGACTCCAAGCCCGCCATCGTCCAGCCCGCCGCTCCTGCGGAGATGCAACGCAAGGCCCTGCCGGAAAAGGCCCCCAAGGACGACGCCTGGCTCGCGCCCTTCGGCCCGCTCACCACCAAGGCCGTGAAGTCCGCCGCCGCCGCGCTCCCGGTCGAAGAACGCGCGCCGTTCCTCGCGAAAAACGAGAAGCCGTTTTCGCTCATCTACACCTTCTCGCTCATCGTCGCGCTCGTATGCGGCACCGCCGGCCTACCGCACATCCTCGTCCGTTTCTATACCAATCCGGACGGTGTCGCCGCTAAAAAGACGACCATGTGGGTGATGATTCTCATCGGCGTGTTCTATGTTTTCCCTCCGATCTTCGGAGTGCTGGGTAGAAACCTGATGCCCGAACTCTACACCGGACTCGCGGGCGTCAAGGGCACCGACGCCGTGGTCCTCCGCCTTCCCACTTTAATCTCCGAGAAATATGGCATCGTCGGCTCGATCCTCAGCGGCATCACTTGCGCGGGTGCCTTCGCCGCCTTCATGAGCACCTTCTCCGGCCTGCTGGTTTCCATGACCGGCGCGCTCGCCCATGACGTTTACGGCCGGATGCTCCGCCCTAACTCCACGCCCGGCCAGCGCATGAGGATGTTCAAATGGTGCGCCGTCCTCATCGGCAGTATTTCCGTGGTCCTCGGCTGCTTCGTCGAGCCGTTGGAAATCAACTTCATGGTCGGCCAGGCCTTCGCCATCGCCGCCGCGAGTTATTTCCCGCTGTTGTTCATGAGCGTCTGGTGGCGCGGCATGACGATGAAAGGCGCGGCCGCGGGGATGCTCACCGGCGGACTCTGCGCGCTTTTCGCGGCCACTGCGACGAATGTCAGCAACCTCTCGCTCGACAAGGGCGCGATGGGAAAGATCTTCTCCGGCTTCGCCCCGCTCAATGATTTCTGGGCCGCCCATCCGCTGCTCCGCATCCTCTGCGAGCAACCCGCGATCTGGACCGTGCCACTGGCGATCTTCCTGATGGTCGTCGTTTCCAAGGCCACCCGCGCCAGCGTGCCGAAGGACGTGCGGATGAAAATGCTCGTGCTCCACGCCCCCGAAGCGTTGGGACTCAAGCAGGAATACATCCAGGAGCACCAGGGCCCGGCGCATTGAAGTCCGGGCGCGCAACGCCTGCCGGTTGACACGAGTGCCCGGGCAGCGTTTGCTTGCGCCGATGTCGCCCGATTCCCAGCAGGACTTTGCGCTCGCCTTCCTGAGCATCCTTTTCGAAGGCGTGCCGTTCATTTTGCTGGGCACGCTGATCAGCGGATTCATCGACATTTACCTGCCGGCGGGGATGATGGACCGCTTCCTGCCGAAGAACAAATTTTTCGCGGTGCTGAGCGCCGGGCTGCTAGGCGCGGTGTTCCCCGTTTGCGAATGCGCGGTGGTCCCGGTCATCCGGCGGCTGGTGAGGAAAGGCCTGCCCGTCTCCTGCGCGCTGACTTACATGCTCGCCGCCCCGATCGTGAATCCCATCACCGCGCTGAGCACCTGGAAAGCCTTCCAAGGCCAAGGCGCGGCGATGATGACCAGCTCGCGGCTGCTGCTAGGTTTCCTCATCGCGGTGGCCGTCGGCATGATCGTCTCGAAACTTCCGCTCGCCTCGGTGCTGAAGGCGAAGCTGGTAGAGAGCCTGGAGAAGGACGAGACAAAAGCCGCCCACGATCATTCCTGCTGCGGCCACGATCATTCGCACGACGAGCCCGCGGAGGAAAACCGGCTGGTCGCCGCCTTCCGCTCGGCGATGAAGGACTTCGTCGATGTCGCGGTCTATTTCGCCATCGGCGTGTCGATCACCGCGCTCTTCAACACCGGCATCGCGCCCGGTGCGCAATGGCTCGACGGCCTCGCGAAAAACCCGACCGCCGCGCCGGCCGCGCTGATGGCCCTCGCCTTCATCCTCAGCCTCTGCAGCACCTCGGACGCCTTCATCGCGGCCACTCTGGATAAATTCTCATGGGGCGCGAAACTCGCCTTCCTCACCTTCGGCCCGATGATGGATGTGAAACTGCTCTTCCTCTATCAAACCGTACTGCGCAAGCGGTTCATCGTCCTTCTCGCCATCGGGCTCTTTCTCGCCATCGGCGGGATCTCGATCTACTGGCAACAACTCGTGTTCGCAGCGAAATGAATTCCCGCAACCGGCGCATCCTGTTCTCCCTCGCGGTGCTCGTCTGGAGCGCGGTGCTGTTGTATTTCTACGCCAGCGGGCGGATCACCAAATACCTCGCACCGGACTTCCGAATCATTTCCTTCGCGGGCGGGCTGGGGCTTGCGGTGCTCGGGCTTTTCAACCTGCTCACTGCGGGCCAGCAGGCAGGTTGCGGCCACGACCACGGCGGCGAGGAGGACCCGCACGACCACGAAAGCGGCGACATGCACCCGCTCACCGCAGTGCTGCTGATGATCGTGCCGGTCGTTCTATCAGTCGCTTGGACCAAGGACGAATACTCCGCCGCCGCGCTCTCGCGGAAAGGGCTGTATGACGCGCCCTCGGCCGTTTCCCTGCCGTTTCTCGCCTCGTCGCTGCCCGCGCTGACCCTTGAGGAAATCGAGAAAAGCCATCGCAAGACGCCGGACGGATTTCTCGAGTTCAACCTGATGGAGTTGTTCTTCTCCAGCGGCGACCGCGAAATGCAGGGCTTGCTCGACGGCCTCAAGGTGGAAACCGAAGGCCGCTGGATGGACGAGAAAATCCGCAACCCGCACGGCTCGCGCAAGCGCCTCTACCGCTTGTTCATCACCTGCTGCGCCGCCGACAGCCGGGCGATCCCGATCGTCCTCGAGTTCGGCAAGACGCCGCCGGAATTTCCCGAAAACGGCTGGGTGAAAGTTGCTGGCACTATGCGCTTTCCGTTGGAGGAAGGTGTCATCCAGCCGGTGCTGACCGTCGATCGCGTGCTCGCCGCTGAGCCGCCCTACGAGGAGAGTTTCATGCGGAAAAAGTGACCATGGGAAAAACCTCACATCCACGACCGGAAGGCCATGTGTTAGTTCCGGACGTCGCCATCGGGTCGCTCTCGCTCCTGCTCGCGGCGGGGCTGGGCTTGCTGGGAGTTCTGGACCGGGTGAATCAGGTGATCGGCGGCATCGTCTCGCAGGGCGCGGCTTCTAACTTTCCCAAGGCCCTGCCCCATTGGACCGTATGGCTGGCGACGGCGCTGTTTGCCTTCGGCCTCTCGTTCGCGATCCTCAGCGTGGCCGGGACCTGGCGGCGCCTCGTGCTGTGGATCACGGCGATGGTCGTGGTCGCTGCGTGGGCTCCGGTGCTCGCCTTGGCGGCGCACGCGCCCGACATCGCCGCTCCTTTCATCGCCGTGATTTGGTCCGGAGTTTGCGCCTTGGTTTATGCGGGAAATCACCGGATGGCCTGCGATGAACCGGTGGCCCTCCCTGCCAGAACCTCCTCCGCCCCCCCTGATGAAGCGCGTTGATTTCCCGGAGCCTGTCAAAGCACTCGTCGGCGAGCTCAAGCGCCTGCCGGGGATCGGCCCGCGCAGTGCCGAGCGCATCGCGGTGTGGCTTTTGCAAAGTCCGAAGGCCGATCCCGCGATGCTTGCCGGAGCGTTGTTAGCTGCGGAGGAGGCGGTCCGGCCTTGCCCGGTCTGCGGGTTCTTCGCGACCGAGGCCGGCTGCGACGTCTGCGACGACCCGGCGCGCGATGACAAGACTCTCTGCGTCGTCGAGCAGGCGACCGACGTCCTGCCGCTAGAGCGCTCCGGCGCGTTCCGTGGCCGCTACCATTGCCTCGGTGGCAAGCTCTCGCCGCTCGACCGCGTTTCTCCCGAGGACTTGCGCATCCCGCCGCTGGTCCGGCGGATCGAGGCCGCGCCGGAGGAAATCGAGGTCATCCTCGCGCTTGGCTCCGATGTGGAAGGCGAGGCGACCGCGAACTACCTGGCGGAACTGCTGCGCGGCCGGAATTGCAAGCTCACCCGCATCGCCCAAGGCCTGCCCGCAGGCGGCGGTCTCGAGCACGCGGACGAACTCACCCTGATGCGCGCGATGCAAGGCCGGCGGAGCGTTTAGGAATCCGCGTGAAATCCCATCTCGCGTTTCGGCGCGGCATCCGCAGCGAATTCCGACCTCGATCTCGTCGTCTTTGCCCCCCGCCCAGCGCCCGCAAGTCCCCGAACTCAACGACGCCCTCGATCAAAATGGCGCTTGACGCTTGTTAGTTGGGACACCACTGACGAGAACCCGAGGTAGCACTTGGGCCAACCTCCGAGACTTCGGAGCATTTCTGGCGGCTCAATGGAAAGAGAAGTTGAAATGACCTCCGATCGAGGCGAGATTCTCCGATGCCATGGACGCGAAGATTCCAAATTCCGGCATCGCAGCTGGCTCGCCTTCCGCGCTGCTCGGGCTGGGTTTGATAGGTGCCGGAGGATTCGGGCGATTTTGTCTGGATCAATACCGGGGGCTGGAAGGTGTCCGGGCGGTGGCGGTGGCGGATGTGGTGGATGAGGCGGCGGCAGCTGCGGCGGAGGAGTTCGGTATTTCCCATGTGTCCACGCCGGAGGAGCTGATTCGGCGGGAGGAGGTCGACATCATTCACATCGCCACGCCACCGTCCACGCACATGGAACTGGCGGTGGCCGCGCTGAATGCGGGCAAGCACGTGCTCACTGAGAAGCCGTTGGCGACGCGGCTGGAGGATGGCCGGGCGATGCTGGAGGCGGCCTCCGCAAACCAACGGGTCCTCGGGGTGAACCTGATCATGCGCTACAACCCGCTGTGCCAGTGCGCCCGCAAGATTCTCGAGCAGGGGTTGCTGGGACCGCCGATCCATGCGTTTCACGAAAACTATGCGAGTGATGACACGCTTCCGCCGGAGCATTGGTTCTGGGACCGGAAGAAGAGCGGGGGAATCTTCATCGAGCACGTGGTTCATTTTTTCGATCTGTTCGAAATGTTCTTCGGCGAGGGCGAGGTGGTGTCCGCTCAGGAAGGAGTCCGCCCCGGCGGCACGGGCGCTGCCGAAGTGATCGAGCAGGTCCAGTGCGCGGTCCGCTACGGAGACGGGGTACTCGCCAATTTCTATCATGGATTCCACCAGTGCGGGCAGCTGGACCGGCAGGAAATCCGGATTGTCTGCGAGCGCGGCGACATCCGGTTGTTCGGCTGGGTTCCCACGAGCCTGGTGGTCAACGCGATCGTCTCCACCGATGAACGCGAGAGGCTGGAGGGTCTGGTCCCCAACGTCGAGACCACCACGGTTGAGATGCTGTGGAATGAACACACGATCACGAATCGGCATGGGACGCACAAGGTGGCCGGCATTTTCCGTCTCGACGGTGACTTGGGAATGGAGAAGCAGGAAGTCTATGGATTCGTGCTTCGTGAATTGCTGAGAGATCAGATCGCCTCGATCCGGAATCCCGCCCACATCAGGAGGGTTGATCAAGGAAATGGATACCGGTCATTGGCAATGGCCGTGGCTGCCGACCGGAAGGCTCGACAGTCCCGACTGGAGCCGGCGCGATGAAACACCCCTCCGCCGCCGAGCCGCCTTGTAGCGGCGGTCTGCGACCGTCGATGCCAAATGAGACGTCCCAGTCCCGGCCTCCGGCCTTGTCATCCCAGGTCTTCTGATCTTACCCGCTTCACACCCCACAGGCCTATCCATGATCGATCAGGAGAAACTCGAAAAATTTCTCAAACGCCTGGAACTTCAATACGCGAGCCCGGGATCGCCCCGAACTCACCGAGATCGACCGCGAGGCCGTTGCCGAGTCTGTCCTCCAGCGCTTCAAGACCGCCTACACTACCCTCGGAACCCGCTTGTCGCTCTGCCGGGAAGTAAATTTTGACAGAATGCGCGATCCTGAATAACCCTAATTTTATCCATGCATCCGTTCCTCGCTCCCGATTTCCAAATCCGCTGGTCCACGCTTGTTCCCGAAGCCGTCGAGCCGGACATCCGCCACGCGCTTGATCTCGCGAAGCAGAACATCGAGGCCATTTGCGCGCAGGATCCCGCTGCGGCGACCTATGAATCCACTTTCCTTGCCTTCGAAAACGCCGCCGAGCAGCTCAACGACGGCTGGGGACGCCTTAATCACCTCGACTCGGTGTGCGACTCGCCCGCCCAGCGCGAGGCGCTCGGCAAGATGCTGCCGGAGGTCACTGATTTCTACTCGTCGCTCGCCCTGAACGACCGCTTGTGGGCGGTGATCAAGGCGGTGGGTGGGCGTCAGGAAATCGCCTCGCTTCCCGCAGTCCAGCAGCGCTTCGTCGAGGAGACCCTGGCGGACTTCCGCAACTCCGGAGCGGATCTGCCCGCCGGGCAAAAGGAACGCATCGCCGCCATCGAGGCGGAGCTTTCCAAGCTCACCAAGGAATACTCCGAGCACGTCCTCGACTCCACCAACGCGTGGGAACTCGTCATCACCGACGAGGCGGAACTCGCAGGCCTGCCGGAATCCGCCATCGCCGGCGCGGCTTCTAACGCCCGCGCCAAGGGCCACGACGCTCCTGCCTGGCGCTTCACCCTTCAGTTCCCGTCGATGTTCCCGATCATGCAGCACCTGCACAACGACGCGATCCGCCGCCAGGTCTGGGAGGCGTCCTCGAAAGTCGGGGCCACCGGCCAGTTCGACAACACCGCGCTCGTCTGGCAGATCCTCAGCCTCCGCCACGAAAAGGCCGGCATCCTCGGCCACCAACATTTCGCCGATCTAACACTCATCCGCCGCATGGCGAAAGACGGCGGCACCGCTCTCGGCTTTATCGAGAATCTCCACGCCCGCATTCATCCGTCGTTTCTGGCAGAGCACAAACAGCTCGCCCAATACAAGGCCGCGAAATCCGGCCAGCCCGTCGGCCCGCTCGAGCCGTGGGAAGTCGCCTACTGGGCGGAAAAGCAGCGCCAGGAGAACTACGACTTCGACGAGGAGGCGCTGCGCCCCTATTTCCCGGTGGACGGCGTGATGGCCGGCATGTTTGAAATCGCCTCCCGGCTTTTCGGCATCACCATCCGCCAGCTCAAGACCGTCTTCTATCAACCCGGCGGCGGACCCGCCACGCTGCCGGAGGGCGTCGTGGAAGTCTGGCACCCGGAGTGCGCCTTCTACGAGATCCACGACTCGAAAACCGCCGCCCACCTCGGCTCGTTCTACGCCGACTGGCACCCGCGCGAGTCGAAGCGCGGCGGCGCGTGGATGAACTCGCTGCACACCGGCGCGCCCGGCGAGCCGCACCTCGGACTGATCATCGGCAACATGAGCCCGCCGGTGGACGGCAAGTCCGCGCTTCTAACGCACAGCGAGGTCGAGACGATCTTCCACGAGTTCGGCCACCTGCTCCACGGCCTGCTCAGCCAGGTCGCCGTCAAATCCCTGGCCGGCACCAACGTGCCGTGGGACTTCGTCGAGCTGCCCTCGCAGATCATGGAAAATTTCTGTTGGGACCGCGAGTCGCTCGATCTCTTCGCGCGCCACTTCGAGACCGGCGGGCCGATCCCGGAGGCTCTTTTCATGAAAATGATCGCCGCGAAAAACTACCTCAGCGCCTCCGCCTTCATGCGCCAGCTTGCCCTCGCCAAGCTCGATCTCGAACTCCACACCCGCCTGGCGGATTTCCTCGGGAAAGACCTCGATGCAGTGGATCGCGAGGTCCTGGCCGACTACCTCGCGCCGCTCAAGACCCAGTCGCCCTCGATGATGCGGCGCTTCAGCCACCTATTCAGCAGCCCCACCGGCTACGCTGCGGGCTACTATTCCTACAAGTGGGCGGAAGTGCTGGACGCCGACGCCTTCACCCGCTTCCAACAGGAGGGCGTTCTCAATCCCGAGACCGGCATGGCCTTCCGCGAGCACATCCTCAGCAAGGGAAATTCCGTCGCCCCGGACGAACTCTACCGCCGCTTCATGGGCCGCGATCCGGAACTGGAACCCCTGCTAGTCCGCGCCGGCCTCGCCGAGCCGATGCTGGCTTGAGAGCAGCCACTTTGGACTGCGCGGGACGTGTCCTCGCTTCTGGGAAAGCTCCCACATTTCGGCGCAGTCCACACCGCAACGACCACTCCGGCCTTCGCACGTCACGCCACCCTTATCTTTCCTCGCGGCGACCGGTGATCGCCGCCACGTTGCTCAGTCTGCTCCGGTGTTATTGTCTGGTGAAGGTGGCGGCGGAATAAAGGTGGACAGGGGGCGCACGAGATTCGTCGGCAGAGGGAAGACGCGGTCGTAGATGCCGGGGGCGATCTCGGTGGCTTGCGAGTAGGCGTCGCGCAGCATTTCCATCTTCGCGTCGAGGTTGTCGATGTAGTGGAGGGCGAATGCTTCCGGCGTGCGCGGGAGCACGGGCGAGCCGAATTCAAAATGCCCGTGGTGGCTGCCGATGAGATGCAGCAGGTGCAGGCGGGTCATCTCGGTGGGCGGCTTGAGAGCCTTCCATGCCTCGGCATCCGGGCCGGCGAGGAGGTCGTTCCAGAGCTTGTTGACCAGCTCGATGCCGAGCGGGATGTGACCTAACATTTCGCCGTGGATGCTGTGGATCTGGCCGAAGCCGTCTTCCGGATAGGAGTTCTCCCAGAGTTTCCCGCAGTCGTGGAAGATTACGCCGGTTAGGAGCAGATCACGGTTGAGCTCGGGGTAAACCGGGCACAGCGCGGCGGCGGAGCGCATCATCTGGGCGACGTGCTCGACGAGGCCGCCGCGGCGGGCGTGGTGGTTCTTCTTCGCTGCGGCGGTGCGGCGGAAACGGTCGCCCATCTGCTGGAGGAATTGCGCGCAAAGCCCGTGCAGCCGCGGGTCGGTGATCGACGCGCAGAGGCGCTGGATGTCGGCGTAGTCGCGCTCCTGTTTTTCGCGGGTGGCGGGATCTCCGGCGAGGAAGTTGGCGATGGCGGTGTCATCGAGGAGGTGCCACGTGAGGTGGTTCGGATTGACGCCGTATTGGTTTTGCGTCCATTCGCCTTCGAGGCGGACGATGGTGTTTTCGGCGAGTTTTTCCGCGACGTCGTAGATCGGCGAGTCGGACCAGACTTTCAGGGAGAAATGGCCGGTGGAGTCAGCGAAGACGAGCTCCAAGTAGGGTTTTCCGCCCTTGGTCTTGCGGGTGGCGCAGGACTGGAGCTGAGCGTGGATCGCGGCGTGGACGGGGATTTCCCCGGCTTGTTCCTTGACGGCGGCAATGGTGATGGGACTCACGGAGAAAAAGTTGAGAGTTGATGGAAAGGGGAAGATTGGCGGATTCGATTCTTCCTATCAACCATCAACTTTCAACCATCAACTCATCCAAAGGGCGTTTGGCTTGACCCTTTTGAAGGCCTCCTCGCTCGCACAAATTCTGCTGACGAGGCATAAACCCAGGATTTGATCTGGCGCTCCACCACGCTACGTGCGACCTTGCCCGAAGAAGTTTCCCACAAATTCCATGGAGAAAATTGCCACCCGCCGGTCGCTCAAAAACTTCAGAGAGCGCGAGAATGATTTGATAAGAAACAAAGCCACATCAGGGAGAGCAAAAGGTCTCATCGATCTGGAGGAGCTCAAAAAACTGTAACCCCCACGCGCCGATGAAATTCATCATATCCGCCATTCTCATCGGCCTTGTCGCCGGGCTGCTAGGCGCGCTCTGCGGTGTCGGCGGCGGACTTGTGATGGTGCCCGCCTTCGTCCTCGCGCTCGGCATCGAGCACAAGCAGGCCGTCGCCACCTCGATGGCGGTCATCATCGTGACGGCCATCGCCGCCACGGCTAACAACTCTCGCGTCGCAGGACTCATCGATTGGAAAATCGTCCTCGCCGTGGGCCTCGCCTCCGCCGCCGCCGCATGGTTCGGCAGCGACCTGATGCGCTCGCTCAGCAACCACGCGCTCACCCGCATCTTCGGCTGTGTGCTGGTCCTGTTCGGCGTGCGGATGCTTTGGAAAGGGTGATTCAGAGCGGAATCGGGCATGTTCGTCAGCATTCGCGCGCGGGCGCTTGTCACAGCTCGGCCAGCGTGCCTTCCGTGACGCCGAGTTTTTCGAGGGCTTGGACCTGGTCGATGAGGTCGAACGCGTCGCACTCACCGCCGAGCAGATCCTGATAGGCGCGGATGGTTTTCGCGGCGTCCTCGACTTCGTCCAGCAGCTCGACGCGGAAGCGCGAGAGCCCCGCGCTGCGGAGGTGCTCGTAGTAGCGGGCACCGGTCTGGGCCTTGCCGTTGAAGAGCGTGTTGCGGCAGCCGACGTCGGCCTGCAGGCGGTGGAGTTGGCCGACGCGGTCGCGGAGGTGGACGACGTGGGTTTCGCAAGGGCGGCCGCAATCCTTGTAGGTGGTGCCGCTGCTCAGAAAGGTGCAAAAGACGCAGTGCTCCATGTGAAACATCGGCATGTGCTGGTGCAGCGTGAGCTCGAACCACTCGGGTGGCGCGCTGTGCAGGAGCTCCAGCACCTGGCCGATGTTGAGGTCGTAGGAAACGGTGAGGTAGTCGAGCGCGGCGTTTTCCATCAGGAGCTTCGCGGTGATCGGGTTGGCGACGTTGAGCGAGAAGTCGCCGGTTTTTTCCAGGTCGCTGCGGTCCTTGTAATAGTGGAGCGCACCGAGGTTGCGGAGGAGCAGGCCGTCGGGTTCGGCATTTTCGATGAGCTTGAGGTAGCCGGTCTCGCCGGGCTTGAGGATGCGCGGGGTGGCGAGGTGGATTCGAGGTTTGAGATTTGAAATTTGAGATCTAACAAGGCTGACGGCCTCCTTGTAGCGGCGCGGGTCTTCGAAGTCACAGTAGAGGGTTTCCACGCCGCATTCGAGGGCCGCGGTGACTTGGTGGAGTGTGCGGCAGAGGACGGACAAGTGCGGAGTGGCGGGTGCGGAGCGCGAAATATCCGGAAGCAAATCGCGGTAAGTCGTGGTGATTTTCGGCAGCACCGGCTTGATCGCGGCGGCGGTTTCCAACTGCTTCACCAGGGCCCGGCGGAGCTGGTTGAGCGCGGAAACGGCGATGTGGCAGTTTCCTTCGAGCTGGTTCTCGAGGGTGCCGAGCTCGAACGAGGAGTCGCCGAGACGGCCGAGTTGCTCGACGAGTTTCCCGGTGCCGAGCGGGTGCTTGGACGCTTCTTGCAGCGGCATTTCACTCCGCACTCCGAACTCGCCACTCCGCACTTCCATCGGTTCGCCGGGCTTGCCGCTAACAATAATGTCGATCGCGGATTTCCTCTCTGCGGGCCGGGAGTTCTGCCAGAATCGGCGGAGCTCGGAGTCGAGCTTGGGATCGGAGGTTTTGTAAAGGGTTTGTCCGGGCTTGATCCGATCAAAATTGATGCCGCTGTAGGTGAGGTGGAAAATGAGGCGGTCGCCCTCGATCACCCAGATGCGCGCGCCTTGTTCCAGGTCGCGGTTCTCGCCGGCATCGAAGACGACGCCGTCGCCGGCGGCGAACGGAACTCCGGTTAGTTCGCCGAGCCGGATCCAGCCGGGGCCGCAGTCGATGATGGTGCCGAGCAGCGGGCCGCGCTTCTTACCGAATTTCCCGTGGGTGAGATACGGGTGGTTGGTGCCCGCGAACCACCCGGTGCTGAGGCCGCGGGAGAAGGTCATTTCCAGCTCGTAGCGGTCGGACGGGGTGATGGGACTTTCAGAGGCTTGGCGGTCGGAAACCGAAGCCACGGCGGCGTCGAGCGCTTTTCGATAGACGCGGGTGACGGCGGAGACGTATTCGGGCGACTTGAGGCGGCCTTCGATCTTGAAGGATTTCACTCCGGCGCGGACGAGGTCGGGGACGAGATCGACGGCGGCGAGGTCCTGCGGGCTGAGCAAGTAACGGACCGCGCCGAGTTCGCGGGTCTCGCCATCGACCACGATTTCATAGGGCATGCGGCAGGCTTGGGCGCACTCGCCGCGGTTGGCGCTGCGCTGGCCGAGCGACTCGCTGGTTAGACATTGGCCTGAGTAGGCGACGCAGAGCGCGCCGTGGACGAAAACTTCCAGCGGGGTTTTGGTTTCGACCGCGGACGAATGGAATTTATGAATCTCCTTGATAGAAAGCTCGCGGGCGAGAACAGCGCGTTCTAGCGGGAAGAGCGACTCGATGAAGGCGAGGCCTTCCGGCGAGGTGATGGTCATCTGCGTGGACGCGTGGAGCTCGACGTTCGGCGCGACCTCGCGGGCGAGCTTGGCCAGGCCGAGATCCTGGATGATGAGCGCGTCCACGCCGGCGGCGGCGATTTTCCGGAGCTGCTCCTCGGCGACCTTCATTTCGCTGGTAAAAATGAGGGTGTTCATCGCGATGAATCCTTTCACGCCGTGGCGGTGGAGGTATTCCATGAGTTCGTCGAGATCCGCGTCGATGAAGTTGTCCGCGCGCAGTCGGGCGTTGAAACGCGGCAGGCCGAAATAGATGGCGTCTGCCCCTGCGGCCACTGCGGCGCGAGCGCAATCCCAGTTTCCCGCTGGGGAGAGGAGTTCGGGAGTCAGGTCAGGCGCGTGCATGGCGGAAATGAATCACGGGCCGCAGGTGAAAGACAGAAGGGATTTTTCCCCTCGCCACGGCTTGCCGCCCCCAAGCGCCTTCACCAGCTTCGCCACCTCCGGGCGGGGATCGACAATGCCCATGCGGGAAGAATTTTACAGCTCGATGTAGCGTACCGGGAAATCCGATGGACGGCCTCGTCGCCGTCGAAGATCACCACCGCCGACAGCCACTCGTGCGGCTAGCGGCTGGATTCGCAGAAAACCTGAGGCGCGGCGACTTCACTCCGCAGCCGGTTTCTCGGCGGAGCCTTCGGTCGCGGCCTGATTCTGCTCCGGCGGGGCGAGCTTCAGGGTTTCGAGCCGTTCGAGCGCCGCCCGGCGGAGTGCTTCGGGAGTCTCGGCAAGTGCCTCGTCCTCCAGCACGAAAGAAAGCTGCTCCGTTGCCTGGGTGCGGATGCCCTCGTCACCATGGCCCATCAAGCCGAGATAGCCCTCGATCTGCTGTTGCGGCACATGACCGCGGTTGGCGAGCTCGTCGAAATAGCGCTGGGCCAAGGTCACCGGCAGCGAGGGATCCGTCGCCAGCGCGGCGAAAGCTCCGAAGTCAAGGTTCAGGCCGTGAGCCAACGCCTCGTCGCGCTCTTCGTCGGAAAGTTCGCGGCTGCGGGCAATTCCGCACAATCCTTGCGCCGTCTGAAGCATGGACAGCGAACTGTCCGTGAGAAGGCGTTCCACCTGGGAAAACTGGCTGGAAATCGACTTGTCTTTCACCGCAGTCCTGTCGAGCGAGGAGCGGGTGGCGCGCCGGGGTGCCGATGCTTCCGGGCCGACAAGCGGTTGCGCAGGAGAATTTCCAGCCTCACTGGCAACCGCCGGACTCCCCCCTCCGCCAATGGAAGGAGAACTTTTATTACGCCGTCCCGGGTTTACAAAAACCAGGAACATGGCGACCACCAACGCGAGCAAGCCACCCGCCAGCCACCGGCGGTTCTGGGAAGAGGTCGTTTTGCTTTTGCGGGTGCTCATCGGGGATTCTGTTGGGTATGAAAAGCAATTGCCTCAACCCCCAAGGGGCGGAGGCAATTGATGGATTTTCCGGAAACCATGGCCGGATTTCCCGCCGATCAGTTGAATTCCTGCTTTAGGGTGTGCTTGACTCCGGCGATTGTGATCTCCGCCTCGCGGCGGGCATTGGTGACATTCTGAGTCACGTTGATCACCACCGTGCCGTTGCCGTTGCCAGGCGTCGTGAGGCTCGATCCAGTCTCGCCAGCGGCACTGCTCACCGTGGCGGTGAGCCAATTGACTGAGGAGGGGAACACGACATCCCAAATCCCAGCAGTGCCAACCGTGACCGTGTAGGAGGTCGCCGCCGCGCGAACGGACTTGTTCAGCGGGGAAACCGAGGTGATTTCGGGATTGATTCCGGAGGTATTGGCCACGACTTCAAAGTCGCCTGCGGAGAGACCGCTGGTGTAGTAGCCCTTGAATGTTTTGCTTTTCTGCACCACCACGGCGTAGCCCTTGGCCGTGGAGTTGAAGAGGTTGCGGGTCGCGTCGGTGCGGGTATAGCTGAGAGTCAACAAACCGGAACTGGACGTGAAGGTCGCCTTGGCCTTGTCATTCTGAGTCGGTGGAATAGTCATTTTGCCATTCGCCGCCCAGGTGCCGACTTTTTGCACGCCGTCGAAGTTTCCACCCAGCCAGTTGAAGACCGAGTTGTTGGCGCTCGGCGCGAAGCTCGCCAGTGGCAGCACCCCCGTGGCCGGCGGATAGAAGCGGGACCCCGTCAGCTCGCGGAGCTGGTCGAAGCCCGATGGGAACAGGCTTCCCGACGCTCCGGCGGCGCTGAACATGCGCACCGAGCCGTTGAAGTCGCTCTGTCCTGTCAGATCTTCAAGCTTGAGCGCGCCAAGCAATGCGGTGCGCGCCTTGGAGCTGCTGCGGCTGAACAACGGGATCAGATCGCCATCCACAATCGGCGCGGAATACGAGCTGCTGCTGCCGTCCGGCAGGTAGATCTTGAACGCCACCTGGCCGCTGGCACTGATCGAGCCGGTCGCCACGGCGCTGCCGGCAGGACCGGAACCGCTGGCGGAAAGGGAGGCCTCGAAGGTCACCTTGCCGGCTGAAGGGTAAGCAGCGGACTTCGAGTAGAGCGTGTGGCGCAACTGGAAGTAAAGCGTGCCACCCGTGCGGGTCTTGAAGTTGCCTTCGATGTAATACTTGTTCACCCCCTGTTTCACTAGGTTCATCTGGACGGAGATCAGGCCGCTGGTCGGGTTCGGAGCGGTGAAGGCTCCGGTGCTGGAGAAGGTGCCTTTGAACGAGCTGTCCACAACCAGTCCCAACAAGGACGAGGAGAACGAGCCTTTAGCCGAAAGCCGCAGGTTCTGCTTGAAGGATTGACCGCTCTTCGGATCGAACACCAAGCCGGAATAATCCCCGCTGACCAGGCTGTTGCTGAATGGAATCGCTTCCGTGCCAGTTCCCGGTCCGAAGGACGGCGTGACAGGATCGGTGAGGAGAATTTCGCTCTCGTCTTCGTCGCTCACGCCGTCGCCGTCGGCATCCGGCTCGTCAAACTTCAATGGGTCGGTTGCAGCATCCACCTCGGCACCATCAAGGCGGCCGTCGCCATCGGTATCCTTCACGAGCGGATCGGTTCCCCGCGCGACCTCATTACCATCGGCAAGTCCGTCGCTGTCACTATCAATCAGTTTTGGATCGGTTCCCCGCACGATCTCACTGCCGTCGTTAAGTCCGTCACCATCTGTATCGATCAGAAGCGGGTTAGTGTCGTAGAAGTCCTCGAGGCGGTCGCTGAGTCCGTCACCGTCGGTATCCTGTTCCAGCAGTTGATACGACAGGATCAGGGCGGCGCGATCCGAGGTTTTCTCGAAGGTGTTGATAAACCAACCTTCCGAATCCGGATCCGGCGTCAGCGGCGATGGCAGGGCCACGTATCTTCCCACGATTGGTGGGGTCAGACTCTTGGTGGTGATGACGCTTGATGCTGACGATTTGGAGAAATGGGAAATTTGAGCCAAAGGCAACACCCCGCCCGCACCCAGATCGACCGAGGCACTGTGATTCATCCAAGCCACCGCTTCCGAGGAGGAAACGAACATGGGAAGGGCTTGGGTGCTGTTTGGCAGGCTCTTTGCTGCACCCAGACCCGTTGCCGGAGTGGTGGGGGTGTAGCCGGTCGAGGGGATCCAGAGAACTCCGGCGGCCCCGGTGGACTTGATCAGCAGCGAGCCGTCGCGCGGGTTCCGCACGAAACTACTGCTCGCGATCACCTTGCCGGGCAGTGGCGCCGCTCCTCCCAAGGGGATCAAAGTATCATCATGGCGGTTGAGCTGGATTTGGGTTCCCTCGGTGTTGATCGTGTAAACGAAGGCCGGAAATCCGGTACGAGTGTAGGTGGAAACCGGCAGCACGCTGTGTCCGGCGGGAAGAGGGGAAGAACCGTTAATGTCCAGCAGACCGTTCGAGCCCAACCGGAAGTCCAAAATCTGGTAATTTCCAGTCTCGAGCCCGGTGGATTCATTCACAACCGCCTCTTCCAACAGCAAGCGGTTGTTCGACACATAAGCGACCTCGCGGACCTCTCTACCGCTTGCAGCCGTGCGCGCGATGATCTCGCTGTTGATTTGCCAAGTCGCCCACAGGGTCATCTGGCCGGTCTTGAACACGCCGGGATCCCCATCATCCACATCATCGTAGAAGTCCAGGGCGACGAAATCGTTGACGAAAGCGACCGAGCCGTCATCCCCGTAGCCGAGGATGCGGGTGCCTCCCAGGTTCGTGTTGGTCTTGGGAACCGACACCGTAGCGAAATTGAGACTCTGGAGAGCCGCATCCCAAGTGATCCGGTATTGCTCGTAATTGATGTTGTGCCACTGATCAACACTTACAGTGTCATAAATAGGACCCCGAGCATCCGAACCCGTCTGGTAACGCTGCCTGGAATCCGTGATGCTATAATTCCAGCCATAGCCCGCGATGATGGTGAATCCGTAGGAGTTCGGAGTGACCGGGCAGGTGTCCAATACCGTGCCCCGGACCTCGATCGTCGGCGAAGCCGTGACCGTGCCGTCCGTCGCGCGGCGGTAGATGATGAGGTTGGAAACTGAATCCCAGGTGTCGTAACCCGCGGCATAGCGGTTGGCGTAAACCACGCACTCCGTGTTGGAGACATAGAGGGTTTTCGCTTGGCTGCTGTTGGGAATCAACACCGCTTTGCCCAGTTTATCCGCCCAGATGAGCACACCGTTGCGGTCCCGGAACGCGGCCGAGCCGTCGTCGCCGATCTTGTCGGTGTCGGGACGCTGTCCGAAGGGCGCGAAAGCGGAGGGAATCGTCACCGTCTGGGGTGACTGGTAGGTAACCGGGCGGTTGTGCCTGGGCTCTAGCGGAGGAAGCACAGGGACACTCGACACGTTCCGTGGATCTGTCGGCGGCACGGCGTTCTTTTCGTCGAAATCACTCGCTCCGTCGAAGTCGGTATCCACCAACAGCGGGTTGGAAGTGAATCCAGGGCCGTTCACTTCAACCCCGTCAGTCAGGCCGTCGCCGTCGCTGTCCACCAACAGCGGGTTGGTGCCAAGCGTCTTTTCGACACTGTCAATCAGGCCATCGCCGTCGGTGTCCGCCAACACCGGACTGGTGCCACCGGTGATTTCACTGCTGTCAGTCAGGCCGTCGCCGTCGGTATCCGCAGACCCCGGATTGGTGCCACTGGTGATTTCGCTGCCGTCAGTCAGGCCGTCGCCGTCGGTATCGGCCACGGTGGGATTGGTCGCGGAATACTCGAGCACATAGCCCTGCCTCTGGCTGACCGGAGCCAGACTCCATTTGTAATTCTCCTCCAACTGCAAGCCGTCGGCGTTGCCTGTGTTGCTCGGTTGACCGGTGCCCCAGTTGAACACGGTGATCGGCACGGTGGTCCGGACGCCGGCGGTATTGAAGAGCCGGCCGAAGGCGTCCAACCACTGATAATTGCCTTCACGGGAGTTCGCGGGCTCGGTGCCACCTTCCATGTCACCGCCGCCAAGCCACAGGCGTCGGCCGCTGTTCTCGCTGAGAAGTTGCTTTTTGAGTTGGTCCACTTTTGCGGACGTGTCGAGCACCGTCAGGCGACCCCCACGGCGGATGGCGTCCAAGCGGGCTTCTTCGTAGGTGAAGTTTCCGGTAACAATCCGGAACGGATGCACTTCCAAACCGTCAAATATGCCGTCGCCGTCCGTGTCCGGATCTCCGATGTCGGTTTTGGACGTGGGGAACGGGCGCGTGGCGGGCGGGGTGATTTCCTCGGCGTTGCTCAGACGGTCGCGGTCGTCGTCGACAAATTCTGTCGTTCCAAGGTTGTAGGTGGTGAGCAGCGAAGTGTCCGCATCGGTTTTCCTGGAAGTGGTGATGAGCCAGTTTTCGAAATCCGGAGTGATGCGTGAGGTATTGAGCAGGTTGGTGCCAGTGGTCGAGACCACGGTGCGCGTGAGGACTTTGTCAAAATGGGCCACGACGGCATTGGGAAGCGTGCCATTACCTCCGGCCTGAGCCGCGGCGTTTTCCCAGATCACCGCCTGTTCGTTGGTGACGTATAACGGCCGTGATTGGCTGGTGCCGATGGCTGAGAATCCACTACCGCCGGTGTGCAGCCAGATGAGCTGGGTCGAATCCTCATCAAAGAGCAAAGCGGAGCCATCGGCAGGATTGACCGTGCCCGTGACGGCGGAAGTAGTGATGGCATTGGTGAGAACGGCGGTGGATCGGAGGACCGCCGTGCTGCCAAGCAGGTAGGTGCGGACGGTTTTTTTGTCGTCATCCAGCGTGTAGATGAACTTCTGGTCGCCGACGCGGGCGTAATTGCTGAGATCCAGCACCTTCTCGGTGGCAGTGGATAAGGAAATGTCTGTGGGCGAACCGATCAGGCCGCCGGTGGCGAAGCTGCGGCGCTGCTCCTTGATGACTCCGGCGGTGTCCACATAGACCAAGCGGGTGTCGGAGCAGAACAAGACCTGGCTGACGGACTCAGTCAAGGCCGGGACGGCGACGACGGCGGGGGGGCCAACGACGGCGGGAATGGGAGCTGTTTTGAGGAGGACACTGCGACCTTGGCTATCAAACCAATGATACTGGTCCTCATACTCCGCCGGTCTCAGTCTGGGATTGGTCTGCACATCCGGGATCTTGACCGCCATGGATCCATCCGAACCAAAGCCGATGGAGCTGACACCAGGCCCAGTCACGCCAATGTCAAAATCAGGAACAGACTCGACGGGAATCGACAGAGCTTTGACGAACTGAACCCCCGCATCGAAGGTGACGCGGTAGAAGCGAATGTCGGCGTCGTCGCTACTGTTTAGGCTTGGGGTGCCAGGCGTTTCCTCGCCATTGTCCTTGCGGGTGGTGCTGATGAAAGTGAGGGCACCCGTGGTGATGGTCGTAGGAGCCGTCTCAAGGATTTCCTTCCCTTGGAAAGTGACTGGGGACGAGGTGACAGAGCTGCCGGCAACCGCACGGAACAGCACCAAGGTGGCATTAGGCCGGGACGGATAGGAATTGTAATCAACGAAGCGGTTGCTCCAAACGAGGCACTCCGAGTTGGTGACAAACAAAGGAATTGCCGTGGAGGTGTTCGGCAGCAGGCGGACCACTCCCTGACTATCGATCCATGTGAGCACGCCGCTGGCGTCGAGCACGCATTTCGAGCCATCGTCGCCGTAGCGATTGAACTCGAGGCGATTACCGAAGGGCGTGTAGGGCACCGGAATCGTGACCTCGACGTCGTTCTTGACTTGCGAAAACTTGAAGAGATCCTGGGCGGTGCTCACCAAAGTCTGCAAGGCAAGGCCTATCGAACAGAGTAATGCGAAATAAGGTTTCATGATGGGATAAGAGAGAATTCGGGTTTTGTTCGATAAAACGGGTGGTGAAAGGAAGAGGATGGAAAGCAGGCTGGATCGAAGACGAGTGGTTGTTTTATGTGATTCAAGCCCGCCGGTTGGCACCCCCGGCCTGCCAAAGAGCAGGACCGGGAAGGCGGACTAGGACCCTCAGAGCGGAGGCAGCACCCCGCCGCCGAGATCTGTGCCGCCATCGGTCGGAACCGGGATGGATTGCCCCGCATCCGCGCCGCGGAGCGGCCGGCCGGTCGCGTCGATGATCTGGGCGGTGACGAAGATGATCAGGTTGCTCTTGATGCGGTTCTCGCCCTTGGTTTGGAACAGGCGGCCGATGAGCGGGATGTCGCCGAGAATCGGCACCTTGTCCTCGACGTTCTGGACGTCCTCACGCATCAGGCCACCGACAGCGACGGTGTAGCCGTCATAGATGGTCAGCGCGGTGTTGACGCGGCGGACCGAGAACACTGGCATCTCGATGCGGTTCTCGGTGAGGGTGATGGTGTTGGGCTCGGTGCCGACAACTCCCTGGGTGATCAGACCGGTGATCGGGTCCAAAATATCGCCAAAAATGCTTGTGGTGCCGGAGGTTTGGATTGGGCTGCCGTAGTTGATGAAGCCTTCGAATTCGACGATTTCCGGGACGAAGCGCAGGTCGATCACGAAGTCGTTCTCACCGATGGTGGGCTCGATTTCAAGGGTCACGCCGGTGTTGCGGGTCTCGAAAGCAGTCGGCGTGGCGGGGGTGACCGGGATGGTGGTATTGCCGCCGCCGCCGCCACCAACGCCACCACCATTATTGCCGCCGCCGACGGAGTTTGGAAGTTCCGGGGGTTCGTATTCGGTCGGGTAGATAAACTCACGGATGATCTCGATGGTGGCCTTCTGGCCGGACTTGGCGGTCACCGAGGGTGCGGTCATGAGATCGGTGCCCTTTTTCTGGGACAGGCCGCGCATGATCATCTTGACCTGGCCATCCGAGAACAGACCGGTCATGGACATGATGCCCGGAGCGACGTTCGACTGCTGGGCGGTGCGGTTCGGGTTGTTGAGAATCGAATCGATGCTGTTGCGGTTGACTGCGGTGTCTCCGCTGCGGTTG
The DNA here is from genome assembly GCA_947462535.1 of Akkermansiaceae bacterium. GTDB lineage: Bacteria > Verrucomicrobiota > Verrucomicrobiia > Verrucomicrobiales > Akkermansiaceae > Luteolibacter. Next base: position 69,151 of record CANHPN010000003.1, on the reverse strand, counting down.
CCGTTGGTGAGGATGTTGTTGACGTCGTTCTCGCCGGCCAGAGGCACGCCGGGAACGAGCGGGCCGGTGAAATCATTGCCGACGCGGGCCGGTTGATTTCCCGCAGTGCCGCCGGCACCGAAGACGTCACCGGAACCAAAGGGACCGACGATCCAGTCGAAGCCGAGTTCCTCGTTGTTTTCCTGGGAAATTTCGACGAACTTGGTGGTGATCTTGACCTGTTTCGGTTTGGTGTTGCTGATCGTTTGGACGAGCTGCTCGACCTTGTCGAGTTCGGTCGGGGTGTTGGTGACGAGCAGGACCCCCGAGTTGCTCAAGGTGGCGGAGCTGCCTTCAGCGAAGACGATGCCAGCGCCCTTGAGGAGCTCGAGAATCGGCTTGCGAGCCGTCAAGGTAGCGGTGCCGGACTTGGTCTCGGCGAATGGATCGGCGGCGGCACCGCCATCGGCTCCACCACCGCTACTGTCGAGCGCAGTGTTGAAATCAGGCGGCACGCGGAAGGTGCGGGTGAAGACGTCCTCACCGCCTTCGGCGAGAGGCACGAGGGTGACGGCGAAGTCATCCACCTTGTAGCGGAGCTTGGTCTGATCGCAGATGTATTTGAGAGCCACGGCAAGCGGCACGTTGCGAATCCGCAGTTCGCGGACCCGGAGCGTCCCCGGATCGCCGGCGGCGAGCGGCAGGGCGTCAGCGCCTCCCGCGGGCAGCCCGGCATCGCCGGCAGCTGCGGTGGCGGCGCGTGGACGGCGGATGACGAAGTTGACGCCTTTGCGTGCGGGATCGAGCTCGGTGGTGTCGAGCTCGCCGGCGCGCAGACGGAGGAAGTCGATTGCTTCCTCGACGGTGGTGTCCTCGAAATCAATCCGAGGAATGACAATGGTCTTGAGCTTGGCGGTGATGTAAGCCACGCCGGAGCTCATGGCGTCCGAGCCGAAAGTGGTTTGATCCACGATCGGCGCTTCCGCAGGCACCGAGAGCTCCCAAGCGGCGTCCACCTGGCTGAGAAGCTCGGCGCGGGTGTGGTCGTAAGCGGCGCGGTAGTAGTCTGACTTGGCGGAGGCGATTCGCTCCAAGCCGCGGCGAGCAGCGGAGTTGTAGCCATCCAAGCGAAGCACGCTGTTGTATTCGCGTTTGGCCTCGTCGTATTTGCCGAGATTGTAGTAGCCTTCCGCAGTGTAAAGTCCACGGCGCACCTTGTCGATGTTCTGGGTGTGCTCGTAAGTGAGGGCCGGGTTGGTGCGGATCGGATCGTCGAGATAACCCAGCTCCTGTTTGGCGGCGCCGTTGTTCGGATCGACCTTGAGAAGATCCTCCAGCAAGGCGCGCGCTTCGAAATATTTCCCAACCTTGCGGTGCTGCATCGCGAGGGCGAGGCTGGCGTCGCTCTTATGGGCCACGTATGTCTGACGGCGGTCCGAAACCATCGGCGCATCAGGAAGAATCTTGATCGCCTGCGAATATTTATCGACCGCTTGCTGATAGTCCCCCTTGGCGTATGCCGCGCGGCCCTCATTCAAGAGCGCGTCGCCTTGGACGACGGCGTCCTGGCGGCGGATCATTTCGCGTTGGGCGAGACTGCTGAGGCCGGAACCGCCTTCGCCGGCGTTGGCAACCATCACGGTTGCGGGCATGGAGGATGCCACCGCCATCAACACGAGGGCGGTGTGGCTGGATCGGTTACTTGGCGTTTTTTGCATATTAAGATGGAGTTTTCTGGAGATGTTTTCGAGGTTTGGAAAGCGATTTATTGAAAGATTCTATTCTGCGGCTGCGGCGAGACCGCCCTTGCCAATCTGGAAGGTTTTGGTCTCCCCGGTTGGACTGGTGTATTCGATGGTCACCGACTCGGGAGTCACGATCTTGGCGAGGTAGTCTTTTTTCGGGCTGTCGGGTGGAAGCGCGAATTGGGTGTTTTCCTCGACCATGAACTCCTTGCCGTTGAGGCCGAGCGCTTCGAGGGAGAAAACGGCCGTGCGGTCGTATTTCAGGTAATCGTTCCTTCGGTCCTCGGAGAGCGGTGCCGGGAATTCATAGACGACGCCCTTTTTGTTCGGACGCTGGTCCTCAATCCGCACGATGGTGATTTCCATCTCGATGTTGATCTTCTTGTTGAGCTCCTTGCGGACTTCCGAGCCGAGGAGCTTGAAGCGGCCTTTCATCGGAGGTTTTGCGAAGAAGAGCCCGTCGGGAGCGATCATGTCAGCGGCTCCGGTCTTGTTGAATCCGCCCTTGGTGTCCTGATAGTTGAACGGGAACTTCCCATCCGATCCGTATCCCGGACGGAGCACCCAGCCGAGGCTTTCGTCCCTCAGATACATCAGCTTGCCGATCAGGGAGGGAACCGACTTGGCGTTGTTGGGATCGGTCCTGGCTTGGAATTCCTCGAGGTTGGAGAAACCATCCTGATCGGGATCCCGGCCCGGAGAATCGGCGAAACCGGGGTCGAGGCGGTTCTCAATCCACCAGATGTTGGGGATCGGCGGATGGACGGGAGCGTCCTTCAGCAGGTCGATCGGTTTTTCCGGCGCGAGGCTGGAGACAAACAGCGGGATACCGGTGAACAGGTCCACCGGCCGGTCGCCGTCAAGCGCCTGGTTCCAGGCGCGGTCGAGGTTGAGGGACGAGACCGTCTTGGGGATGAGATCGGCATCGCGGACGGCGGCGTTGTTGCTACCCTGGCCCTTGAGGCCCGCGCCGAAGTCTTGCTCGACCCTTGAAAACTTGGAGTAACCCAAGAAGGCGAGGCCGAGGGCTGCCGCGACGGCTCCGGCGAGGGCGGCTTTTTCGTAATTCTTTGCAAACCAGGACATGGTCGGGAGATGGGCGGTTGTCAGGGTTAAGGGAGTTTCTTCGCAGGAAGAAATTGGAGGACATCAAGCCGGATAAACACTTGGACCTGCTCGTTTCCAAGAACTTGTGCGAGAATCCGGCTGGTGTCAGCGGTTTTGGGGGCTTGCCCCGCCGGGGCGGCGGCATCATCGCCCGGCAGCACGAATCCTCCGCCGAAGACATCTGCGGCCTTGGCGGGAGCTGTCGGCTTGTCAAACTTGGCGTCGGCGGTCCGCGGTGGATCTTTTTTGTCGTTGGTGACGCGGAGCGAGCGGATCACGACAAACTGGTTCTCTGGCTTGGTGATGGCGGAAAGGAACTCGCGGGCCGATTTCTCGGGGCCGACGAAGGCGATTTCCAACGGAAACGGCCGCGCGACGGCGGTGGCGGAAGGCTTGTATTCCTTGCCCTCTTCTTCGGGCAGGGCGGGGCGATGGAGGTTCTTCAAGCCGGCGGGCTTGGCCTTGGCCAGCTCAAGCATCAGGTGCTTGATGGAAGCGAGCTGATAGTCGAGAACCCCGGTGGTCTTGGCCGGAGCCAGCGAGGTTTTGTAACCTTCAAAGCCGACGAAAAACGCTTCCGGGATTGTGGCTCCGGCGTCCTCGAAGGCCTTGCGGACCTCCGTGTTGGCGGCCAGCACGCGCGTCGTGAATTCCTGCGGGCTGATGTTGGCGATTTCCTTGGGACGGAATGGCGCGAAGGCGATCTGGAGGGAGTCCACCGATTTGCGGTAACCGTCAAGCGCCTTGCGCTTGGCGTCGCGGTTAGCGGCGGTCGGATAGAGCGCGAGATTTTCGAAGCTGGCGGCATCGGCGGCTGCGGCGTCGAATTTCTCCTTGGCCTGCGCGTAGCGGCTGGAGCCTTGGGTGCCCGCGAAAATCAGCAGGATGGCACCCGCGAGGGTTCCTCCCACGAGGGCGAAGATGAACTTGTTATCCTTGATCCAACTCATATTTCAGAAGGCAAATTGTTGACGAAGACTACTTGATAGCGACTTCGCGGGCCAGAGGCAGGGTGATTTCAAAAGGCAGGCCCAGCTCGCCGGCCTTGCCCGCCACGGTGATGTTGAGGATTTGATCGTCGTTGAGGACGATCTCCGCGCCTTTGGCGTCCTTGACCTTGAAGCGGAAAACGATGGATTTATCCCGCAGGTTTTTCAAGAGCTCGGAAACCACGTTCTGGCTTTTGGCCGTCTCGCGCCAGAAGCCTCTGATGCGGACGGCGTTGGCGGTCAACGCGGTGGCGGCAGTGGCCGGTTTTTTACCTTGGACGGGTGCCTCGATCTTGAGATCCACCATCGAGGAGCTGCCATAGGTGGCGGCCGAAAAATCGGGCTTCACGACGGATTTGCCGCTCTGATCCTTGGCGTCCGGCTTGCCGCTGGCGATTTTCGCACCTGGCAGCGGCGGAACGTAGCCGTGAAGAGGCTCCAGGTCAGTCACCCAGACCGCGTCGCTGGCCAAGGCACCGCGGACTTCGGCCAGGAGGTCCATCCAGAACACGTGGGCGGATTCCGCATCGGTGTAGCCCGTGGCGATCTGGCGGAGGCTGTCCTCTTTTTTGAGAAGTTGATCGATGCCCGCCTTGATCGGAGCCAACGTCTCGCGCGTTCCCTCCATCGCATTCGCCTCTTCGGTCGCTTTGGAGCCTGCGATGTTTTCGAAAGCCGCCCATACTGCGATCCCGCCCAACAAGACGGCGGCGGCCGCGATCAGGAACGGCTTGCGTCGGTCCGCCGCGCGGGACTGCTCGACGACCTGGGGCACGAGATCGATGTTGATGGCGGATTTTCCGATTCCGCGCAGGCCGAGCCCGACGAGCTCACCCATCAGGTGGCCTTCGCTTTGGACGACGGCGGGATCGACATTCTTGCCGAGGATGACGTTTCTGACCGGGTTGAAATACTCGACCGGGAGGTTGAGCTTCTCTTCGAAAAACTCGAGGGTGTATGGGAGATTGGCACCTCCGCCAGCCAGAAGCACGCGCCGGGGAGCGCTTCCGCCGTGCTGGCTGCGGTAATAATTGGTCGTCCGGGCAATTTCTGCGGGAAGGCGGGTCAGGGCGTTGCGGATCACCGTGGCGAGCGCCGCCACCGCTTCGTCCAATTGATCGGTGTGGCCGCCGCCCAAGGCGACGAGGCCGTTGGCGATCTTCTGGTGCTCGGCCTCCATGAAGGGGATGCCGTATTCCTTGGCGATCGACGCCGTGACCGTCGCCCCGCCGATGGCAATGCTGCGAGTGAAAAACCGACGGCCTTCGATGTAGAGGAGGTTGCTGGTTTTCGCACCGATATCGATCAGGAGAATCGGCTCCTCGGGATTGCCGTAGGTGGCGCGAAATGCGTTGTAAATCGCCATCGGGGCGACATCGACTTCCGCAGTGCCGAGACCGCTGTCGTTGACGGCGGCGTTGATTTCATCAAGCGCGTCGGCCTTGATGGCGACGATGACCACTTCCTTCTCGGGCGCGCCTTCGATGAGCTCGTAATCCCAAACGACTTCCTGCAGCGGGAAAGGCACGTGCTGCTGCGCCTCGAAGGTGACCAGCTGCTCGATGTTGTCGTCTTGCAGCGGCGGCAGCTTGACGAAACGAGTGAAAACCGACTGGCCAGAGATCGCGCAGCGGGCCTTGGCCTTGCCAACTTTGAGGCGCTGGGCGAGATCGGCGATGGCCACCCGGGTCTGGGAGATTTTGGAAGCGTCGAGCGCGGGATCCGCGACGATGGATTCGGAGCCATAAGCCGTGAGGGTCAAGCTGCCGCTTTTCGAAACTTCGAAAACGGCCATGCCAATGCGCTGGGATCCGATGTTGAGTGCGACGGTGGTCTGATTGTCAGCCATGATTCGGTAAAGATAGGAGAGAAGGCTTGGAGAAAGTGAAACGGCAAGAAATCCGCTCAGCGGCGTTCCACGCTGACTTCCGCATAGCGGTCCCACCACATCGGACTGAAAGGCGTCTCGGTCTTGTTGAGAAGCGGCACTTTGTCGCTGCGGGAAATCTTGTCGGAAGCCGCATTCCACCAGCCGACTTTGCCCTTGCTGGTTTCCTGGGCGACTTTCTCACCGTTGATGAGCACCTCGTAGCCGACGTATTCGACCGCACCCTTGCCGGCCCGGTCGAAGCCGGTGAGCCGCTTGATCGACGACGGGGAAAGATAGACCGAGCAGTAGATGTCTTCCGACAACGGCACGTTGACGTAGTCGATGTCCTTGGTGAGAAGCAGGAAAGTGCCGGACTTCTCGGGGTTTTTCACCGCGATGTACCACTTCACGGTGATCTTGTCGCAGGTCTTGGTCGGCGGCTCCGGGCTGAGGGAGATGTTGAGCTTGGCTTCGATTTCGAGCCAGTCCTTGGGTTTGAAGCCCTTGTTTTTGACTCCTCCGAACTCCGGGGAGGGAATATCGTCAAAGGCCGGTTTGTCGCCAACAACCTTGGCAGCCTGGCCGGATGCGCTTCCAATCGAGAGTGCAGCGATGAATGCGAAGGCGGTGATTGCGAAGGAATTACGGAGCAGAGCGTTCATGCGGTGTGGGTTTAGGAGGAACCTAGGGAGTTGGGTTTCGGGTTGACGAGAGAAAATGACGGATTCCGGATAAAATTTTGTCCGCTGTAATGACATTTACTCCTTGTCTCGGTCACAAGCGGTTGACGAGCCGCGTTTTGGTAAGCATCACTCGGCCATGGCGCACGTGAATTTTCTGCTGGACCCCCCGCAGCCGAGGGTCGTCGGGAGCTTTGGCAGTTCGCGCGACCTGCGCGAGGCCTCCGCCTCATCGGTCCGGGAATGCTGTGACATCGCGGAAATCCGGCTGGATCTTTTAAGCGCCGAGGACGGAGAAATCTCCCCCTCGCGATGGAGCCATTTGTCGGAAATCCCGCTGCTGTTCACCGCGCGCCGGATCGAGGAAGGCGGCGCGCTTGCCATCGGCCCGGAGGCGCGGATGAGCTTGCTGCGGAGCGCGCTCGATCAGGCCGCGTGGATCGACATCGAGGTGGCGAGCATCCCCGAGATGGGCGCTCTTTTGAAGGAACTCGCAGAGCGGGAAATCCCGTGGATCGCTTCCTATCATGATTTCAACAAGCTCCCCGAACCCGCAATTCTGACAGAATCCGCTAGACAAGCGATGGCTGCCGGAGCCGCGGTGTTCAAGGCCGCCGCCAGGCTCGCCTCACCGGCGGATCTCGCCCGGCTAGCGGATTTTCAACTGGCGGATCACGGGCTCCCGGTCGCCACCATGGGCATGGGGCCGCTGGCACCGGTCTCGCGGCTGCTGTGCGCGCAATCCGGCAGCGTCCTCAATTACGGCTACCTCGGCACCACCGCGACCGCCCCCGGCCAGTGGGACAGCGGCCTGCTCAAAACCGCCATCTCGCGGCTGGTCCCGTTCCGCCTCTAACCGATAACTTCCACCGGCGCGTCCGGCAAGGCTTTCAGAAAGGCCTTGCCGTAGCGTTTTGTTAGAATGCGGTTGTCCAGAATGCAGACCAGGCCCTTGTCGCGCTCGGTCCGGATCAGGCGGCCGACGCCTTGGCGCATTTTCAAAATCGCCTCCGGCACCGAGTATTCCATGAACGGATTCCCCCCTGCCGCCTCGATCGCTTCCAGCCGCGAGGCCGTGAGCGGATGGTCCGGCACCGCGAACGGCAGGCGCGTCACGACCACGTTAGACAAGGCCTCGCCCGGCACGTCCACGCCGGTCCAGAAACTATCCGTTCCGAACAACACGCTGTGCACGTCGTTGCGGAACTCCTCGATCATCTTGTGCCGCGGCATGCCGTCGCCCTGCATGAAAACCCGCCAGCCCTGCGTCCGGAAAAAGTGCTCCAGCCGCTGCGCCGCGTCGCGCATCGTCCGGTAGCTGGTAAACAGCACGAAGGCCCGGCCGTCGCTCTCTAACACGGACTGACGGATGCCCTCCGCCAGCAGTTCGTCGTAGCGCGGCGTCCCCGGATCGGGCACGGACTTGTAGATCCGGATCTTCATCTGCCGCTGATAGTCGAACGGACTGCCGATGCACAGCGCCCGGGCGTTCTCCGCGCCCACGCGGCCGCGGAAGTAGCCGAGCTTCGGGTCGCCCACCCCGAGCGTCGCGCTCGTCAGCACCAGGCTTTTTTTACCGGAAAACAACAGCGGCCGCAGCTTGTCCGCCACGTTCACCGGCGCGGCGTGCAGGCTGAACTGCTGCTCGTCGCGCCCGCTTTTCTCCACCCAATACACGCTGTCGTCCGTCGCCTGATCCAGGAAAACCCCGATCGAGCCGTGCGCCTCGCGCAGCCGCCGCGACGCGTCCTGCAGCTCGGAGCGGGTCGTCTCCGACTCCTCGTCCGCCGCGAGGTTGTCGATTTCCAGCCACAGGTTCCGCAACGGCTCCGCCAGCGTGTTAGGCACCACCTCCGTTTCGCGGATGCGGCACTCCTTTGAGAAGTTCCCGAACTTCGCCACATCCCCGACCTGATGGAAAAACCGGTCCGCCGCGATCAGCGCGGACTCCACCGCCGTCAGCGCCGACGCCCTGCGGAACGCCTTCAGCAAGCCCTTGCGCGTCTTCGGGTGATAGAGCCGCTGCAGGTCGAAGCGCAGCCCGGACTGCGACACCCGCAGCCCGAGCTGGATCGCCGCCACCTGCTCGATGGTGTGCGCCTCGTCAAGGACCGCAAAATCGTTAGGAAACAGGAACCCGCCGGTCTTTTTCCCGTCCTCCTCGTCTTCCGGCTCGTCGTCCGTATTCAGTAGCGCGAAGAACAAGGTGTGGTTCACCACGATCAATTTTGCGTCCGCCGCCGCCTTGCGGGCTTCCTGGAAAAAGCAGTTCCCCCGCGGCCCGCAGTGGCGCGCCGTGCAGAGGTGCGCCTCGCTGCACACTTGCAGCCAGACCTTCATCTGCGGCTGGAAATCCAAATCGCTCAGCGTCCCATCGCGGGTTTTTTCCGCCCACTTGGCAATCGCCTCCAGCTCGTCGTTCTCCGTGTTCGTGAAAAGATCCGCCGATTGCTCGAACGCCCGCCGCAGCCGCAGCGGGCACAAATAATTCTGCCGCCCCTTCAACAGCACCGCCGGCAGCTCCTCGCCGAGGACTTTCCTCACGATCGGGATATCCTTCCTCACCAACTGCTCCTGCAAGTTGATCGTGTGCGTCGAGATGACTCCCTTGCGCCCCGTTTCCAGCGCGAACCGCGCGGCCGGCAGCAGATACGCCAGCGATTTCCCCACCCCGGTCCCCGCCTCGGCCACCAGCGGACTCGCGCCGGTCAACGCTTCCGCCACCGCCACTGCCAGCTCCTGCTGCTGCGGCCGGTATTCGAAATCGCGCGATTTCGCCAGCAGGCCTTTCCGCGAAAAAGCCTCCCGCACCGCATCGCTGAATCCGGGGATCGGTTGGCCTTCTGTCATGGAAATCATCTCCCGGCCATCGCATCCGGCATTGGCCCTCCTGCCAAGCCGCAACTTCGCGGCGCACCGCCATAACGCGCTCGACAGCTCTCCCCTGCCACCTCCACTGTCTCCGGCCCGCGGCCGGTCCATGAATTTTTTCCGCAACCATCTCTTGCGCTTCCTGCTCCCTCTCGCGCTCGCCGCCTTGGGTACCGCAGTCTGCGCCGTGCTCGTCCCTGCGGAAACCGCCGCCGTCCGCGAGCAGCTCGTCGGCTTCCCGGACTCCGATTTCCAAGCCCATCAGGTGCGGCCACTCATCCTCACCGCCCTGTGCTTCCTACCCGCGCTCGCCTCCTTCTTCTACGCCCTCGGCAGCACCCTGGACCGCTACATCACCCGCCAGTTCGCCGGGATTTTCGCCGTCTGCCTCGGCGCGCTGCTGATGATCTGGCTACTCATGGACATGGCCGACAAGATCGGCGATTTCCGCGAAACCCAGAACATCATCGCAACCATCGTCAATTTCTACGCCGCCCGTTCGCCGGCGATCGTCCTGCTGTTATTGCCATACAGCCTGCTGCTCGCGCTGCTCTATGCACTGGGAAAACTCTCCGGCGGCCGCGAAATCATCGCCATGATCCAGGCCGGCCGCAGCGTGATCCGGATCACCTTGCCGTTGATCATCGCCGGCCTGCTATTCAGCCTGCTAGGCCTCGGGCTCAACTACCACTGGGCCCCGGCCGCCGAGGCCAGCGTCGATAACATCCTGGCCGAAGCCAGCGGCAGACAAGCCACCGAGGCCACCCGCGTGCTCTATCGGAACTCCACCAGCCGCCGCTTGTGGATGATCGGCGCGTTTCCCCATGACTACCAGAAGGGCAAGGCGCTGCAGGACGTCGAGATCACCACCACCCGCGAGGACAAGACCCTGGAAAGCCGCCTCTACGCCAAGCGCGCCTTCTGGGACCGCCCTAACCGCCGCTGGACTTTCGAGGAGGCCGTCACCGGAAACTACCCGCCCGAGCAAGCGCCGGTTTTTGAAACCCACGCCGCGCCATTGACCATCGACACGTGGAGCGAAACCCCGTGGCAGCTCATCAAGCCCGGCCTCAGCGCCGAAAACCTCGGCATCCCGGACCTCAGCAGCTGGCTCAAGGCCCAGCCACAAAACGGCCAGTTCGCCGATCCGGCACCCTATTTGACCCACTGGCACTACCGCTGGGCGCTGCCCTTCGCCTGCCTCGTCACGGTGCTGCTGGCCACGCCGCTGGGCATCCACTTTTCCCGCCGCGGTCCGGGTGGCGGGATCTTCCTCGCCGTGGTCCTCTCCGCGCTGATGATGCTTTTCTCCAACATCTCGCTCGCCCTCGGCGAATCCGGCACGCTCCGCCCGGCGCACGCCGCCTGGCTCCCCAACCTCGTCTTCTCCCTGCTCGGACTCTATCTCTTCCACCGCCGGATCTCCGGCCAGCCGATCTACCTGATTCTCCGTCGGCTCATCCCCGGCAACGACTAACCACCCCGCTTCCATGGCTATTGCAGAACCCTGGCATGTCCGCTCCCGCGGCCGCGAATGCGCCGCCGCCCAGCGCCCCTTCCTCGATGGCGAGACCATCGTCACCGCCCTTTTTCCCGACCCCGAATCCAGCGGCTACCTCCGCCGCGACTATTGCGTGGACGGCTGGGCGATCTATCAGGAAACAGGTGGCAAGCCGTTCTCCTTCTGGCGCACCACCTACACCGCCACCCAGAACAACGACGCCGCCATCGCCGCCGAGAGACTCAGCGCCGAGGAAATCCTCCAGCGCCTGGTGGAAGAGGACGAGGACCATACCGAAAACGCCCGCTTCATCCTCGCCGTGATGTTGGAGCGCCAGAAACTCCTGCGCGAGACCGACAGCCAGCGCACCCCCTCCGGCATCCTGCGCGTTTACGAACACCGCAAGACCGGCGAGGTCTTCATTGTCAAAGACCCCGACATCCCGCTCAGCCAAGTCGAAGCCGTGCAAAACGAGGTTTTCATCCTGCTGGAAAACAACGGCCGCACCGCGGTTCCGGAACAGGAACCCACCCCGCAGACACCACCGGACGAGACTCACAGTTCCCCTGCCGACCCCGCGCCGACCGACTCCGAAGAGCCCGCCGCCTAAAACAGTGACCCCGCTGTCTCAGCCGGAACACATTCCGGGACTCGTTTATCTCCTAAATAGGGTCAGGCCAACACGGGCTATCAGGGGAGCAATTCCAAATTCCCACGTGCGCCGCGCCAAATGCGCAGTGTCGTCTTGTAGGGCCAATTCCGACTAACAAGCATTGGCGGGTGAGCCGGTGGACCGCTTCAGCCCGGCTTCGATGAAAACTGATAACAGCCGTCGCGCACGGTGACCTCCGGCGGGAGGTGGTGCTTCTCGAAGAGGTCGTAGCCTTCCGCGAGGTTCTTCCAGAAGGCTTGGTTAGGTTTTCCGGCGGCTTTATCCATACGTTCCGCCGTCATGCGGAAGGGGAAAAGATGGACGCGGAAATAGGGCTGGCCGCCTTGGTGGGCGGCGGCGCAGAGCGTGTAGATCTCCTCGATTTTCGCGTCGGTCATGGCGAGGCAGCCGATCGAAACGTCATTGCCGTGAACCATGATCGCGCTGCCGGTGCGTTGGTGGGCGCGGTCGAATTCGTTGGGATAGCCGATGTTGAACGAGAGGTGGTAGCGGCTGGCAGGATTCATCGCGGCGGGCGGGACGTGATAGAAACCCTCCGGCACCTGGCCGTCGCCTTCCATGAGTTTCGGGCCGGGGATGCCGGACGCGGCGGCGATCGGATAGGTGCGGAACAGGTCGAATTTCCCGCTCGCGCGGTTGCGGACGAACAGTTCCAGCTGCTTCTCTTCCTTGAAAGCGCGGATGAAAACGGGGTCGCCGAAGCGCAGGCCTGCGGCGGCTAGATCGCGCTCCAGGGCGGGGCGCACGTTGGCGGCGGCCGCAACGGCTCGTGCCTCGCCGAGCGCGGATTTCCTCCGGTCCTGGCAGGAGGCGAGCGAGATAATCCCGAGCAGGCAGGTGATGACGATGGGTTTCATGGAAATTGATCAGGGACGAGACATCCCTTCCCCTTAAGTTCGTCGATTCACCGAGATTGGCAAGGATGCGGGAACGTGCAAAGATGCAGCCATGACGCTCAAGGCTCTCGGCGATTCCGCATGGCTGGTGGAGTTTCCCGGTGAATCCGGCGAGGCGGCGCTGGCGCGGGTGTTGGGTTTGGTGGCGGCTCTGGAAAACGACCGGCCGGCCGGGGTGCTGGACGTGGTGCCTTCTTTCGCCTCGGTGGCGGTGCGTTTCGACGAGGTGGACGGGTTGGAAATTTTGGAATGGATCGGCTCGGTGGTGGTTGCGGATCGCTTGATCGCGGGAGAGGAGCGTGAAATTCCGGTTTGTTACGGCGGCGGGCACGGGCCGGATTTGGAGGATCTGGCGGCGCGGACGGGCTTGTCGGTGGCGGAGGTGATCGGGCTGCACAGCGGCGCGGTTTACACGGTGGCGGCGGTGGGTTTTTCGCCGGGGTTCCCTTATCTGCTAGGCCTGCCGGAATGCCTGAACGTGCCGCGGCGGGAAACTCCGCGGCTGGCGGTGCCGGCGGGATCGGTGGCGGTGGCGGGCGGGCAGGCGGGGATCTATCCGTTCGCGTCGCCCGGCGGCTGGCATGTGCTGGGGCGGTCGCGGGTGGGTTTGTTCGACCCGCGGGCGGCGCGGCCGGCTTTGTTGCGGTCCGGCGACCGGGTGCGCTTCGTGCCGGTGGAGGAGCTTGGGGAGGCGGCGGAAATCTCACCGGTCGTGGAAATAACAGGTCCACGCTGGATCGAGGTGATCGAGCCGGGCGCGTTGACGACAGTGCAGGATCTGGGGCGGCCGGGCCATGAATCGTCCGGCGTTTCTCCGGGCGGGGCGGCGGACCGGCACGCCTTGCGGGTGGCAAATCTGATGGTTGGAAACGAGGAGGGCGCGGCGGCCTTGGAAATCTGCATGAGCGGACCGGTGCTGAAATTCCATGCGGAATCGACGGTGGCTTTAGTCGGCGCGACGGGGAAATCGCGGCGCGTGGTTGCGGGTGAGACGGTGGATTTCTCAAATCTAACGAGCGGAGTCCGCGCCTGCCTCGCGGTGGCCGGCGGACTGCGGGTGCGGGAGCTGCTGGGAAGCGCGGCGACGGATTTGCGGGCGGGTTTCGGTGGATTTCACGGTCGCGCCTTGAGGGCGGGGGATCGTTTGAATTTCGGCGAAGCGGGAAAAGTTCCGCAGCCGGGTGACTGGCATGTCGGGCGGGCGGATGGAATTTCGGAGATCGAACTGCGGTTTCTGCCAGGGGTGCAGCAACATTGGTTTTCGGATGCGGCGCGGCGGCGGTTCCGCTCGGAGGTCTATCAACTCACGCCGCGGTCGGACCGGATGGGCGCGCGTCTGGCAGGTGCGCCGCTGGAACTGGAGGAGCCCCGCGAGATGGTCTCGCAGCCGGTGGCGTGCGGCTCGGTACAGGTGCCGCCGGACGGCCAGCCTATCGTTTTGCTGGCGGAGCGGCAGACGATCGGCGGCTATCCGCAGATCGGCCATGTCATTTCCGTGGACCTGCCTAAGCTGGCGCGGGCGTGGCCGGGGACTTTGGTGAGGTTTCGCGAGGTCACCTGGGAGGAGGCGCGGGAAGCGCTGCTGCGGGAGGAACAGGATTTTGCGTGGTTGCGGACGGGACTGAACCTGTGTTAATAACGGCAATGCGATTCATCGATCTGAATGCTGATCTCGGCGAGGGCGGAGTGGAAGACGAGGTGCTGCTCGGCCTGGTGAGTTCCGCGAACATCGCCTGCGGGGGCCACGCCGGTGACGAACTCACGATGCGGCGGACGATCGAATCGGCGCTGGCGGCGGGCGTGGTGTTAGGCGCGCATCCGGGCTACGAGGACCGCGTGCATTTCGGCCGCCGGGCCTTGGTGCTGCCGCTGGAGCAAGTCACCGGTCTGGTGCGGCGGCAGGTCGGGAAACTCGCCGAATTGGCGGGGCGGGCAGGGGCGCGGCTCAATCATGTGAAGCCCCACGGCGCGCTCTACAATCAGGCGGACCGCGATGCTTTACTGGCCGCCGCCGTGGTGAAGGGAATCACGGACGTTTCATCGGACCTGATGCTTTACGCGCCGCCTGCGGGACAACTTGCCGCAGCCGGGCAGGCGGCGGGACTGGCGCTCTGCGCGGAAGGTTTCGCGGACCGCCGTTATTTGGAAAACGGCTCGCTGATGCCGCGGGCCGAGCCGGGTGCGGTGATTACCAACGTGGACGACGCGGTGGCGCAGGCGATGGCGATTGTTTCGAACGGCAAGGTCGATTCCCTCTGCGTCCACGGCGACGGGCCGACGGGGGTGACGATCCTGCAAGCCTTGCGCACCGCGCTTGAAGCGGACGGCCTAACCATTCGCAGCAAGCTGCGGGATTGAGGCGAGGAGGCGCTTGGTGTAGTCGGCCTGCGGCTCGTGGAAGACTTTCCCCGCCGGGCCGGACTCGACGATTTTTCCCTGATACATCACGGCGATGCGGTCGGCGATGTAGTGGACGACGCCGAGGTCGTGGGAGATGAAAATCATCGTCAGGCCGAGGTCCTTCTGGAGCGAGGTGATGAGGTTGAGGATCTGCGACTGGATGGAGACGTCGAGCGCGGAGACCGGTTCGTCGGCGATGATGAGCTTCGGTTCCGGAGCGAGCGCGCGGGCGATGGCGATCCGCTGGCGCTGGCCGCCGGAGAATTCGTGCGGGTATTTCCGCATGACTTTGGCGTCGAGGCCGACGGTGGCCATGAGCGTTTCCACGCGGTTGAAGAGCGCGGCGCCTTTCAGCTTCGGGTGGCGCTGACGAACGGCTTCGGCGAGGGTGGAGAAGATCGTCATCCGCGGGTTGAGCGAGGCGTAGGGATCCTGGAAAATCATTTGGAAATCCAGCCGCCGCTTGCGGACTTCCGCCGGGGAGAGTGCCGATAGGTCCTCGCCATCGAGAATCACCGAGCCGGATGTCGCGGGGATGAGCTGCATGATGGTGCGCGAAAACGTGGATTTACCGCAGCCGGATTCGCCGACGAGGCCGAGGATTTCGCCCTTTTCGAGACTCAGGCTCACTCCATCCACGGCGCGGACGACGTGTTTGCCGGGCGAAAAAACCGAGCCGCTCCACTGGGTGAAGTGGGTGTGGAGATTCTTGATTTCCAAATATGACACGCCCGGAAAGATGCAGGAAATCAACCGGACCGCACGTGAAATAAAGCCTCGCCGCAGGCTATTTGTGCAATTTCAAGAGACAAAGTTGCGGCCGGGCGGTTTTTGAGCGACAAGAAGTCGCCACTCATGACCCAGCTTTTGATCGAACCTGCCCGTCGCACCGGATGCGAGGACATTCCCGCGCTTACCGAAGTCCTTCGAGGTGCCGCCCAGCGCCAGCGCTCGCCCATTGATGACGTGCTCGACGCAGGCGTGGTCGATGAGGAACGCTACATGCGCGAACTCGCCCACGATCTCGGGATCGAGTGGCTCGACAGTATCCCGCTGGCGGAAGTGCCGCTGCCGTTGCGCGAGGCCTGCGGCCCGCGGTTGGCGCTGAGACACCGCTTGCTGCCTGTCGCCATCACCGGCGAGGGCGACCACAAGCGGCTGAAATTATGCACTTTTGACCCATTCAACCTGATCGCCCGCCAAGCCGCCGCGCAGGAACTCGCGCTGCCTATCGATTGGTGCATGGCGTCCAGAAAACGCCTGCACGAAGCGCTCCGCCGCCTGTACGGTGTGGGTGCGGACACTTTTGAACAGATTCTCGAAGGCCGCGATTTCGACTACGACCAGATTGAAAACGGCGAGGACGAAGCCAACGTCATCGACCAGGACGACGACGAGGAAGCCAGCGTCGTCAAGTTCGTCAACCAGATCATCCGCGAGGCGCTCGACCAGCGCGCGACCGATATCCACGTCGAGCCGCTAAGCACCAATCTCCGCATCCGCTACCGGATCGACGGCCGCCTGATCGAGGTCGCCGTGCCGGAAAACATCAAGGCGCTGCAAAGCTCCGTCATCGCCCGTTTGAAAATCATGGCCCGCCTCGACATCGCCGAGCGCCGAGTGCCGCAGGACGGCCGGATCAACCTCCAGTTCGAAGGCGCGACCATCGACGTCCGGGTCGCCACCGTGCCGACCGTCGAGGGCGAAAGCGTTTCCCTGCGACTTCTCAACCAGGAGAAATTCAACATCGCCAAGCTCGGCATGGAGCCGTTCGTGTTGAAGAAAATCGAGTCTCTCCTGCACCTTCCTAACGGCATCATCCTCATCACCGGACCGACCGGATCGGGTAAATCCACCAGCCTCTATTCCTTCCTCACCGAGGTGAACCACCCGGAGCGGCGCATCGTCACCGTCGAGGACCCGGTGGAAAACAAGCTCACCGGCGTGATGCAGATCGCCGTGAAAAACGAGATCGGCCTGACCTTCGCCACCGCGCTGCGTTCCATTCTCCGGGCCGATCCCAATATCGTCATGATCGGGGAAATCCGCGACCTTGAGACTGCGGAAATCGCCATCCGCGCCTCGCTAACGGGTCACCTGGTTTTCTCCACGCTCCACACCAACGACGCGATGGGCGGCATCAGCCGGCTCATCGACATGGGAGTGGAGCCGTTCCTCGTCTCCGCCGCCGTCCGCGCCTTCCTCGCCCAGCGGTTGGTTAGAAAACTCTGCCCGCACTGCAAAGTCCCGCGCGAAGTCAGCCACCAGGACCGTCTCGACCTCGGCATCCCGCTGCACATCCCCGGCCAGGTTTATTCGCCGAAAGGCTGCGACCGCTGCCGCATGACCGGCTTCTCCGGCCGGCTTGCGATTTACGAAATCATCCTGCTCACCCAGCCGATGCAGGAGCTCGTCGCCCACCGCGCCCAAGCCGTCGAACTCCGCGTCCAAGCCGTCCGCGACGGCTACGTCCCGATGCGCGAATACGGCTGGCACAAGGTGATGAAGGGCGAGACCACCATCGAGGAAGTCATCTCCGTCACCTCTTCCGACATCGGCGGAGATTGAGTCGATTTCAACATTTCAGTTTTACCCGCCGATGCCTCTCTTCGCCTACAAAGCCCTCGCCGCTAACGGTTCCGTCACCACCGGGGAGATCGACGCCGCAGATCGTCCCGAGGCCTTGCGCGTTCTGGATAGAAAAGGCCTCCAGCCGGTCAATCTCCGGGAGACCGCCGCCGCCGTCTCCGCCAGGAAATCCAGCGGCAGCGCCAAGGCGAAGGCTGAGGATAGCGACCACTCCAAGCCTGATGCCAAGGAAGCGATTCCCGAGGGCCCTATCAAGCTCAAGCGCGCGGAAGTCGTGCTCTTCACCGAGGAACTTTCCGACATGCTCAGCGCCGGTCTCCAGCTCGAGCCCGCGCTCAAGTCCATGGAAAACCGCCAGGAGCTCGGCAACCTCAAGGCCGTCTCCTTCAAGATCCGCCAGATCGTGCGCGACGGGGTGAACTTCTCCGTCGCCCTGAAAAAAGTCAGTCCCAGCTTCGGCCCGCTTTACTGCTCGCTCGCCGCCGCCGGCGAGGCGTCCGGCGCGCTCGACGACATCCTCAAGCGCCAGGCCCACTATCTGAAAACCCTCGCCGAGCTCCAGGCCCGCCTCATCCTCGCGATGATCTATCCGGCCTTCCTGATCCTCGCCGGCATCGGGGTTTCCATCATTTTCATCACCGTCCTTATCCCGCAGCTCACCGCGCTCATCCAGACCAGCGGCGGGAAAATGCCGCTCGGAGCCGCCATCCTCATCGGCGCGTCCGCGTTCATCAAGAAGTGGTGGATCGTCATGCTGCTCACCATCATCGCCGCCCTCATCTTCTTCAAAGCCTGGAAGGATAACGATGCTAACAAGCCCGCCTGGGACCGGATGAAACTCAATCTGCCGCTCGTCGGCCCGGTCATCACCAGCCGCTTCTACGTCCAGTTCCTCGAGACCATGGCCAACCTCGTCGGCAACGGCCTGCCGCTGCTCCGCGCGCTCGAACTCTCCCGTGACGCCACCCAGAACCGCGGCCTCCGCGGCGAGTTGGACAAGGTCATCGCCCAGGTCGGCGACGGCCGTTCCTTTTCCAAAGCCCTCATCCGCAACGGCGCCTTCCCGCCGCTGCTCATCGACATGATTTCCGTCGGCGAGCAAACCGGCAAGATCGACCAGTCCCTGCGCCGCGCCGCCGAGCGTTTCGACAAGGAGCTCGACAAGAGCCTCCAACGGATTATGGCACTGGTCATGCCCACCGTGCTCATCATCATGGCCGGCCTCATCGGCACCATGGCCTATCTGATGATCACCGCCATCTTCCAGACGATCTCGAATCTGAACTGATCCGCTTTTCCGGGATAGGCATAAACCAGGGCGCGGATGACGTTGAGCGTGTTGAAGAGGAAATGGGGGCTCAGGTTCACCTGCAGGCTCTGCAGCTTCGCCTTCTGATAGCCGGATGCCACCATCGCCTCCTGCGCCTTCCGCAAGTCTGACGAGCCGGCGGCGACCAGATGGATGACCGCGGCCATCACGATGTTATAAACGCCGAGCTTCGTGAAATCCATCCCGGCCGCATCGATCGCGAAGGGTCCTTTCCAGGCAAAAGCCAGCACCGTCGAGCACACGCACCACACCGCCGCGAGCAACGAGGCCGGTGCCGGCGAGAGCTGGAACCCCGCCATGACGAGCAGCGGCAACGGCAGGAGCATGGCGGAATGCGACGTGAGAAATCCGGCGGACCATCCTTGATAGACAGGGCTCGTCACCACCAGCGCCGCGATTCCCGCCAGCACTCCGCTGCGCTCGCTCTTGATTTCCGCCAGGCTGAAATCGCGTTGCAGCAGGTGAAGAGTCAGGCCGCCGAACGCGACAATCCCCTGGACATGGGCCAGCGACGAGGAGTGAGCGGAACCTTGCATTTTCCATCGCGGAAAATCAAAGTTTGCCGAGTGAACGACCTCCGCGCCTGCGCCGACGCCCTCGGCATTGAAAGAATCGGGCGCCACATCTTCCTCTGCGCCGATCAAACCGAGCCGAAATGCTGCGCAAAGGAGGCCGGGCTGAAGTCCTGGGAATACCTCAAGCGGCGGCTCAAGGAGCTCGGCCTCGCCAACGCCAGGGATCCGAAAATTTTCCGGACCAAGGCGAACTGCCTGCGCGTCTGCCTCGGCGGCCCCATCGCCGTCGTCTATCCGGAAGGCGTCTGGTATCACTCGTGCACGCCGGAGGTGTTGGAGCGCATCATCCAGCAGCACCTGATTGGCGGGGAAATCGTCGCGGAGTTTGCCTTCGCGCGCAACGAGCTCAAGACTCACGCATGAACGCCGCTCTTGAGACGTTGATGCTCGCCTTCTCGGCGGATGACGGGCTGCGGGTGCCGCCGCGCGCGCTGTTCATCGGCGCGGAACCGCATCCGGCGCTGAGGGAATGGTCGGATCTGATCGGCTGGCAACCGCTCAAGCCGCTGGCGGCGGCCTGGGAGCGGGCCGGATTTCCACGCGTCGAGGATCTGCCGGAGGGAAAATGGCCGCTAGTGCTGGTGCTGCCCGGCAAATCGCGGGACGAGGCGCTCGCGTGGTTCGCGATGGCCCGCGACCGGCTGGAACCGGGCGGGAAACTGCTCGTCGCCATGCCCAACACCGCCGGCGCGGGGCGCTTCGAAAAGGAGCTCTCCAAGGCCACCGGCAACATCGTTTCTATCCAAAAGCACAAGTGCCGCGCCTTCCACGCGACCGAGGACGGCGGGTGGAACGAGGAAATTTTCAATGAGTGGCGGGCTCTCGGCGAGTTGCGGGAAATTTCCGGCTTCACCGTGCAGGCCGGGATTTTCAGCAGCGACCACATCGATCCCGGCTCGCAGCTTCTCGCCGACCACCTGCCCGCCCACCTGCGCGGAAATGTCGCGGACCTCGGCGCGGGCTGGGGATTTCTATCCGACGCCGTCTTGAAACGCTGCCCCGGCATCGGGCGGCTCGATCTGTTCGAAGCGGATTGGCGCGCCTTGGAATGCGCCCGCCGCAACCTCGCCAGCCACCCGCGCGCGATCACCTATCACTGGCACGACGTCACCACCGGCCTGCCGGAAGTCTACGACGTCATTGTCATGAACCCGCCATTTCACACCGGCCAGGCGACCGATGTGGATCTCGGCCGGGCGTTTCTCAAGGTCGCCGCCGCCTCGCTCAGACGCGGCGGGAAATTGCTGCTGGTCGCCAACCGCCAGCTGCCTTACGAAGCCGCTCTCGAAGCCAGCGGCCTCGCCTGGCGGAAAATCACCGAGGATCGGATCTACAAAATCCTCTCCGCCGATGTAAGAAATCAGACGCCAGAACCCAGAGTCCAGAGAAGAGCCTCCGGGCCCAGCTCCTCTTGATCTGGATTCTTGTCTCTGAATTCTGAACTCTTAAAGAACATGAAACTCGTCAAACTCCTCGCCAACCTCGGCTACGGCTCCCGCAAGGAAGTCCAGCGCCTCATCCGCTCCGGCGCGGTCACCGATACCGCAGGCAACGTGTTAGGCGAGAACGACGTGCCGCCGCACGACCAGATCCTCTTCCGTGGCGAGCCGCTCGACCCACCCGCGCCGCTGGTCATCATGCTCCACAAGCCGGACGGCTACACGTGCAGCAGCGAGGACCCCGGCAGCACGATTTACGACCTCCTGCCGCCGCGCTTCGCCCAGCGGAACCCCGGACTCAACCCCATCGGCCGGCTCGACAAGGACACCACCGGCCTGCTCTTGATGACCGACGACGGGAAATTGCTCCACAAGATCATCCATCCGAAATCGGAGTGCCATAAGGTCTATCATGCCGAACTCGACCGGCCGCTGGAAGGCCACGAGGGCGGGCTTTTCGCCTCCGGCACGCTCGTCCTCAACAACGAGAACCGCCCGCTGCTCCCCGCCAAGCTCGAAGTCCTCGGCGAAAAGGAAGCCCTCGTCACGCTTCACGAGGGCCGCTACCATCAGGTGCGCCGGATGTTCGCGGCGGCGGGAAACCACGTTCTCGGGCTCAGGCGGATTTCCATCGGCGGCTTGAAACTGCCGGACGATCTCGAAGCAGGCGACTGGCGCGAACTCACCCCGGACGAGCGGCAAGCGGTTTTCACCCAGCCAACTGAAGACCCATAATTCAGCTTGTTACCCGCGAACCGATCATTCCCAATCCGACTCACATGAAAAATTCCATTTCCCATTTAGCCGCCCTCGTGATCGCGGCATCCACGCTTGTTTGCCCCGGCCATGACGACATGAGCAAACCGGTGATCACCACCGAGACCCGAAAGGACGACAAGGGCAAGGACGTCCTCTACATGTTCATCGACGGCATCAAGGTCCACGAAACCGACATCACCAAGCAGCCGCTTCCTCCGGTCGTCACGCCGGGAGCTGCGGACAAGCTCGGCGCGCCGCCAGCGGATGCGATCGTTCTCTTCGATGGCAGTGAAAGGTCATTCAAAGACAACTGGACCGACAACAAAGGCAATCCGAGCGCGTGGAAAGTCGTCGATGGAGCGCTCGAATCCGTCAAGAAGGCAGGCTACATCCAAACCAAGCAGGGCTTCGGCTCCTGCCAGCTTCATCTCGAATGGGCGGCTCCGGCCAAGGCCGAGGGTGAGAGCCAGGGACGCGGCAACAGCGGGGTTTTCCTGATGAATGTTTACGAAGTCCAGGTGCTCGACAGTTATGAAAACCAGACCTACGCCGACGGCCAAGCCGGTGCGCTTTACGGACGGCAGAAGCCATTAGTCAACGTCTGCCGGAAGCCAGGTGAGTGGCAGACTTATGACATCATTTTCCACCGCCCGCTCTTCGATGAAAGCGGCAAGGTCACCCGCAGGGCGACGTTCACCGTGCTTCACAACGGCGTGCTCGTCCAGGATCACACCATCCTCAGCGGAGGCACGGGCTGGATGGGACCGCACGCGGCGTCCGACTATAAAGCCCACCCCGACAAGCTTCCCTTCGCCCTGCAGGATCACGGCAACCCGGTCCGCTACCGCAACGTCTGGATCCGTGAGTTGAAGGATTGATCGGTCGATGAAAGGCGCAGATTGGCTGGCATGGTCGCTTCAGTTTATCCTGGGTCTCATCGTCGGTGTCGTTGTCGGTGCCGTGCTGATCTCGCGGCGGCACCAGGGCTTCTGGATGGCCTCGGAATTTATTCCTGTTTACCTCCTGGGCACGGCGCTCATTGGTGCCGCGCTCGCATCCTATTACGGTGACCGGCTTTGGCTGGGCTCGTCCTACCGGATCATTCCGGCGGACGGAATCAGACACAGCAGCAACAGCCGCGTGGTTTCCATCACCACGGGAGTGATGGGCGGCCTCCTTTCTCTAGTCGCAGTTCTCAAGCATTTCGCGGTGATCTAGGCGCACGCCCCTGGTCACACGACCGGCGGGGCGAAGCCATCGCGGTAGCTGCGGCGGACGATGGTTTTTGTCGCCTCCTGGTGGTTGGTGAAGGACAGCGTCGGCCTGTCCCAGCGCAGTTCCTGGCCGGGGAAGCGGGTGGCTTTGACGGCGAGCTGGGTGGCTTCGGTCATGCGGATGGCGTCCTTGAACGGGCTGCGGAGCTCGGTCTTGATGCCGAGGCAATTGTCCACCCAGGCGTGCCAGTGATTCATTTTCCGGAACTCTGGCAGGCCGGGCATTTTCAGGCCGGAGGTCATGACGCCGTCGCGCCAGATTTCAAGGCGGCCCTCGGCGGTTAGGCAGAGCACGCCGCCCTCGCAGACGACGACGGTCATGTTGGTGTCCGGATATTTTCCGGGTGGCAGGCCCAGCGCGGCCCGCGAGGGAGCTTGGGCGGAGTCGCTATAGTAAATGGCGAACTGCTTGCGGGCGAATTTCTCCGAGTCCACCGCGTAAGTGATGGTCGAGTGGCACGGATGACTGTGGAAAAGGGGATTGGACGACGGCCCGCAATGGGTTAGCACGGCGACGGGCGAGACGAGTTCGTCGTAGCTGTAGAAAATCACGTCCAGCACGTGGAGCCCCCAGTCGCCGAGCCCGTTGCTGCCGTAGTCCCACCAAGAGCGCCAGACGACGGGTGCGATGCCGGCGTGATAGGGAGTCTCCGCGCAGGGGCCGAGCCACAGGTTCCAATCCAGATTCGAGGGCGCGGGCACCGGCTCGCCGACGGCGCGGTCGAGATTGAAATACTCGCGCGCGTTGGGCGAGTTGACCCAGACGTGCGCTTCCAAGGCCTTGCCAAGCGCTCCGCTCCGCAGGATTTCCACGGCAGCGCGGCGACCGGCGCTGGCCATCCGCTGGTTGCCGACCTGGGTCACCAGATCCGGCCGCGCGGCGATGGCTTTTTCCATCATCGCCAGTTCTTCCAGCTGATGGACGAGCGGTTTCTGGCCATAGACGTGTTTGTGATTCGCCAGCGCGGTGAGCATGATCGGCGCGTGACTGTGGTCGGGCGTGGAAACGATGACGGCATCGAACTTGTCGCCAAACTTCGAGAAAGCCTCGCGGTAATCGCGGCAGGCGAAGGCACCCGGATGATCCGTGGCGGCTTGGGCGAGGGCGTTGGAATCCACATCGCAGAGCCCGCTGATTTCGACGGCAGGATGCCGGGAAACCTGAATGCGGTCCGCCCTGCCGATGGTTCCCACGACGCCGATCGAGAGCACGCGGAGTTTGGAATTCGGGGAGACGGCCGGTCCGCGCGACTGGGCGCGGAGGATGGAGGAAAACCCGATTCCTGCGGCACCCGTGGTCCACATGAAACGGCGGCGGTTGATGGCATGCATGTCGCTATTCATAGCTTGCTTGATGGGGTTCGGGAATTTTTCATGCGGGCGGGTGATAGGGAATCAATTGGGCGGTGCCTTCCAGATCAGTCGCACGGCGTCGAGCCGGACGCGGGCGTTGACGATGGCGGCGGCGAGTTCGGTTTCTCGCTCTTCGAGGGCGGCGATTTCCTCCGGCTGGATGTGGTCGTTGACCTCGGCGAGGTTGCGGAGGCGGGTAATTTCCGCGGCCATCTCGGCATGCATCCGGGCGAGCGCGTCCGCGACGACGGCGTGGCTTTTCGCGGTGCCGAGCGCGCGGGTCTTCTCTAACATTGCGGGCAGGAATTTCCGCTTCACCGCCTCGTTCCTCATCAGGCTGGCCGGATCGCCTTTCCGCAGCGGCGGCTTGGCGAAGGTGGCTTCCTCGGTGTGGTCGCCGCCCTTGTGATCGACGAGGATCCGCAGCGGCGTCTGGGGCAAAAACCGCTCGACGTGCAGGCGCGCCGGAGCCACGCACTCCACGACGATCCACGCCTCTAGCAAGATGATTTTCTCCCCGGCGGAATCCCAGACGCCGAAGGTCGCGTTGCCCGCCGCCGAGCCGAGCATGAGATCGAGCGCGCCGCGGACCATCGGGTGGTCCCAGGTTAGAAACGCCTCTTGTTCGCGTTCCAGCGCGCGCTGGCGGTCGAGCGTCACGGTCATGCCGTCGTGCGGCAGCGCAGGAAACGCGTCGGATTTCAAATTTCCTGGAAGCAGGAAATAACGCCGGCTGCCGAGCTCCTCGATGTGCAGGCCGGAGAACTCGAACAAGCGGAGCAGGAAATCCTCGAAGCCCGCGTCCTCGTCCCACTCGCGGATCATTTTCACCAGCCACGCCGACCGCTCCGGCCGGTGCGAGCTGCGCTCTAGCAGGCGGTCCTGCCCGCGCGCGAGCCGCTCGGAAATCCGCTTGCGGCAGGCGAGCGTCTTTTCGATCAACTCGTCGATTCCCTCGCGCTCGCCGATGGCTTCCTCCAGATCGAAGCGCAGCTCGCGCTGGATCTCCGCCGCGCCGGGCGGGCTGGCGCGGAAGGCGTCGAGGCCCTCCTCCAGCCAGCGCATCCGGATCTCCTCACCGCTGCCTGGCAGATAGGGAACATGCACCTGGATCGTGCCCTTCTGGCCGATCCGGTCGAGCCGCCCGATCCGCTGCTCCAACAGATCCACGTCTTCCGGCAGGTCGTAAAGCACCAGATGCCGGGCGAATTGGAAGTTCCGGCCCTCGCTGCCGATCTCCGAGCAGACGAGCACACGCGCGCCTTCCGCCTCCGCGAAAAACGCCGCGTTCCGGTCGCGCTGGAGCAGCGTCAAATCCTCGTGAAACAACGCGCCTTTCACGCCGGTCGCCGAGGCCAGTTCTGCCAGAATCTCTTCCGCCAGCTCGCGGGTTTTCGCGATGACCAGCACCTTTTCCTCGCCGAGCTCCTCCAACAAACCGATCAGCCATTTCATCTTGTCGGTGGTTAGGGCGAGACGCGGCTCGCGCTGCGGGAAGCCGCCGAGCTTGGCCCGCGTGTTGCGGAACATCACCCGGCCGACGCCGAAGCCATCCAGCAAATCCGCCATCAGGCACTCGCGGGCACCGGGTCTTTCCGCGATCAAATCCGCGACGCGCTGCTCAAGCCGCTGGCGTCCCGCGACGATCTTTTTCAAAAGTGATACAGGCATTCCTGGCTGTTCTTCGCTCGCCAAGCACTCCACCAAATCCGCCACCTCCTCGTAATGCAGCGTTTCCTCGCGGTATTGTTCGAGATCGGTGTAGCGGTCCGGGTCCAGCAATTTCAGCCGCGCGAAATGCCCTTCCGGCCCGAGCTGCTGCGGTGTGGCCGTCAGCAACAACAAGCCTTCCGTGGTCTCCGCGAGGCCCCGGACCATTTCGTAAGCGGGTCCTGGCGCTTCCGGCGACCATTCGAGATGGTGCGCCTCGTCCACGACTAACACGTCCCAACCCGCCTCGCGCGCCTGCGCGGAGCGACGGTCGTTTCCCGCGAGGAAATCCACGGCGGCGAGCACCCACTGGCTGTCGAGAAACGGATTGCACTCCGGATCGCCATACTCGATCGCCTCGCAACGGCCCTCGTCAAACAGGCTGAAGGAGAGTTGGAAACGCCGCAGAAGCTCGACGAACCACTGATGCACCAGCGGCTCCGGCACGAGGATGAGCACCCGCTCGGCGCGGCCTGTCAGAATCAAGCGGTGCAGAATCAAACACGCCTCGATGGTTTTACCCAAGCCCACCTGGTCGGCGAGCAAAACCCGCGGACGGGGACGGTTCGCGACCTCATCGGCGATGAAAAGCTGGTGCGGGATCAGGTCCATCCGCGCACCAGCCAGCCCGCGGACCGGTGCCCGGCGCATTTCCGCCCGGCGGTGCAGCGCCTCGCCGCGCAGGTCGAAATCGCCCGGCTCGTCGAGCTTGCCGCCGAACAGGCGTTCCTCGGGTTTGCTGAAGCTGATGGAGTCCGAGAGCTCGGCCTCCGCCACTTCGCCGCCGTCGGTTTCGTAGATCCGCAAGCCGCGCAGCTCGCGCACCCGCTCGACGGTCATTTCCGCGCCCGAGTGAATCTTGATCCGGTCGCCGGGCATGAACCTCACCCGCCGCAACGGCGCGCTGTCGATGGCGTAGATCCGCGTCTCGCCCGCCGCCGGAAAGGCGATTTCCACCCGCCCCTCGCCGCTCTTGCGGATGATTCCGAGGCCGAGTTCCGGCTCGCCGTCGCTCACCCAGCGCTGGCCGCGCGTCCATGTGTTTTCCATCCCCGCTTGCTCCAACATTTTAACCAAACGAGCTTTTTTCGTGAAAAAAGGAAAGCGCAAAGGCCTGCGTCTCACCCGAAGCAACGAATCCGGGATTCCTGGATCCGCCCTTCACTTCGTCGCTTCGGGCTTTTGCAACGGCGGCAGAGAGGGCTTCGGGCGGCTCGTCTGAGGTGGGGCAGTTAGCGGGATCGTAGGGGGAGGCGAGATCCTCTTCGAGAGCGCAGGCGGCTTGATCGCTGCCTCATCGGCGTTAAAACCGGGTTTGGCGAGCTCCTTGCCCGCTCCGGCGGCTGACAGCCCGAGCAGCTCCGGTTCGGTCGGCGCACCGAGCTCGCCGTCGAAGAGCCGGTACTTCGGATCGACACGGTCCAACGGAATCGTCACCGCAGGCGGCGGACTTGGCTCCGCGCCCTTCTCCGCCTTCTGTTGATAGAGGTCGTTGTTCAACTTCTCGCCTGAGGCGGGTTGGAGACTCGGCAGTTTCACGGGGGTGGTGTGAGTGTTGATCCTGCTGGTCATTTTCATGGCCTCCAAGGGGTCGCGCTTCATCCAAGGGAGCTCGCCGAGTTTCGGACGCCGGTTCTTGAAGTCACCCCACAGCGTTTCCTCGTCATCGGTCCAGAGTATGAAGTGCTCGAGGTCGGGATTGGCGAGTGTGGGATCGGCCTCCAGCGCGGCACCGTAAAAGCGCGCGGCCTGAAGCACCATGCCATGATGGAGCAGGGCGTTGGCGAGCCCGAGATTCTGGACCGCCTTGCCTCTGTTGTGTTCAAGCAATGCAGTTAGCAGGCGGATCGCCTTCCTGGGGCTGGCCTTGGCGAGGATCCGCGCGGCGAATGCCAGCTCGACGTCGATGCTCGGAATTTCATCGGTCGCCCAAACGACATCTGCGGCCTCAGGGAAGGACCCCTGATCGTAGAGCAAATGGGCCAGTTGCTTGCGAGTCTCCCAGTCGGCGGGGTTGCTTTCCAGTGTTTCGCGCAGTTTCTTCTCGTCGAGCTGTTTTGGTCCGGAGCTCATGGCTGTAGATTGGTTAGTGATGCATCATCGCGCGGCTGTTGGATCAGGGCAAGTCCTAAAGTTCATTCCATCGGGGGGATTTGCTGCGGTGGTGGTCAATTGTTGTCATTCTTGGGAATCACCTTCAAGCCGGTGGGCGGCCCTGGCGGCGGCTCGTTAGTGCCTGCGGAAAAGCCGGCGACCACGAGCGAGGTTCCTGCGGCGGCGGCGTCCACGTTCGCGTTCCAGGTGTTCAGGCTGGTCACGCTGCCTTGCTCGGTGCGGAACGCGTAATTCAAAGCCAGCGTCTGCTCGGCACCGCCGACCGGGGTGACGTAGGCGGAATACGTGTGATCGACCACGTTCACGACGAGGCGGAAGGCGTAGCTGGTGTTAGCCGAATAGGGAATGCTGCGGGCGGCTTGATAGGCTCCGCCGTTGCGCGCGTCGATCATGCCGGAGGAGCTGAAGCGGATGATGACCGCCAGGTCCGCGTAGGTGGCTGCTGCGGCGGCGGATAGGCCGACGACCGCATCCGTGGGCGAGGCCGAGGGCGTGGCGGTGAAGGTGGCGCTGAAACCGCCGTTTCGCGGGGTGAAGCCGGTGTTCTGGAAGGAGCCGCCGGCGGTCGCCACCACCGTGCCGGGTGGATAGAAGGTGAATTTCGCCGTACTGACGGAACTGTCCGGGACGCCACTCTTGTAGGCGATGGCCTTGAGGGTGGTGGTCGCGGAGAGCGGAACCGGACTCGCATACACTGTGCCAGCCGTCGGGCTCGGGGTGCTGCCATCGGTGGTGAATCGGATGGTCGCGCCGCTGGTGCTGGTGGCGATGGCGATGTTCTGGGCGCTGGAAAAATTTCCTGCCGGAGGATTGAAATACGGGGCGGAAACCGGCGTGCCGCCGGGTGGCGTGTTAGCCACCCATTGGTTGGTGGAGGCGTTCCACATGCGGAACAGCGTGCCGCCGGGCTGGGCGGGCACCGAGTTGCGGTGGAGATCCCACATCGTCCGCGCGAAGGGATCAAAGACGGTGGTTTCGTCACTCGGCCGGGCCAGGCCTCCGCGACCGGCGGCATAGAGGTCCTCGTAACGCATCCAATCGTCCACGTTGTCGAAAAACGAGTCGTGGTTCCAGGCCGCCTTGCCGCCTGCTAACAAAGTGGCGAGCGCCTGCGCCGGCCATGCCTTGATGGTGCAACATCGACGATAACTCTCCGAGGTCGCCGCCCAGCCGCCGTCGTAAGTCGAATACTGGCTGGGATGCAGGTGCATGTAGGGCAGGCGCGTGCCATGGTGCATGACCATTTGCCAAAGCGCCTTCATGCCCGCCCAGCCGTTGCCGTAATAGCACTGGGTGTCCTCGTGAATGATCGCGGTGGCGGGCATTTCCGCAGTGAAATACGGGTCGTCTATCAGCCGAGCGGCGAACACGATCGGGAATTTCCTGCCGTTGGTCACTCC
Organism: Akkermansiaceae bacterium; assembly: GCA_947462535.1. Lineage (GTDB taxonomy): Bacteria > Verrucomicrobiota > Verrucomicrobiia > Verrucomicrobiales > Akkermansiaceae > Luteolibacter. The sequence goes on along the minus strand of CANHPN010000003.1, from coordinate 39,896 downwards.
GCCGCCTTCGTTCCAATAGCCGCCGGCCTGGACGACGCCGCGCCAGTCGATGCCGATCTGCAGGAGCCGGATGAGCAGCGTCCGCTTCTGGGCCTGGGAAGCATCGCTGTGCAGCATCAGGCCGGCGATGCCGAGAATGCGCGGGTATTCGCGGCCGTAAGCGGGCATGTTTTCTATCGGAAGCAGCCACTGCTGCTGCCAGGCGCCGTTCATGTGATCGATCCACGGGCGCTCCAGATAGCGCTCCCACTGCGACCACGACGGCATGCCGGAGCCGGCGGGCAGGCTCATCAGCCGGTCCCAGCGCACCTGGTTGAGGGTGAAGATCGGCTTGCTGCCGCCGATGTAGGTGGGGCGGAACGCGTCCGCCGGAGGAGCGGCGGCGAGGCAAGTTAGAACGGCGGCGGTCTGCATGACCTGGTTGCCGTTTTTCTCGCTCGTCCACATGATGGCGTGGTGCATTTGCTGGCTGGGAATCGTCAGCCGGCTTTTCGAGGAGATCAGCGAGCGGTTGACCGCCAGGGTGTAGGGAAAGGAAATCGAGGTGGCGGCGTTGTAGGTGACTCCGCGCGAATCGTAGCCCTGGCTGCTGCCCGGCGTCATCACCACCATCGAACCGTTGCGGCGGGTGGTGTTGCTTTGGAGGCCGGTGTCGCCCCATTGGTTCGTGCCGAGATCGTTGACCTCGTCGGGCGGCGCCACCGACGGCGCGGGGGAAACGCTGGTGACCGTGACCGGGCCTACCACCCAATAGTCGCCGTTGACGAACTGCCCGAAAGTGACCGGCTGGCCGAAGGTCCAAGTGATCCCGTGTTGGCTGATTGAGCTCGTCGTCGCCGCGACGAGACGCGGAGCCTGGAGAGCAACGAACGCAAGCACGGCGGTGAGCGCGCGGAAAGTTAGAGAAAGTGCTTTCATGGGATGCGGCGCGGATGAAATACGGAGACCTCAAGGGAGGAATCGTAAACTTAAGCTGCCTTCTTCCCTTGCCAAGGGGTTTTTGGAACCGGGCGCGAGTTGCTGAAAATCAGCCTTTTCCGAAAAGCTCGCGGCACAGCAGGCAGCTTTTTCCATCGCAGTTGCGGGCGGAGCAATGCTCACGGCCGAAGAAGATGATTTGCAGGTGGAGCTTGTTCCAGGAGTCGCGCGGGAAGAGTTTTTTCAGGTCCCGCTCGGTCTGCACGACGTTTTTGCCGGAGGTGAGTTTCCAGCGCGTGGCGAGGCGGTGGATGTGGGTGTCGACCGGGAAGGCCGGCACGCCGAAGGCCTGCGCCATCACCACGGACGCGGTCTTGTGGCCGACGCCGGGCAGGGCTTCGAGGGCGTCGAAATCCGCGGGAACCTCCCCGCCGTGCTGCTCGACGAGGATCTTCGAGAGTTCGGAAATGGCTGCGGCTTTCTTCGGCGAGAGGCCGCACGGGCGGATGATCGCCTGGATTTCCGCGACCGGCACGCGCATCATGTCGCGCGGGTTGTCGGCGAGTTTGAACAGCGCGGGCGTGACCTGGTTGACGCGGACGTCGGTGCATTGGGCGGACAGCAGGACGGCGACCAGCAAGGTGTAGGCGTCCTTGTGATCGAGCGGAATCGGGGTTTCCGGATAGAGTTCCTGGAGCCGCCGCCGGACATGGTCGGCGCGTTGTTGCTTGAGCATGCAGCGAGTTTCCGGAGCTTGTGGCGAGCCTGCAACCGTTTTAGCCTCCGGATATGCGAAAACGCTGGCTGCTCCTGATCCCGATTGTGGCCATCGCCGGAATTACGGGCTGGTGGTTCCGGGCTCCTTTGATAGAGTGGTGGCGGACGGCGAGCGGTGGCGCGGAGCATGGGCTGCGGCGGAAAATCCAACCCGATCCGAAGACCTACGCCGTGCTGACCAAAGAGCTGGAACGCTGGCGGAAAGACCTCTCGAAGCGCCACGCCAAGGCGAAAACCGAGGCCGAGCGTGCGGCGGTGGAACGCGACGCGCGGGTCGTTTTGGAACACGCATTGCCGACGATGATGCGTTGCTGGCTGGGCACGCTGTGGGATTTCAACGGCACCGCGAAAGGTCCGGGCGCGGGGAAAATCGCCTGCGGGTATTTCGTGGCGACGGTGTTGAAAGACGCCGGCTTCCAGGTGGATCGCTATCAGCTCGCGCAACAGCCGTCGGAAAACATCCTGCGCTCGTTTTTAGCGAAGGAGTCCTGCGAGCTCAGCGTCGGCAAGGAATACCACGCCTTCGCCACGCAGGTGGAAGCGCGCGAACCCGGCGTCTATGTGATCGGGCTCGATAGCCATGTCGCGTTCGTCGTCGTCGGTGGCGAGGGATTTCGTTTCATCCACTCCTCCGGCTCGCAGCCGTGGTGCGTGGTCGATGAAGGCCGCGCGGAAGCAGGCGTGCTCCAACGCTCGAAGTGGCGGATGCTGGGAAATCTCACGGCGGATCCCGGCGTGCTCAGGCGCTGGCTCAAGGCGGAGAAAATCGTGGTGCGAGGGACGTGAGAGCCGGGGTAATGATTCCCAATTTCGGTGGTGTTTTCACATTCCCGATTGTTCATCATTCCCCTCTTTTTCTGCCGACTCGTGTTGCTGATTCGTTCCGCCTTGCTTCATCGCGGCGGATCGCGTTTCTTCCCGCCCGCATGTCCTCACTTCCTACCGCTGACCTCCTGGCGCTCGACACGGCTGGCCTGAAAAGCCGCTTGTCGAAACTCAGGAGGTATCTTTGACGTCCCGAAACTCGAAAACCAAATCAACACGCTCGAGGAGGCGATGGGCGCGCCCGAGTTCTGGAACGACTCGGACAAGGCGAAATCAATCAGCTCGAAAGCCGCTGGGCTGAAGAAAAAACTCGAAGGCTTCCTCAAGCTCGAAGCCCGCGTGGCGGACATCGATGAAGGGATTTCCCTCGCGAAAGAATACGACGACGCCGATCTGGCCCGCGAGGCGATCACCAATGCGAAGAGCCTGGAGGCCGACATCCGCTCATACGAATTGCTCACTTTGCTCGACCAGCCGAGCGATATTTCCCCGTGTTTCCTCGTGATTTCCGCAGGCGCGGGCGGGACCGAAGCGTGCGATTGGGCGCAAATGCTCCACCGCATGTACACCCGCTGGGCCGAGCGAAAAGGCTACACCGTGGAGACGCTCGACTGGCAAGACGGCGATGAAGCCGGCCTCCGCACCGCGACTTTGAAGATCACCGGCGACTACGCCTACGGCTTCCTCAAGAACGAGCGCGGCGTCCACCGGCTGGTCCGGATTTCCCCCTTCGACTCCGCCGCCAAGCGCCACACGTCCTTCGCCTCCATCGACGCGACGCCGGAAATTTCCAAGGAGATCAAGATCGAGATCAACGAAAAGGACATCGAGATCACCACCACCCGCTCCGGCGGCAAGGGCGGTCAGAACGTCAACAAGGTGGAAACCGCCGTCATCCTGCGCCACCTTCCGACCGGCATCCTCATCCGCTCGACCGCCGCGCGGACTCAAGGTGCGAATCGCGAGCTCGCGTTCGAGATCCTCAAGGCCAAGCTCTACACCATCGAGGAGGACAAACAAAAAGCCGAGGCCGACCGCGCCTACGGCGAAAAGGGCGACGTTTCCTGGGGCAACCAGATCCGCTCCTACGTTTTCCAACCCTATCAGAAGGTCCTCGACCTCCGCACCGGCGAGGAAACCAACAACATCCAAGCGACCATGGACGGCGATCTCGACGCGTTCATCGAGGCCAAGCTCCGCGGCAAGGTCCGGGTGAAAGGCGCGAAGGACGAGGACGATTGAGGCCGGGTTTGGAAGTTGCGGCCTCGGCGAAACCTCATTAACCTGCGAGCATGACCGCTTTGGAACATCCCGCTCTTGTCTCCGTCGAGGACTATCTTGCTGGCGAGGAATTCAGCGATGTGAAGCACGAATATCTCGGGGGAACCGTCCACGCGATGGCGGGCGCGACGAATCAGCACAATGTCATCGCTTCAAACGGCATGGCATATTTACTCATGCAACTGCGCGGCAAGCCCTGCCAAGCGCTGAACAGCGACGTCAAAGTCCGCATCGAGTTTCCCGACCACACCCGTTTCTACTACCCGGACGCGATGGTTGTCTGCCAATCGAACCCGCCCACTGACCATTTCCAAGACCAGCCGGTGGTCGTCATCGAAGTCCTCAGCGACTCGACCCGCCGCGCGGACCTCGGCGAGAAGCGCGATGCCTATCTGACCCTCCCGTCCCTGAAAGTCCTGATGTTCGTGGAGCCTGAAAAGCCGTCCGTCAGCCTGCACCGCAGGAAATCGGGAGGCGGATTCGCCATCGAGCATCACGTCGGGCTGGATGCGGTGATTCCCCTGCCGGAAATCGACGCCGCATTGGCTCTGGCGGATCTGTATGATCGTGTGAAGTTCGCGTGAGCCGCCACGGTCATGCGTTCATTTCCTCCCAACGCGTCTCTTCGTCGGTGATGCCGGTGGCTTCGGCGATGGTGGCGATGTGGTGCGCGGCCCGAGCGTGGTCGTGCATGCCGTGCGCGACGGACGCAAAGCCGCAGCCGGAACCCATCGCTATCTGAGTGGTTTTTTCGCGAGCTTGCGCTGGCGCGAGCGCGTGAATCCCGCTATGTCGGGCCTCGCCCCAAGGCGAAATTTCCCATGATTCCCGATCTCACCCTCATCAAGGCCGGCACCGGCGTCCTGACCAAAGCCAACGACGGCACGCTCGACCGCGCGGCGCTGGTCCACCTCGTTTCGGCCATCGCCGGCTTGGTGAATACCGGACACCGCTGCCTTTTCGTGTCGTCCGGGGCCGTCGGTTCGGGCGTTTCCGCGCTGGGGCTGAGCGAGTATCCGCAGGACACCGCCACCCGCCAAGCCTGCGCGGCGGTGGGCCAGGCACGGCTGATGCAGACTTATAGCAGCTTGTTTTCCAACTTCGAAATCACCGTCGCCCAAGTGCTGCTCACCGCCGGCGACCTCGGCACGCCGGAGCGCGCGGGCTACGTCTCGGACACGCTCGAGCGGCTCCTATCCGAGCCAGGCATTTTGCCGATCATCAACGAGAACGACTCGGTCGCGGTGGAGGAATTGAAGTTCGGCGACAACGACATGCTCTCCGTACGCGTCGCGAAACTCGCCGGTGCCAAGCGCGTCATCCTGCTCACCAGCGTCGACGGCCTGCTCGATCCGGAAACCAACCAGCTCATCCCCGAGGTGACCGACATCGACAACGTTTTCCGCCACGTCCGAGAGGACAAGGGCCGCTTCTCGATGGGCGGCATGGCGTCGAAACTCGCGGCGGTGAAATTCGCCGTGGACGCGGGGATCGAGACCCACATCGCCCACGGCCGCCACCCGGAGCGGCTTGCGGAAATCGTCGCGGGGAAAGGGACTTCCACCCGTTTTCACGCGGCGCAGTGACGCCCGGCCAGCGGCGCACCGAAGCCCCTCATCCATGTCTGTAATTCGGGGCGGTGTCGCGGCCGACGTACGAGCTTGGCCCGGAGCGGAACAATCAGACCCGGATGAGCGTTGACGCTTCGGAATTTTCGTTCATGCTCCGCCACGAACTCCTTTCTTGGAACCCCAACTCACCTAACCAATGATCTTCATTCGTCGCATCCTCGCCGTCGCCCTCGCGGCCTCGTTCGCCACCATGGCTGTTGCCCGGGACGGCAAGCTCAACATCGCCACCGTCGATATGCAGGAGCTTTTCAAGCAATACTACCGCACCAACGAGGCCCAAAAGCAGATCAACGTGGAGCGCGCCCGCATCCAGAAGGACAACAACGAGCGCCTCGCCCGCATCCGCGAGCTGGAGGAAAACCTCGGCAAGCTCCGCAAGCAGCTTGAAGACCCATCGCTCAACGATTCGAAGAAGCAAACCCTCTTCAAAGAGTGGCAGATGCAACAACAGGAAGGCATCGCCCTCGACCGCGAGCGCCGCGAATTCCTCCAACGCCGCAACCAGGCACTCAACGAGAAAATGGTCCAGCGCATGAAGGGCATCCTCGAGGAAATCCGCAAGCTGGTAGAGGAAAAGGCCAAGCTCGACAACTTCGACTACGTCTTCGACAAGTCCGGCCTCAGCACCTCGCAGGTTCCCTTCCTCCTCTACACCAAGGACGCGACCGACATCACCGCCGGCCTCCTGAAAGACCTCAACAAGGACGCTCCCGCCGAATCCCTTCCTGCCGAAGGCGATCCGAAACCGGAAATCCCGGTGCCTGCCCCCGCCGAGTAATTTCGAGGACCTCCGACCCCTCCCGAGTTGGCATTCGCCCTCACGCTTTCCGAGCTCGCCCGTTGGGTCGATGGTGACATCGTCCGGGGCGGGCTCGATTTGTCTCTGACCGGGATGGCCGCGCTCGACGCCGCCGGTCCGCATGACGTGAGTTTCCTCGGCAACGAGAAATACCACGGCCAGTTTCTCCAAACGCGCGCCGCCGCCGTCATCGTCTCGCGCGGCGTGACCGACGGGCCGCAAGCCACCGCGCTGATCGCGGTGGACAATCCATCACTGGCCTTCGCCGTGGTGGTCCGCCACTTCGCCGCCGCCACCCGCAAATTTGCGCCCGGCATCCACCCGCGGGCCTTCGTCGATCCCTCCGCCGTGCTCGATCCCGCGAAAGTCCGGGTCCAGGCCGGTGCCGTCGTTTTGGCCGGAGCCGTCATTGGCGATGGTTCGGACATCGGCCCGAACAGCGTCATTTCCGAAGACGCGGTGATCGGCAAGGACTGCGTGATCATGGCCAATACGAGCATCCGCGAACGCTGCGTGCTGGGTGACCGCGTGATTCTCCAACCCGGCGCCGTCATCGGCTCGGACGGCTACGGCTACGAATTTCACGAAGGCCGCCACGTCAAAATCGACCAGGTCGGGATCGTGGAAATCGGCGACGATGTCGAAATCGGTGCCAACACCACCATCGACCGCGCCCGCTTCGGCAAGACGATCATCGGCGAAGGCAGCAAGATCGACAATCTAGTCCAGATCGGCCACAACTGCGTGATCGGGAAACACTGCCTCATCATTTCCCAGACCGGCATTTCCGGCAGTTCGCAGCTCGGCGACTACGTCACCGCCGCCGGGCAAGTCGGCATCGCCGGGCACGTGACCATCGGCTCCAAAGCCGTGCTCAGCGCCCGCACCGGAGTGACCGCCAACCTCCCCGGCGACGAGGTTTACGCCGGCAAACCCGCCCTGCCGATCCGCGAGGAAATGAAGCTGCAAGCCCTCGTCCGCCGCCTGCCGAAGCTCGTCGCCCGGGTGAAAGCGCTCGAAGACGCGCTGCAAGGAGTGACCGACAAAAGCTGACGTGCAGCCGCTTTATTCATGTCCCATTCCAAACCGAAGATTTTAACCGATCAAAACACGCGGAACCTCATTTCTCGGATTCTGAGGGAGAATTTCCACCTCTACACCGGGCGCTACCTGTTGGCTTTCCTTCTGATGGGCTGCACCGCCCTCGCCACGGCCTTGTCGGTCTTCATGATGAAAAAGGTCACCGCGGTGGTCTTTGGATCGGCCGAGGCCTTGAAAGAAACGCCGGTCGCCACGGGCGGCGCGAGTCCCTTGGTCGCCGAATGGACCCAACGGCTCAGCAGCTTCGTCGCCTCCCTTTTCGTGTCATCGCAGCCCGGCTTGGTTCAAATCCTCAGCGTCTCCATCGCCATCGTCCTCATTTTCCTGATGAAAGGGCTCTCCGAATACGGCTCCTCGGTGATCCTCGCCAAGATCGGCAACAACGTCGTCGCCCGCCAGCAGAGCCGCATCGCCAATCACCTCCTCAACCAGTCGCTCGCGTTTTTCGTGCATTTCCCGTCGAGCGACCTGATCACCCGGGTTTCCCACGCCGCCACCGCCGCCCGCAATGTCATGCAACTGCTCATGACGCGGGTGCAGGATGTTTTCACGGCGCTGGCGCTGTTGATCGCCATGTTCACCCTCGACTGGCGCTTGTCCTGCGCCGCCTTCTTCGTCTTGGGCCCGCTCTTTTTGGTTCTCAACTCGATCATCAGTCGCATCCGCAAACTTTCCCGTTCCCAATACCAGAACCTCGCCCGCGTCATTGCAATCATTCAGGAGTCGATCATCGGCAGCAAGCTCATCAAATCCTACAATCTGGAGACCCCGATGCGCGGTCGCTTTGACGGGGCCATCCGCAACGGTGAAAAGCTCTCCAACAAGAAAGCCATGGTCACCGCCCGGACCGGCCCGACCATGGAATTCATGGGCGGAATCGCCGTCGCCTCGATTGTTTTCTACGGCGGTTACCGCAACCTGGTCCATGGCCAAAGCGGGGATTCGCTCATCGCCTTCCTCACCGCGCTGCTGCTCTGTTACGAGCCGATCAAGCGGATCGCCAAAATGAACGTCACCCTCCACGCCTCACTCGTCGGCGTGGAAATGCTTTATAAAGTGCTCGACGCGGACCACTCGATCCCCGACGCGCCCACCGCCAAACCGCTCCGGCTCACCTGCGGCGACATCGACCTCCGCAGCGTCAGTTTCTCCTACCGCCCCGGCCAGCCGGTGCTCCACGACGTTTCCCTCGCCTGCCCCGGCGGCCACGTGACCGCCCTCGTCGGTCCGTCCGGCAGCGGAAAATCCACCGTGCTCAACCTCATCGAGCGCTTCTATGAAAGTGATGCCGGCCAAATCGAGATCGACGGTCAGGACATCCGGCAGCTGCAAACCTCCTCGCTGCGGGAGCACATGTCTCTCGTCAGCCAGGACACCTTCCTGTTCTCCGACACCCTCCGCAACAACATCCGCTTCGCCCGTCTGGACGCGACCGACGCGGAAGTCGAAGCGGCGGCCCGCGACGCCTTCGCCCACGATTTCATCCTTGAGCAACCGCTCGGCTACGACACCGAAGTGGGCGAAAACGGCGGCAGCCTCTCCGGTGGCCAACGGCAGCGGATCTCGATCGCCCGCGCGTTTTTGAAAAACGCGCCCATCCTGCTGCTTGACGAAGCCACCTCCGCCCTCGACAGCGAGTCCGAACAACAAATCCAACTCGCCTTCGACCGCCTCATGCAAGGCCGCACCACCATCGTCATCGCCCACCGTTTTTCCACCATCCGCAACGCCCGCACCATCCATGTGATGCAGAACGGCCGCCTCGTCGCCAGCGGTTCCCACGATGCGCTCATCAGCGATTCGGACAGTCTCTACGCCCATCTTTACCGCCTGCAGTATGAGCAAAACCCGTCCGCTCAAGCTTGATCCCCAAGATCATTCCAAGCGCTGGAAATGGCGGACCGAATGTCTGGCATACACTTGCGTTGAGGAAATCGCGGGGCGGCTGCCGGGCTCGTGGGTGTTCCGCATCGGCGAGATGCTTGGCGGCATCGCCTGGCACTTCATGCCGCTGCGTCGGCGGATCGTTTTGCGAAATCTACGGATCGCGTTTTACGGTGAATACGACCTTCCCACGCTCCAGCGGATGGCGCGGGAAACCATCCGCCGCACCGGCGCGAACTTGTTTTCCACCGCCCACACCGCGCGACTCTCCGGCGAGCGGATCGACGCGATGCTGACGGTGGAAAACCAGGAACTCATCGAGCAATCCATGTCCGGCAGCGCGGGGCTGGTGCTGCTGCCCTGCCACATGGGAAACTGGGAAATCCTCAGCCGGATGAACCGCTTGTTTCCGCAGGGTCACAAAATCGGTGCGTTTTACCGGCCGCTGAATAATCCCCTGATGAACGCGCGGGTGGTGGCACAGCGCGAGACGGACGGCACCCACCTTTTTTCAAAACGCGACAGCCTCCACCACGTCACCGGATTTCTCCGCGAAGGCAGCCTGATCGGCATTCTCGCGGACCAACGCGTCGGCAACCAGGGCGAGTTGGTGCGGTTTTTCGGCCGACTCACGCGGGCGAGCCCGGTGCCCAGCCTGATGGCCCGCCGCAGCAAGGCCGAGGTGCTAGCGATGTCGCTGAGCACCGAGGCGCCGGGGAAATGGAAGGTGCGCTATCACCCGGTGAGCCCCCCTTTGAAAACGGCCGATTGCATGGCCGCGCTTGAGCAGGCGATGCGTGCCAGCCCCACCGATGTCTTCTGGCTGCAGGAGCGGTGGAAGCTTTACATCCGCGAAAACCGCACGATCCGGGATTGGCTGGGACCCGACGCGTGCGGCGAGGGCAAGCCGCACCGCGCGCTCCTGTGGTTGGCAGGCGCTCCCGCTTCCTGGCGACCGCCCGAGGAATGGTCGCACCCGGATGTGATTTACGAAATCGTGCTGGCTCCCGGCCAAGAGAAGCCGTCCTGGCTGCCCGGTTCGCCAATCACCCACACCGCCCCGCCCGCCGCGGACCGCAAAACGTTTCAAAAATCCATCGCCGCAATCGATCTGGCCGCCGGCCTCCCGGTCGATTACATCCTCACCAGCGCGGCACCCAAGGCCTTGATCAAGGCCGCGCGGCGTGAAGCCATCCCCTTTATTTCCCTGCGCCCGCCGCCATGAAAATCATCCAAATCCTCCCCGAGCTCAACGCCGGCGGCGTCGAGCGCGGCACCTTGGAAGTCGCCGCGCATCTGGTGCGTGAAGGGCACGAATCCCTCGTCATTTCCAACGGCGGACGACAAGTCGCGGATTTGGAAAAAGCCGGATCGCGCCATATCCAGATACCGGTCCACCGCAAGGCGCTCGCCTCGCTCGGCCAGATTCCACGCCTGAGAAAACTTTTCGCCACGGAAAAGCCCGACATCATTCACCTGCGATCGCGGCTGCCCGCATGGCTCGCATGGCTCGCATGGAAAAGCCTGCCCCGGAACACGCGTCCCCGTCTGGTCACCACCGTCCACGGCTTTTATTCGGTCAACGCCTACTCCGCCGTCATGACCAAGGGCGAGGCGGTCATCGCCGTCTCGGAAAGCGTGCGCGACTACATCCTGAAAAGCTACCCGGAGACCGCTCCCGCGAAAGTCCGGGTGATCCACCGCGGCGTGGATGAAGCCGCTTACCCCGCCGGATTTACCCCATCGCCCGAGTGGTTGGCCGCTTGGAAAGCCGCCCAACCCGCCTTGGAAGGACGCATTCCGCTGCTGATGCCCGCGCGTCTCACCCGCTGGAAGGGCCAGCAGGATTTCGTCCGGCTGATCGCCACTCTGGTCGGGCGCGGGCAGTCGGTGCACGGGCTGATCGTCGGCGAGCCACACCCGAAGAAGCTCGCGTTTCTGGACGAACTCAAGCAGCTGGCCGCCTCACTCGGAGTCGCGGAACACATCTCATTTCTCGGTCACCGCAACGATCTGCGGGAAATCATGGCGGTTTCCGCGCTGGTCTATTCGCTATCGCTTGATCCGGAGGCGTTTGGCCGGGTTTCGCTGGAGGCGCTCGCGCTTGGAAAGCCCGTCATCGCTTACGAGCACGGCGGCGTGGCCGAGCAACTGCGCGCGATTTTCCCGCAAGGTCTGGTAAAGCCGGGCGACCTGAACTGCGCCATTGACCTGACGGAAGAAATCTTAAAGGGTCGCCCGAAGCCCTTGCCGGCGGAGGCTTTCGCGCTGGAGCGGATGCTCAAATCGACCCTCGACGTTTACCAAACCGTGCTCACCACCCCGCGCCCCTGATTTCCCTGATGAAACAAGTCGTCTGCATGAAATGGGGCACGGTTTACGGGCCGGAATACGTGAACATCATGTGGGCGATGTGTCGCCGGAACATCACAGGCGAGTTCACGCTCATCTGCTTCACCGACGACACCACCGGCGTCCGCCCGGAAGTGAAATGCCTTCCACTGCCCACTCTCGACTGTGAAATCCCGCCGGACGTACCCGGGAAATGGCCGAAGATTGCACTTTGGGGCAAGGATCTCGGCGGCCTCACCGGCACCGCATTGTTCATCGATCTAGACACGGTTATCGTCGCCAACATCGACAACTATTTCACCTACGGCGACCCGCAGGACGTGATCACCGCCCGCAACTGGGTCCGCCTTTTCGGCAAACATGGCCAAACCTCGGTCTTCCGTTTCCCCATCGGCGGGAATTCCTACATGCTGGAAAACCTCCAGGTCGCCCCGGCGACGATCTCGCGCAAATACCGATTTGAACAAAACTATGTGACCGCCGGTGTTAGAGGCGGCATCAAATTCTGGCCTGAAAAGTGGACCAAACATTTCGGCCTGCACTGCATGGGCATCTGGCCGTTGCGCTGGTTGCGCCCGCCCTTCCTGCCGCACGATGCGAAGATCGTCACTTTTCCCGGACCACCGAAACCGCCCGACGCGATTCTCGGGCAGTTCACCAGGGAGACCCCGCACTGCACGCGGTCGGAGTATTGGAAGTGGATGATGGTGCAACGGCGCGGCGGCGACAAACGCTGGCGCAGGCTGTTGCGCCGCTTCCTCTATCCGACAGATTGGGTCGCGGAACACTGGCGCGAGTGAAATGACCGCCGATAGCCCCCTCAAAGCATGAGTGTCAAACGTGTCATTTGGATCATCAGCGAAGGCAGCCCCGGCCATGTCAGCCAAGCCGTGGGCCTGGCGGAAGCCCTGGCGGCGCAGGTGCCGGCGACGATCCGCCAGTGGGAATGCCGGCAACGCAAGGGCGGCTTGGCCCGCAGCTTCATCCGCCGGTTCTGGATGGGCAAGCATGCGCGGCCGTTGCCCGGCTGGATGCTCCGCCAATGGCTGCGGCTGGAGCGGCCGGACCGCAACGAACCCGCCCCGGACGTTATCATTGCAAGCGGTGGAAAAAGCGTGTTCGCGGCCCGCACGCTGGCCACCCGGCATGGTGCTCCCCTGATGTTCCTCGGCGAGCGCAAACCCTATCAGGCCAGCTGGTTCCACACCACCTTCACGCCATCGTCCTTCGACACGGAAGCCAATGACGTCCGCATGGACGTGATCCCCACCAAGATAACTCCGGAAGCCGTCCGCCTCGCCGCGGCCGGTTGGTCGGATCGACCCGCAGGCCGGTTGTGGACGCTGCTCATCGGCGGATCGTCCCGCAGCCACCGCTATCGGGACAGCGATTGGGAGCAACTGGCCGAGGGCATGACCGAGCTCTCCCGCCGCGAAGGCATCCGCTGGCTGGTGACGACGTCCCGGCGCAGCGGGAGCAAACTGGAGGATCGCCTGCGCGGCCTGCTGCCTGCCGACATCCTGGCAGACGCCGTCTGGTGGTGCCGCCAGCCGGAGAAGAAGCTGGCCGCCTATCTCGGAGCTGCGGAGAAATTGTGGGTTACCCAAGACAGCGTTTCGATGGTCACCGAAGCGGCGGCAACGGGCAAACCCACGTTCGTGATCTATCCGGGGGACGTCGGGTTTCCGCTGACCAGTTTCATGCCCGGCTATCTGGACAATCTGGAAAAACTCGGGCTGATCCTGCGCCTGCCGATGAACGCATTGCCCGAATTCGAATTGCAACCGTCCGCCGAATCGGGCCGCTCGGCTCTAACGACCGACGCGCTCGCGCGGATCGCCCGCGAGAGGCTCGGATGGACTTGATCTCATGAAACCAGAATCATCACAGCCGCTTTCCGCCCGCCTCAGACGGCTCTGGTGAAAAATCCAATTTCATGGCAAGGAAGGAAAATGCCTGACCCGCGCCATCAGAAAAGCCAAGCGCGCGCAACGGACCGGACCGGACAGGACTCGACCATGCGTCGGATTCCAACAGATGTCTCGTTCGCGGCCGGATCTACCAAAGACAGCGAAGCGGCGTTCGCGCGAGATTGGCAAGCGCTGCTGCGGTTCCAACTCGCGGTTTTCGACATCGCGGGAGCGGAAGAAACCGCCCGCCGGGCAGAATGCTCAGGCCTGCCGGGATCGCCCGAATTGCTCGACCAAGTGCTCGCGATCGTTTCCGACACAGCGGAATGGAAGGACCTGTTGGAAGACGCGCGGGCATCCATGCGGGATAGCTGGACTACCAGATCCTCCGCCGGCCTGGTGGTGTTCGTACCATCGACCGCCATGGGACTGGGGACGCCCCAGCAACCCGGCTTGCGAATGGGGCTGCGGTCGGTGTTCGGTCAAATTCTCAAGACCTTGCGGGCGGAGGGCATTCCCTTCGAGGTCTGCGGCAGGCTCGCAAACCACGGCATGGTGGCGGTCGAAAGTGGCCGCCGCTACATTTCCCATCATACCAAGAGTGAAAGCGAAGGGGGGCTTCACATCAAGGTGACCGACCTGCCGTCTTGCTTCAGCTTCGACACGCGCGGCTACTCGGGATGGTCGCGGTTTTCGCAAACCCCGCTCGAAGTGCTCAAGCTGGATCGCATCGATCTAACATTTTCTGACGAGTTTGTCCAAACCTTGCGGCGGCGGATCATCGGCGGCAATATTTCGAAATACCAGCAGGTCGAGGTCGGCGGAACCGCTGGATTGCCGGACCGCGACGTCTTCCTCGGCCTGCAGGTGATCGATGACGCCGTGCAGGCGCTGGCGGTCATTCCCATGTTGGAGATGCTCGCGGAAGTCGCCGCGACGTGTCGACAGCGCGGCCTGTCGCTGGTGGTGAAACGCCATCCGCGCTGCGGTTCAGGTGCAGTGTCCAAGGCGCTCGCCGCCGGGCTCAAGGCAAGCGACTATCAGCTCTCGGACGCCTCCATCCATGATCTTATCTCGGGATCATGCGCAGTGTGCGTGGTGAATTCCAGCGTCGGCGCGGAAGCCTTGCTGCATGGCAAGCCGGTCTATGTTTTTGGCGAGTCGGAGTATCAGCATGTCTGTTATCGGATCCGTGCGAAGGGTGAGTTCAACCAACGCTTCAAGCCGAATGAGCTGCCCATCCCCGCCGACAACTTGACGCGCTACCTCTATGTCTTGCGAAACGAATACGCGGTGGATGCGACAAATCCAATACCGTCGGAAAAGTTCATCCGCGACCGCGTGCTGGAGCACGCGGGACGCTGAGATCAATGGCCATACAGGTTTCAATGTTAGCATCCAACCACCAGCCTGCCTGCGCGCGGGGCCACGACATCGCCCCGCCCTACCCTCGAATTGATGGATTGACGCACAGGGTTAGCCCCGCATTATCACCAGGAAGCGGCATTCCGCACCCGTCCAACAATGCTTAAGCAGCTCGAAACCCGCCTTCGCATAGCGCTCATCGCCCGTCGCCACCGGAGCACCGCCGGCACCCTCCGTAGACTGTTAGATCAGGCGACAGGGCCCGATCCGGACCATCGAAACCACTTCCTATATGCCAATCTCGGCGGTGCCAACAACTTGGGAACCTTCCTCCATTACGAGGACGGCTCCACAAGCCCATTTGCTCTATCAAAAATCCAGCATTGTAGCCTCGCTCAACGCGAGCACCGCTTCATGCATTGGTCCGATCAAACCGGATGCAATCTTACTGCTAGATTCTACAACCTGCAGTCGCTTGACGAAAGCACATCCGTCCTCTGCAGCGCATTCCTCCAGCAACCGGTTCGTCATGACGTGTCCGCCGTTCATGACCTGCACGCGCGCATGCTCTCCGCCTATTCGCAGATCGCCACCCTGGACTCCGAGCAGAACCTCAGATCCCAGATTCTACCCGACAGCCCCATCCAGGAAGTCCTCCATCACCTCATCACCGAACCAGATCCAGACCATGTGAATGCCTATCTGAAAAAATACTTCCGCAGATGTGCTGCCGACCATTCTTGGGGCGATGGCGGAAGGTTCCTGCGGCTCGTCACACCGATGGTGGATTCATGGCCCGGGATTCGCTCCCACGACAAGGGCCTTATTCACGGTGATTTCAAGAAACAGAACATCCTCGCGGCATCACCCGGCGATTACCGCCTGATCGATCATCAGTACTACACCATCGGAATCCGCACCTGGGATCTTGCATTCTTCTATCACAAACGCGACCGCGACGGTTTCGAGGTGGCGCTTCGCGATTTCCGTGAGGGCGTTAGCTCTCATCCCGGCCCGAGCGAGAGATTGTTTTGCATGCTCTATTTGGTCGCCGCCTGCATACGCATCAAGCCGGAACATCGTCAGGCTATAGTGGAAAGGAAGATCGATCCCGTCATCCGACATCTCGAATCTCTCGAACGGTCGCAGCAACCGTTGCTTTGAGCCGCTGTGAAGCATGCGAGTCGCTGATCTCAATGGCCGAACAAGGTCCGCAACAAGGGCAATTTCCGCCAGAACGATTGCGTTTCCCGCCGGGCCCGCGAGGCGGCGAGTTCCGGCGTGAGGCACGGCTGGCGTTCGTAAAACTCCGCCAGGACGCGTCGTTCGTTGGCGGTGGGTCCGCCGCCTTCCAGCCCGCGGGCGACCACGGCTGCCAAGGTCTGCTTGAGATCTTCTATTTCGGGACAAGCGGGGTTCCAGTTGATCGCGTCGAAGTCGCCCGGCGTGTAAACCGGCAGCAGGCGGTTGATCGCGGTGAACCGGTCGCGCTCGTCCTTACGGGCGAGAATCACCGGGATGCCCATCGCGAGACTGGGTCCCGCCGCGTGGAGCAACGGGGTGACCACCAGTGCCGCTTCCTTCCGGTAGAGGTCCAGCAATTCAGATGCCAGCCTCTTCGCCGTAGCGGCATCCGTATCGTTGAGCGGGAATGACCTCACCTGTTCACGCTGGTATAAATCAACCGATGCCCGGGCCACTGCGGGCGGGGCACCTTTTTTCAGACCATCCGGCATTTTTCCAGGACCGTCTCCGCCAATGAAAAAGGACTTGCCATCTGTCGGATGTTCGGTGCGCAAGGGCAAGCTCATCGTCAGGCAGCCCGTAACGTAGGCATCAACCCCCGCCTCCCGGAACAAATCCCGTGTGCTAGTGTCCCGGCATCCAATAGGCTGGTAACGTTTGAAAAACTCAAGATGCTTTTCAATCAGTCCACGGCTGGAGGTTTGAAAGCCGATGAATACCGGTTCTACCTGTGGCGGCAGCGGGAAGGAGTGCTCAAGGAAGCACGCATTCATAATCAGCCGTAAGGGCGGACCAGAGTAGGTGGCCAGCGAATCACGGTCCACTCCCACAATCTTCTCGGGTGGCACTCCAATGCTCTCCACAAGCATTTGCACGGCAAGACTTTGTATCCAGTCGCCCAAATTAATTGAGTAGCTTCCCTTTCGCCGCAAGCGCTCGGCGAAGTTTTTTGAATGCCCGTAGCGAAACTCCAGAATCCCTGTCTTCATGCGATTTTTTTTTTGCAAATTCTGGGGTCAGCGGACGCCTTCATCAAGGCATCATTCCCCACGAACCTGCTCGGGCGTTTTACTCTCACACATCATGCGAAATGCCCATAAAAAACGCTCGCTTTCGCATGGCGCGAAAGGTCAGATCATCTGGTGCTTCAACGAATCACCACCACTGCGCCAAACCGGTATCCGGGAACTTTCCGCACCGCCCGCGCCGATGTCGCCGGGCGGTTAGGGCCAGCCCTTGGCGAAGGGCGCTTGCGAATCCTCTCATTTGGCTGCTCGACGGCCACAGAAGTTCTCACCTTGCGTGCGTATTTTCCCGATGCCATGATCTTTGGCTGTGATGTGGATTCAGCCGCACTCCGCGCCGCTATCAAGGAAACCCGCGAAGATGCTTGTAGGCTCTTCGTCAGCTCGCCTGAGGCGATCTCTGCTAATGGCCCCTACGATTTGATTTTTGCGATGTCCGTTTTCTGCCAGTATCCCGGCAGTAAAAAGGTCAGCAATCTGGGATCACTCTATCCTTTTTCGCTGTTTGAGAGTCTAGCCTGTAATCTCATCGAAAACGTTACCGATTCCGGGCTGCTCTGCATCATGAACTGCAACTACTTGGTCCGCGACCTGCCCGGAATGGACCGGTTCAGTTTTTTGCGCTCCCCACTCATCCGGGGAAACGGATTCATCGATAAATTCGCAAGGAATGGTGACCGCTTGACGACCAGCTTTGGGAATCGTTCCTGCTATTCACACCGGCAGGAAGCCGAAGGCATCACGGATGACGATCTTCTTGACTGCATTTTCAAAAAATCCCCCACCGGAGAAAAGGCGGGTCAAATCATCACAGAAAGCCGTTTCCTCAGAATGGAAGCCCCCGCTGGCTTGCGGCAATTGAGGATTCTACCCGAGGCCGGAGAACCATTGGACAAAGCGATTGCCGAGCAGCGGGTTGCCATGGTCCGGAGCAATGAAGTTTATGCGGCTGAAAATGGAGAAAGTGGCCAATGGCTGCGGCAGGAATGGGCGAAATCGACCCTAGACGGCGGGATCATAAAATTCGGCGGTTGGTGGCTCCCTGTCGCGCCCGAAGCTGCGGGTGAACTAAGTGCAGTGCAATCCGCCCAATCAGCCGAACTCACCCGCTACATCGCAAAACCACGCTCCTTGCGCGGCAGGCTCATGCAACTCCTGAAACGGTAGTGCGCTCATGTGCCCCAGGTGAATGTGGTTGCCATGCACTCACCCCTTGCTAGCTTTCCGATCCTTTGAGCACCCAAAATTCTCCCCAAAAAATCCTCGTCACCGGCGGTGCGGGCTTCATCGGCTCCCACCTCAGCGAAGCCTTGGTGGCTGCGGGTCATGACGTGGTGATCCTTGATGATTTCAACGATTATTACGATCCGGCGGTGAAGGAGAACAACCTCGCCGGCTTGCGGGGCAAGGTCGAGATCGTGCGCGGCGACATCAGCGATGACGCGGTGGTGGTGGACACGTTCACCCGCCACCAGTTCGACGGGGTGTTCCATCTCGCGGCGAGAGCGGGCGTGCGGCCGTCGATCGCGAACCCGCGGCTGTATTTCAGCACGAACATGGATGGCACGCTCAATCTGTTGGAAGCTTGCCGCCACCATGGGGTGAAGTTTTTCGTATTCGCCTCATCGTCGTCGGTTTACGGGGTGAACACGAAGGTGCCGTTTGCGGAAACGGATTTGATCGAGCGCACGATTTCGCCCTACGCGGCGACGAAGCTGGCGGGCGAGCAGATGTGCTCGAACTACTCGCACCTTTTCGGCCTGCGCTGCGCTTGCCTGCGGTTTTTCACGGTTTACGGCCCGCGACAGAGGCCGGATCTGGCGATTTCCAAGTTCACCTCCGCGCTGATGGCGGACCGGTCGATCGACCGCTACGGCGACGGCAGCACGGCGCGGGATTACACTTACGTCGATGACATCGTGCGCGGAATCCTCGCGGCGGCGGACTACACGGAGAAGTCGCCGTTTGAAATTTTCAACCTCGGCGGCGCGGCCACGACCACGCTCAACGAGCTGATCGGGCTGGTGGAATCCGCCGTCGGCAAAAAGGCGGTGATCCGGGATTTGCCCGACCAACCGGGCGATGTTCCAAAGACTTACGCCGATGTGACAAAGGCGGAGACGCTGCTCGGCTACCGGCCCATGACGCCGATCCGCGAGGGAATCACGAAATACGCGGAATGGCAGCGCGGGATGAACGCTGCCCAGGGCTGATCCGGACGCTCAGCGCCAGTGGTCGGCAATCCACGCGGTGGGGCGAACGTGCTTGTAGAGCTTTTTCCAGGCGGCGTTCACCGGCCATTCGCCGCGGGTCGCCTCGTCGATGTCGGGCTTGCCGGTGAAGGCGACGATTTTTGCATCGGGCGGCAGGACCGGGGTCTTGATGAAATTGAGCGGCCAGCGGGGAATGAGGGAGTGCTTGAAGCTGAGGCTCCATTCCGGCGGGAAAAACTCGACCGTGCCGAGCGTGCGGCAGACGAAGGTCTGGCTGTTTCGATAGAGATCCATCATCGCCATCGGGTCCGGCCGGAAGCGGTCCCAGACTTTGGTCAGCGCGCCAACGCGGTAGCGGAATACCGACATGTTGCCGATGCCTTGCCCTGGCTGTGTCCAGTTTTCGCAGACGGCGAAATCCAGCTCCGGCTTGTAATCGAAGAACGCGTCGATCGAGCCGGTGATCAGCAAGTCGAGGTCGAGGTGCAGCACGCTGCCTTCGAGGCCTTCGACCGCTTTCTGAAAAATGAACATGCGCCGGAACGGGTGGAAACGCATGCGCTCGGGCAGGTCGAATTCCGGCATTGGCCTGACTTCAACTTCCTCGCGGATGCCGGCCGGGTCATCGGTGAAACACACGACGCGCAGCGGGCGCGAGGTGTTGCGCTTGGCCATGGAATAGGTCCGGTTGACATAGTCGGAGCCGTAGCGGTCGCCCCATTTGAGGCAAAGAACGGTCTGGCACGGGGTTTGGGAGTCTTCGGCTGGCATGGCGGAGTGGAGAAAGGGACGCTTGCAGATCTCCAAATGGGAGTCACGCCTTGATTACCGAAGCCGGATCACCTCGTCCGCACAGCGATCGGCCTCATGCAGGATGGACGGTGGTTCCTTGAGCTGCCGGGTTTTTTGCCACTCCGCGAATGGCGTGAGGAAGCCGTCGGCGACCAGTCGCTCCAAGCCGCGCAGGACGCGCGAGTGGTTTTGATTTCGTGGCATCGGCAAGAGGCCGACGCTGGCTCCGGAGGTGAGCGCTTCGTAGATCATCGAAATCGAGTCTTCCGTGACCCAGACACTTTCGGCCGCGGCGAGTTTTGCGGGCAGCCAGTCGGGCGGGGTTTGTTGATGCGGGAAGACCTCGACGGTAGGCAGCCGCTTGCGGATTTCTTCAACAAATCCTGCGGGAGTGCGGCGGGAGTCGGTGAGCTGCCAAGTGCCCGTGGCGGTGATTTCTGCGAGAGCGGCCATGAGCGTTTCCCCGTCCCAGCCGTGGTTGCCGGAAGGGCCGCCGATGAGAATCAGGCCGCCGCTTCGCTCTCCGCCGTCGGGCGGTGCCACCCGGTTGAGCGCGCCTTGGGTGACGATGACGTTTTCCCGCCGGGGAGGATTTTTGAAATCGTGGCTTGGCACGATGCAGAGATCGAACCAGCCCATCGGCAGGCTGGGGCGCATCAGGACGATGCTTTTGGCCCGGTGTTTTCTGGCCAGCCAGAGCAGCGCGGGGTGGGTGGCGTGGCCGGCGGCGATGATCAGATCGGGCTCCGGCAAACCGGCGCTCGCTTGGACGGCGGCCTGGATGCGGGTGAGCAGACTCCGCTTTCCCGCGATGGAAATCCGGTGGACCTCGCAGTGGGTCTGGCGGGCGATCGCGTCAGCGAGGCCGAGGGATTGGTTTTCGTGGCCCGGCTTGCCGTCGCCTAGCAGCCAGAGGATGAGGGGTTTCGAATCGATAGGGTTTTGCATGTCGGTTTCCGGCGGTCACTTCATCACGTGATCCAGCAGCAGCCCCTGGATGGCGCAGTAGAATCTGGAGCGGATGTAGGCGGCACCTTTGGCGGGTGGCAGGGTGGTGGGATCGATGTCTTCGCCGGGACCGAAGTGGAAAATCTCCTCTAACGAGAGCCGCGCCTGGTTGAGCGCGCTGTACCACGGGAAAACGTCCTCGCGGCTGATCCACAGCGGACCCGGACCGCCATCGACCTCGAAAATCGCGGACTCGATGTTGGCACCGACTTGCGCCAGCTCGTCTTGGAAAGCCTCGCGCAGATCTGGGACGATGTATTCCTCCCAGTCCTCCGCGCCGGCTTCCTCGCTGATGAGCGCGCCGAGGCGGCTGGCGAGATCGACGCCATTCGCCGCGCCCGCATCGGCGACGATGGCGCGGAGCACGGTCCAGTCGCCGACATTCTCCGCGTCGATCCGGAGACCGCCTTCAAGAGTGGGCATCGCTTTCATTCGGCTTTTTCCAAGGAGGTTTTCAGCTGGTGGGACTGCAACTGTTGGACGTAGAACTCGGCTTTTTCGCGCTCGCCGGTCCAGACGATCGAGCGGCCTTGGCGGTGGACCTGCATCATCAGGATGTCGGCTTTCTTCTTCTCGTAGCCGAAAATTTTCATCAGCACGAAGGTGACGTAGCCCATGAGATTCACCGGATCATCGTGGACGACGACGTTCCACGGAACGTCGAGCGAAGTCGCCTCCTCGGTGTGCGTGAGCGTGTTGGTGTCGGCCATGGGATCGTATTTATACGCTGGCAGGCTCGGGCGCGTCCACCCATTTTCCATGCTCGCGGATGAGGTCGGTGAGGCGCTCGACGGCCTCGGCTTCCGGGATGTTGAACTTCACGGCGGTCTTGCCGACGTAGAGGTTGATCTTGTTAGGCGCGCCACCGACGTAGCCGAAGTCCGCGTCCGCCATCTCGCCGGGGCCGTTGACGATGCAGCCCATCACGGCGATCCGCACGCCCTTGAGATGGCCGGTAGCTTCGCGGATTTTCTGGGTCGTGTGCTGGAGGTTGAAAAGCGTGCGGCCGCAGCTCGGGCACGCGACGTAGTCGGTCTTGAAAATGCGGGTGCCGGCGGCTTGCAGGATGTTATAAGCGAGCCGCAGCGACTGGCCGGGCGCGGTCTCGCCCCTCACCAGAATCGCATCGCCGATGCCGTCGCAAAGCAGCGAGCCGATGTTCCGCGCGGCGGGCAGCAGCGCGGCGATGAAATCCGTCTCGCCGGCCGGCGGGTTCAGCGTATCTTTCAATAGGATCGGATGCCGCGGATCGACGCGGAAGGCGAGCTGCCGGAACGCGTGGATGACTTCCAGATCCAGCCCGTCCGCCACGCTAACAAGCTTTGCCCCGGTTTCCGAATTGAGCGCGGAAATCGCCGTCTCGTCGCGCGGGTCGATTTCCACCACGCCGGATTTTTCCAAGATGATCTCCGGTTTGAAATCGCCCATCCCGGCGATCTTGTGGGCAAGCGCGTTCCAGCGTTCCTGGGTCGTGAAGACCCGCACCGTCTTCTCGCCGCCGAGCTCGTGGCCCATGATCGTGAGCACGGAGCTGGCGCGGCGCTCGTAGGAAAACGGATCATACGAGGGAACGAAATCTTCAGCGAGCGCCGCAGGTGCGAGGGTGGCTGCGGCGTCTCGCCGCAGGCCGTGTTCGCTGCGTCCCGCAGCGAGTTCCTCATAAACGCACCCGACCCACCGCCAATCCCCCACCCCCGCCTTCACCGGATTCCTCATCACATACCCCACCTGATTTCTCAAATCCTCACCATCCCTCACCAGATGATCGTAACTTTCTTTCTGCCAGACAGCCCCGCTGGTCCCCAAGCGCCTGTTGATTTCATGCGCAGTAAAGCTTTTCCATGAATGGAGGATTTTCTCCAACAACTCCCCTTCCGCCGTTCTGAGAACGGCGTGCACATGGTTGGGCATCACGCACCAGGCGAGCAGCTCGTAGCGTTTTCCATCGAAATGAGCCATCGCGTCCGCCACCAACGCGGCGAGTGATGCGTCTTTGAAAATGCAAGCTCCGTGGCCGCGATCCAACTCAGGGTCGATCCAGTCGGCTTGCAGGTCTGTGAGTTGTTTGCGCAGGGCGGTGATTTTTTCCAGAGAACTGCGGGAGTCGCCGGAATGGGTGAGGGAGTCGAGCTCTTGCTGGAGTTGGTCGCGATGGTTTTGGTAGTGCGTGATGAATTCGGCAGGCAGGGAGTCGGCGAGGCGAAAGGTGACGGCGTAGGTTGCGCCGTCTTGTTTCCAGTGGGGGAGGAAAGTCGCGGAGGTTTTTTCGACATTTTCCCAGTCGATGCGGGTGGTTTTGGCGTCTTCGGAGAGGGACTTGCGGCGAGACTCCTCAAACACGGCCTGCGGCGAGACGCCGCAGCCACCTTCAACTTTGCTGCGCTCGTTGAAGGGAGCCGCCAGCGCCTGTGCGACCGGGATTTCGTAAATCGCGTCCTCGGTCAGCGAGACGCGGATGGTGTCGCCGATGCCGTCCGCCAGCAACGAGCCGATGCCGATGGCGCTCTTGATCCGGCCGTCCTCGCCGTCGCCCGCTTCGGTCACGCCGAGGTGGATCGGATAGTTCCAGTCCGCGCCCTCCGCGTCGAGCCGGGCGACGAGCAGGCGATAGGCCTCGATCATCACCTTCGGGTTGGACGCCTTCATCGAGAAGACGAAATTATGATAGTCATTCTCTCGCGCCAGGCGGGCGAATTCCAGCGCGCTCTCGCACATCCCGAGCGGCGTGTCGCCGTAGCGGTTCATGATGCGGTCGGATAGCGAGCCGTGGTTGGTGCCGATCCGCATCGCCCGGCCGAGGTCCTTGCACAGCAGCACCAGCGGCGTGAATTGCTCGCGGATGCGTTCGAGTTCCTCCGCGTATTGATCATCGCTGTATTCGCGGATCTCGAATTTCTTCTTGTCCACGTAGTTCCCCGGATTGACCCGGACTTTTTCCACCCACTTCGCGGCTTCAAGCGCCGCGTCGGGCTTGAAATGGATGTCCGCCACCAGCGGCACCTGGCAGCCCGCCGCGCGCACCTCGCGGGCGATGTTTTCCAGATTCGCGGCGTAAATTTTCGTCTGCGCGGTGATCCGCACGATTTCGCAACCGGCCTCCGCCAGACCCAGCACCTCCGCGACGCAGGCCGCGGTGTCGCGCGTGTCGGAAGTGATCATCGACTGCACGCGGATCGGGTTGTCGCCGCCGATTCCGACATTTCCGACCATCACCTCGCGGGTGATCCGGCGGGAATAATGCAGCAAGTCCGGGCAGTGGCGCAGGGGTGCGGGTGAATTCATTTCTGCTCGGGATATAAACGAGAAATCCCCCCCCGGCAACGGTTGCGTTCGCCGGCAAAAATCCCTCGCTCGCCCGCCCGCCGATCGCGTGCAAAAGTCACCGCCATGGCCGGTTTCAAACCCGAAGTGATCCGCTACGCCGTGGGGAAATCCACCCTCGGCCTAGTGCTCGTCGCATCGTCAGAAAATGGCGTCTGCGCCATTCTGCTCGGCGATGATCCGGAACTGCTAGTTCCGGAATTGCACCGCAAATTTCCCAAAGCCCGACTGAGCGGCGGGCATGCCGACCTCGCGAACATCATCGCCTTCATCGAAAATCCGAAGCTCCCGCTCGACATCCGCGGCACCGTTTTCCAACAACGCGTCTGGCAGGCGCTGCGCGAAATCCCCGCCGGCTCGACGCTGAGCTACGCGCAAGTCGCCGGAAAAATCGGTAGCCCCAAGTCCGTGCGCGCCGTCGCCGGAGCCTGCGCCGCGAATACCATCGCCGTCGCCATCCCGTGCCACCGCGTTGTCCGCAGCGACGGAAATCTCTCCGGCTACCGCTGGGGCGTGGAGCGCAAACGCCGTTTGCTCGACCGCGAAGCCATATAAGGAGTGCGGACACTTTTGTCCGCATGGCCAATGGAAAGTTCAAATCCACGCGCGAAGCTCTCCACTTGCTCCACCCGTTGTCATGGTGGACAAGTGTCCATCCTCCTTACCGCATGGACCTCTTCGGCCACGACCCCGCCACCAACCTGCTGCCCTGCGACGGCACGGTGAATTACCACGGCCCGATTCTCAGCCCGGCGGACACGCACCGCTACTACGAGACGCTGCTGCGGGAAATCCCTTGGAAAAACGACGAGGCCATCATTTTCGGCAAGCACATCGTCACCGCCCGCAAGGTCGCGTGGTATGGCGATTCGAATTTCTCCTACACCTACTCCGGCACGACCAAGCGCGCCCTCGCCTGGACTCCGGAACTCGCCGCGCTCAAATCGCTCGTCGAGAAACTCACCGGCAGCACCTTCAACTCCTGCCTGCTCAATCTCTATCACGACGGCAACGAGGGCATGGCCTGGCACAGCGACGACGAGAAATCGCTCGGCAAGGACAGCACCATCGCTTCCGTCAGTCTCGGCGCGGAACGGGAATTCCGCCTCAAACACAAACGCACGGAGGAGAAAATTTCCGTGCTGTTGGAGAGCGGCAGCCTGCTCGTCATGAAGGACACGACCCAGAGCCACTGGCTCCACTGCGTCCCGAAATCCAGGAAAATCAAAACCCCGCGCATCAATCTGACCTTCCGGTCGATGCTCCGGCAATGAGCCCAAACTCCACAAGCTTCCGCTAAACTGACCACCCGCAAGGCTTTACACCGCCCCCGGCCCTCCGCCATCTTCTCCGCTCCCGTCCAAAGTGGCTGGAGCGTCTTGCTCCAGACCGTGCCAGGGGCGTCTCGCCCCTATCCATTTTTCCAAAACCACGCCATGACATCCGCCGAGATCCGCCAGAGCTTCCTCGATTTCTTCTCAGAAAAACAGCACACCATCGTGCCCTCCGCCTCGCTGCTCCCGCAGTCGCCCGGCCTGCTGTTCACGAATGCCGGGATGAATCCGTTCGTCCCCTATTTCCTCGGTGTCGAAAAAGCCCCCTATTCGCCACCACGCGCCGCAGACACCCAAAAATGCATCCGCGCCGGCGGCAAACACAACGACCTCGAGGATGTCGGCTACGACACCTATCACCACACGTTTTTCGAAATGCTCGGGAACTGGTCGTTCGGAAACTATTTCAAAAAGGAAGCCATCGCCTGGGCCTGGGAACTCGTCGTCGAGCGCTGGGGCCTCCCCGCCCACCGCCTCTACGCGTCCGTTTATGCGCCGAAAGAAGGCGATCCCGGCAATTTCGACCAGGAAGCCTACGACATCTGGGCCGCCCTCTTCGTTTCCAAAGGCTGCGATCCCGCCGTCCAGATCGTCCACGGCAACGTGAAGGACAACTTCTGGATGATGGGCGAAACCGGCCCCTGCGGCCCTTGCTCCGAACTCCACGTCGACCTAACGCCCGAGGGCGACCCCGTCACCGGCCGCAACCTCGTCAACAACGACTCCGACCTCTGCATCGAGATCTGGAACCTCGTCTTCATCCAATACAACGCCGAGGCCGACGGCACGTTTCGCGAGCTCCCCGCCAAACACGTCGACACCGGCATGGGCTTCGAGCGCGCATGCTCGATCATCCAAAACACCAACGGCTTCACCGACTTCTCGAAAAAGCCGTCCAACTACGCCACCGACGTCTTCCAACCGATTTTCCGCAAGCTCGAAGCGCTCAGCGGAAAAACCTACGTCAACATCTACCCCGAGCTCGGTGCCGACCGTTCCCTCTTCGATGAGGAAATGAAAACGGCCATCGCCTTCCGCGTCATCGCCGACCACTTGCGCACTCTATCATTTTCCATCGCCGACGGCATCATGCCCGGCAACAACGGCCGCAACTACGTCCTCCGCCGCATCCTCCGCCGCGCGGTGCGCTACGGCCGCCAGCTCGGCTTCTCCGGCGACAAGCCGTTCTTCGGCGCGTTGGTGGCAACACTTGTTAGCGAAATGGGCGGAGTTTTCCCCGAGTTGAAGAACCGCCAGGACGTCGTCCGCCAAACGCTCGAACAAGAAGAAGCGAGCTTCAATCAAACCCTCGACCGCGGACTCAAGCGCTTCGAAGAAGCAATCCAAGGGGAGCACACGCGCCCTCGCGTGTCATCTGAGGCGCCATCGCCTCAGATCGGCCCGAACTCACGCCAAACCTCCGAACCCACCTACTCCCGCCGCAACCTCCCCCACTTCGAGCGCCCGTGGGGAAAATACATGGTCACCTTCTCCACCCGGGACCGCGACATCCTCAGCGAAGCCGAGCGCAGCATCGTGCTCGACTCCATCCTCCACTCACGCCAGCTCGGTCAAATCCATCTCTACGCCGCGTGCGTCATGCCGGACCACGTCCACCTCCTCATCGAGCCGCAGGTGAAATCCTTCGATCAGGATTCCAACCCGACGTTCTATACACTCACTGAAATCCTCCAACCGATCAAATCGGTGACATCCCATAAGATTCTCAAAGAGCGGAGAAGCGTTCTTCAAAACGACAATATCAAGAATCTATGGGAACAGGAATCGTTTGATCGATTGATCCGCAGCGAGTCGGATCTCATTGAGAAATATGATTATGTGATCGGAAATCCGGTGGCGGATAAACTGGTGACGCAAGCGAAGGACTACGCTTGGTCCTGGTGTCGGGAGTTTTGTGAACCTTCGAGCCATGTCGGAGACGAGGGCGTCTCCGACCACACGCGGGGGCGCGTGTGCTCCCCGTTTCCGGGAGACATCGCATTTGAACTCTACGACACCTTTGGATTTCCCCTCGATCTCACAGAACTCCTCTGTGCCGAACGCGGACTTGCGGTTGATTCCAAGGAGTTCGAAAAACTCATGGAGCAACAACAGGAACGCTCCCGCGCCGCCCAGAAATCCACCGTCGTCCGCGCCCTCGACATCTCCACCGAAGCCGTCACCGAATTCACCGGCTTCGAGAATGATTCCGTTGAAGCCACCATCCTCGAAATCCACCCGCAGGAAGACGCGCTCTTCGTCATCACCGACAAGACCGTCTTCTACGCAGAGATGGGCGGCCAAGCCGGCGACACCGGATTCCTCATCACCGACGACGAGGAATTCGAAATCACCGGCACCCAGCAGATCGGCAAGGCCCGCGCTCTAATCATTGCTTCCTCCGCTTCCGTCAAAGTCGGCGACAAGGTCACGCTCAAGTTAGACGCTCAACGCCGCCGCCCGATCGAAGCTCATCACACCGCCACCCACCTTCTCCACTGGGCGCTCCACGAAGTCGTCTCCGCAGACGCCGCGCAGCAAGGTTCGTCCGTCGATGAAAACCGCCTGCGCTTCGACTTCAACAGCGCCGCCGTCACGCCCGAGCAAATCGCCGCGATGGAGGAAAAGGTCAACGCCGCCATCAAGGCCAACGACTCCGTTTCCTGGACCGAAGTCAAACACGCCGACATCAAAAGCCGCCCCGACATCATGCAGTTCTTCGGCGACAAATACGGCGACATCGTCCGCGTCGTCCAGATCGGCGGCCAGCCTAACGCTCTCAACGGCTACTCGCAGGAACTCTGCGGCGGCACACACGTCCGCCACACCGGCGAGATCGGCCTTTTCAAAATCAAATCCGAAGGTGCCATCGCTTCCGGCGTCCGCCGCATCGAGGCCGCTTGCGGCGAGGCCGCCTGGCAGCACCTCCGCGAGAACATCGAGAAATGGGACCACGAGCTCAAGGCCGCAACCGCCAAGCTCAAGACCGCGAACGACAAACTAACCGCTCTCGGTGAGGAACCTGTCACCGTCAACGAGTTCCCGCACATCATGAGCGCCATGCTCGTCGAGCGCGCCGACATTTCACAGATCAACGCCACCATCGCCCACGGCGCACGCACGCTTGAGGAAACCCAACAGGCCGCCATCGAGGCCGAGAAGCGGATCAAGAAAATCCAGTCCTCCCAAGCCGCATCCTTGGCAGACGAATCGTTGGCCGAGCTCATCGCGTTGGGAAAACCCATCATCGTTAGTTTCGAGTCCGACGCCTCGCTGCTTCAGGAACTCCAGAACGGCCTCAAGAAAAAACAATTCGGCGGCCCCGCCCTGCTCATCGTGGATGACGGCGAAAAACTCCACCTCGCCACCCACTGCGGCGCGGATGCGTTAGCCGCCGGCCTCAAGGCCGGCGATCTCCTCCGCGACCTCGCCGCCATCGCCGGCGGCAAAGGCGGCGGCAAGCCGGACCAGGCACGAGGTGCAGCGCCGGATCGTAGCAAGCTCGAAGAAATCAAAACCGCCGCCGCCACGAAGTTCTGAGGAGCAAGAATGTCTGCGGCACCCGGCGTATTCGAATTTCGAAATCGCCGGCAACCTGACCGAAATCATTCTGCTAGGCTGCCTCGACGGTCGCAGACGGCCGCTACAAGGGCGGTTCAGCAACGTGCCTCGGGCTGTTCCTGCGCGGCGAGGGACACCGCCAAGCGGGGCAAGCGTTTCGGGATTGTCGGTGCGTGAAATTTCCGGTTGCCTCGCCCCATGAAGAAAAACCCTTGTTGGCTGATTGCAGTCGCTGCCGCCATGGCTGCAGCGCTCCACGCCGCCCCGCCACTGGCTCCCGGAGCAGGCTGCGGAAGCGCCAGTTGTGTCGCGGAAATGATTCCAAATCCCGCCATCGAAAAGGCCATGGCGGGTTTCATCGCCGCCACCGCCGTGATGATGGTCCAGCGCGCGAACATCGGCAACGGGGACGCCTCCGAGATCCGCCGCGCCTTCCAAGAAACTGCTGCCCAACCATGAAACTCCTCCTCATCGGTCACGGTTACCTCGGCCAGGCCATCGCCCGCGAATTCCGCGACCACGGCTGGGAAGTCGCCACCACCTCGCTTTCCGGAAATGACGGCTCGATCGCCTGCGACATCGGAAATCCCGACGACGTCGCAAAGCTCCCATCCGCCGATTTCGTCGTCCACTGCGCCGCCTCCGGCCGCGGCGGCGCGGAAGCCTATCAGCATGTCTATGTCGATGGCTGCCGGCACCTGGCGGAGAAATTTCCCGGCACGCCGCTGCTCTTCACATCGAGCACCTCGGTTTACGCGCAGACCGACGGCTCGGTCGTCACCGAGGAAAGCCCCGCCATCCCGGACCGCGAAACCGGCAACTTGTTGCTAGAAGCCGAGCAGATCACCCTCGCCGCGGGCGGCACCGTCGCCCGCCTGGCCGGAATTTACGGCCCCGGCCGCAGCGTGATTCTGAAAAAACTCCTCAGCGGCGAGGCCATCATTGAGGAAGACGGCCGGCGTTTCCTCAACCAGATCCACCGCGACGACGCGGCGCGCGCCATCTATCATCTCGCCAGCACGCACGCCACCGGCATCTTCAACGTCAGCGACTCCACCCCGCTCACCCAGCTCGCCTGTTATGAGAAACTGATCGGAATTTTCTCCCGCCCGCTGCCACCCTCCGGCCCGCGCGACCTCAACCGCAAACGCGGCTGGACGCACAAACAGGTCTCCAACGCCAAACTCCGCGCAACCGGCTGGCAGCCGCGTTTCCGGTCGTTCATCGACGCCGCGGAGCCCGTCGCGGCAACGCTCACCAACCCGCCTCAGAACTCGTAAGTCAGGCCGACGCCGACGTGGAAAAAATCCCTCAGGAGCTGGTCTCCGGAGTATCGCGCTGCATCGCGATCAAGCGCGATGTTATAGCCCAGATGGGCGTTCAGCGTGATCGCATCCGTTAGCGTATAGGCCCCACCCAGCCTGAGCTCGAAATGGTTCGCGCCATCGTGGCCGTCGGTGACGTAGCCTTGGTTCATCCCGAATACGATGGCCGGAGTGATTTGAAGCCGGTCATTCAGCTCGAATTCCCGACTCAGCGACGTCACGATGAACGCGCCATCCGCGTCAAAGGAGTAATAGGCGTCCACCCCCAGCGCAACCTCACCAGGAAGCCCGGACCAGGAAACACCGGCACCGATTTCATGATCGTGCCCCCCATCCTGCGGAAAACGGAGATGCGTATAGGACACATAACCTTCCAGATCCTTCCAATCCCAATTCAAGGCGGTGGAAAGCTGGAGCTCGTCATACGACTGGTCGGGGCTTTTGGCATACCATACCCCCGCAAATAAGGCGTTCAATCCCGCCTCAAAAGTCCCGGAGACCAGACCGTCACCATCCAGCGCGTCCCGCCCCTCGGAGGAGTATCGACTTTCGTAATCGACGTGCCCATGGAAGTTCCAGCCATCTGCATGGTCGAAAAAACGATCAAAGATCCGTGCGCTCTCATCCTCGTGGGCGAGGACGATTGAAGAACAGGCGATGAGTGGAAGTAAAAATCGCATACCGTTTGAATTCGCCTCCGGATGACGGCCTGTAAAGTGATTTCGAGGATTGCCGGCGTGGGCAGCCCCGGTAGGACACCACTCGCCGCAGCTTGGCTTTGACCGATGCCGGGTTTCGGTCTATTTCCCGGCCCTTTCCCATGAAGGAGCAAATCGAAGCCATCCAAACTGAAGCGCTTGCGCAAATCACCGCCGCCGCGGACGAGCGCGCGCTCGACGACGCCCGCGTGGCCGTGCTCGGCAAAAAAGGCACGCTCACCCTCGTCTCCGCCGGCATCAAGGACGTGCCGAAAGAGGACAAGGCCGCCGTTGGCCAGCTTCTCAACGCCGCCCGCACCGCCATCACCGCCGCGCTGGAGGAAAAACAAATCGCCCTCCGGGAAATCGCCGACCGCGCCGCGCTCGCCGGCATCGACGTCACTCTCCCCGCCCGCCAAGTCCACGTCGGCTCGCTGCACCCGCTCACGCTGATCCGCGACCAAGCCATCGGCATCCTCCGCCGCATGGGCTTCGCTCTAGCAGACGGCCCGGAAATCGAGGACGAGTTCCATTGTTTCGACGCCCTCAACACCCCCGCCGACCATCCGGCACGCAACGAAAAGGACACCTTCTATTTCGACTCCGGAAAACTCCTCCGCACCCACACCTCCAGCGTGCAAATCCGCACGATGGAAACCCAGACGCCGCCGATCCGCATCATCGCCCCCGGCTCCGCCTACCGCCGCGACGAGATCGACGCCACCCACCTCTCGGTTTTCAACCAGCTCGAAGGCCTCTACATCGGCACCGATGTTTCCCTGCCCGATCTCAAGGGCACGCTCGAATATTTCCTCCACGAACTCTTCGGCCCGAGCACCGAAGTTAGATTCCGCCCGCACTTTTTCCCCTTCACCGAGCCGAGCTTCGAGATCGACGTGAAACTCACCGTCAAGGGCCAGGCCCCGCGCTGGATCGAAGTCGCCGGCTGCGGCATGGTCGATCCCGCCGTCTTCGAATCCATCAACAAGTCCCGCAAGGACAACGCCTTCGATCCCGAGAAAGTCACCGGTTTCGCCTTCGGTATGGGCCTCGACCGCCTCGCCATGATCCGCTGGGGCATCAAGGACATCCGCCTCCTCATCGAAAACGACGCCCGCTTCCTCAAGCAGTTCGCTTGAAATTGTCTGGACCGCCAAGACGCCGAGAGCGCCAAGTTTTTAAGACATGAACTCCATTGATTCCATCGCTGCCGAGATTGTCGATTGCGCTCTCAAGATTCACAAAGAGCTCGGACCAGGTTTGTTGGAAAGTGCTTACGAAGCATGCCTTGAGCATGAACTGAAGAAGCGAGGTTTCTTCGTTGAACGACAGAAAGCACAGCCTGTTCACTATGACGGCATCGTCATTGATGTTGGCTATCGTCTGGATCTTCTCGTCAACGATCTGGTGATCATTGAATTAAAAGCAGGGACTGAACTCGCACCCATTCATCAAGCCCAGCTCACCACCTATCTCAAGTTGTCCCGGAAAACCCTCGGGCTGCTCATCAACTTCAACGTTCCCCTCATCAAAAACGGCATCCGTCGCATCGCCAATCAATTCCAAGAATCCTAACCCTCCTCTTCCTTGGCGCTCTTGGCGTCTTGGCGGTTAAAAAAATCTTCCTCTTCTCTCATGAACATTTCTCTCAACTGGCTCGCCACCCATCTCGACCTCTCCGGCAAATCCATCAAGGAAATCGACGACCTCTTCACCTTCGCCGGCGTCGAAGTCGAAGGCATCGTTTCCAAAGGCATCGCTTCGGATAGAATCGTCGTCGCCCAGATCATGGAAGCCGTCCAGCACCCGAACGCGGACCGACTCAAAGTCACCCAAGTCAACTGCGGCGAAGCCACGCTCCGCCAGATCGTCTGCGGCGCGCAAAAC
The DNA here is from genome assembly GCA_947462535.1 of Akkermansiaceae bacterium. GTDB lineage: Bacteria > Verrucomicrobiota > Verrucomicrobiia > Verrucomicrobiales > Akkermansiaceae > Luteolibacter. The sequence continues at coordinate 6,644 of CANHPN010000003.1, read as the reverse complement.
TACAAGGTCGGCGACAAAGTCCCCTGCGCCCTCCCCGGCGCGGAACTTCCCGGCGGTTTCACCATCGGCGAAACCGTCATGCGGAAAGTGGAATCCAAAGGCATGCTCTGCGCCGCCGCCGAAATCGGCCTGCCCGCCGGAGAAGACGGCCTGCTCATCCTCCCCGAGGACGCGGAAATCGGCAAACCCGTCAAACAACTCTTCGACTCCGACACCCTGCTGGAACTCGAAGTGACGCCCAACCGCCCCGACCTCCTCAGCCACCGCGGCATGGCCCGCGAGCTCGCGACCCTCCTCAAAACTCCGCTTCTCCCGCTGGATCTCCCAGAAAGGGGCACAGACGTCTCGCCTGTTTCTTCAATTTCCATCGACGCCCCCGCCGCCTGCCCGCTCTACACCGCCGTAAAAATCTCCGGCGTCACCGTCAAGGAATCCCCCGCCTGGCTCAAACAACGCCTCGAATCCATCGGCCTGCGCCCTATCAACAACATCGTTGATGTCACGAACTTCGTCCTCCACGAACTCGGCCAACCGCTCCACGCCTTCGACGCCGTCAAGCTCACGGGCAGCATCATCGTCCGCAACGCCACCGAAGGCGAAACCTTCCTCGCGCTCGACGAATCCACCCACGTCCTGACCGCCGACGACCTCCTCATCTCCGACGAATCGGGAGCTGCACTCGCCCTGGCGGGCGTCATGGGCGGCCTCACCAGCGGTGTCTCTGAAACCACCACTGACATTCTGTTGGAGTCCGCCTATTTCACCCCGCAGGGCATCCGCCGCACCTCGCGCCGCACCGCGCTTTCCTCGGACTCCTCCTACCGCTTCGAGCGCGGCGTCGATCCGGCAGGCGTCGTCACCGCCTCCGCCTTCGCCGTCAAACTCATCCTCGAAATCGCAGGCGGCACCGCCGAGGCCACCACCCAAGTCGCCGGTGCGGCTCCGGTTCTCACCCAGCCCGTCACCCTCGACGCACAAAAACTCGACCAACTCATGGGCGGCTCCATCGCCCTTGCAGACGCCGAGGAAATCCTCACCCGCCTCGGCCTCACCAAGCTCGCCGACGGCACCTGGGACGTCCCATCCTTCCGCGCCGATCTCCAGCGCCACATCGACCTCGTCGAGGAAATCGCTCGCGTCCACGGCCTGGCCAACGTGCCCTCGCGTTTCCTCGGCACCTTCGTCCCGGCCAGCCCGGTCGATGCCGCTTACGATGCCGACATGATCCTCCGCCGCCGCCTCGCCACCCTCGGCCTGCACGAATGCCAGACCATCAAACTCATCTCCGACGCCCAGGTTTCCGACATCCTGCCGCTGCGCCCGATACAGGACGGCGACGTCATCCGCGTGAAACTCCCGCTCAGCGAGGACCACGCCGTCATGCGCCCAAGCATCGTCCCCGGCCTGATCGCCTCCGCTGCTAGAAACGTCCGACAGCAGGCGAAATCGCTGCGCTTCTTCGAGATGGGCCGCGTCTTCCGCAACGCCGGCGGCGGCAAGGCCAAGGATCAGGAAAGCGAAACGCTGGCCGTGCTCCTCTCCGGTTCCGCCGAACCCACCGGCTGGTCCCAAGCCGACCGCCCCGCCGATCTCTACGACCTTAAAGGCATCCTCTCCGCCCTGCTAGGCGACCGGAAAATCACCTTCACCCCGAAGGACCGCCCCGGCTTCGTGCTCGCCAGCGACATCAAGGTCGATGACCAGAACATTGGCGTCTTCGCCCGCCTCACCCCCGCCCGCGAGCGTGAGTTGGATTTCACCACGCCCGTCTTCGTCGCTGAGCTCGATCTCGGAAAACTCCGCAAGCTCCTCAACGGCATCAGCCACGTCGAGGACCTCCCGCAGTTCCCCGGCTCCTCCCGCGACGCCGCGATGGAACTCCCGCTCACCACGCCGAACGCCCAGATCGAAGCGGTCATCGCGAAACTCGCCGAGCCTTTGTTAGTCTCGTCCGAGTGCTTCGACGTCTTCACCGACCCCACCGGCCAAAAAATCGCCGCCGACAGCAAGTCCGTCGCCTACCGCTTCCAATACCGCGAAGCCACCCGCACGCTCAAAACGGAAGAGATCGACGCCGCCCATCAGAAAGTGCTTGATGCGTTGACGAAGGGGCTGGGGGTGAAGTTCCGATAGATGAGGAAGTTTTCGGTCCTTGGCGGATTCATGAACAACCGTTGCCTAGGGGCCAGCCAATCAGGGTTCCGTCGTCTTATCGAAGCCTGCTAGCGCAGACTCTGGATTCGCGGTTCAATGAAAAACCCGCCGGCCCTTGCGGGATGGCGGGTTTGATGAAAACAGTCGCGGCGACCGGTGATCGCCGTTACTTGGCTGCGCGGAGTGCTTCGTCCTTGGCCTTGGCCTTGGCGATGACGTCGTCGGAGACGTTTTTCGGACAAGGGGCGTAGTGGCTGAACTCCATGGAGAACTGGCCGCGGCCGGAGGTCATGGTGCGAAGGTCGCCGATGTAGCCGAACATGGCGGAGAGCGGAGCCTCGGCCTTGACGCGGACACCACCGGGTGTCGGCTCTTGGCCTTGGATCATGCCCCGGCGGCGGTTGAGGTCGCCGATGACGTCACCGACTTTTTCGTCGGGAGTGAAGACGTCGAGTTTCATCATTGGCTCAAGGATTTGTGGCGCGCACTTGACCATCGTCTGGCGATACGCGGCTTTCGCGGCGATTTCGAAGGCGATGTTACTGGAGTCAACCGCGTGGAAACCACCTTCATTGAGCGTAACCTTGAAGTCCAAGCAAGGGTAGCCGGCAAGCGGCCCTTTATCGACCGAGGTTTTGAAGCCTTTTTCGACGGCGGGGATGAACTCTTTCGGGATGCTGCCGCCGACGACCTTCGATTCGAAGATGAAGCCGGTGCCTGCTTCGCCGGGCTCGATGGTGTAGTCGATTTTCGCGAACTGACCGGAGCCACCGGACTGCTTTTTGTGGGTGTAGCTGTCGTTGACCATCTTGGTGATGGTTTCGCGGTAGGCGACCTGCGGGGCGCCGACGGAGACCTCGACCTTGTGGGTGCGCTTGAGGATGTCGATCTTGATGTCGAGGTGGAGCTCGCCCATGCCCTTGAGGATCATTTCGTTGGTTTCGTCGTCGGTCTCGACGCGGAACGACGGGTCTTCCTGGATCATCTTGCCGATGGCGTTGGCGAGCTTTTCAGCGTTGGCCTTGTCCTTCGGTGCGACGGCGATGGAGATGACGGGGTCGGGGAAAACCATCGGCTCAAGGGTGGCCGGGTTTTTCTCGTCGCAGAGGGTGTGACCGGTCTGGACGTTCTTCAGTCCGACGATGGCGACGATGTCACCGGCCTGCGCGGAGTCGATTTCCTTGCGGTCGTCGGCGTGCATTTCGACCATGCGGCTGATGCGCTCGGTCTTGCCGGTGAACGAATTGAGGACGGTGTCGCCCTTCTTTATGGTGCCGGAATAGATACGGGTGAAGGTGAGTGCGCCGAACTTGTCGTCCATGATTTTGAAAGCGAGGCCGCGGAACGGGGCTTTCGGGTCGATGATGGCGAAATTGCCGGTCTCGTTTCCTTCGGCGTCCACTTCGGGGAGTGGTTTCACGTCGGTCGGGGAAGGAAGGTAATCGACGACGGCGTCGAGCACGAGCTGGAGGCCTTTGTTTTTGAAGGAGGAACCGCAGTAGGTCGGGAAGAACACGAGGTCGATGGTGCCCTTGCGGATGCACTTTTTCACGTCATCGATCGAAGGCTCGGTGCCTTCGAGGTAGGCTTCCATGATTGCGTCGTCCTGTTCGACGGCGGTCTCGATGAGTTGAGCGCGGTATTCCTTCGCCTTTTCCAGCATGTCGGCGGGAATGTCCTCGATCTTGAAGTTTTCCGGTTGGCCGGATTCGTCCCAGATGTGGGCCTTCATGGTGAGCAAATCGACCACGCCGACGAAATCGGACTCGGTGCCGATGGGCAGGACCATGACGAGCGGGTGTGCGCCGAGGATCTTTTTCACCTGGGCGACGACGCGGTAGAAATCCGCGCCGATCCGGTCGAGCTTGTTGACGTAAATGACGCGGGCGACTTCGGAATCGTTCGCGTAGCGCCAGTTGGTTTCCGATTGTGGCTCAACACCGCCGGAGCCGCAAAACACGCCGACACCACCGTCGAGAACCTTGAGCGAACGGTAAACTTCGATGGTGAAGTCCACGTGGCCCGGAGTGTCGATGACGTTGAACTGGTGATCTTTCCAGAAGCAGGTGGTGGCGGCGGATTGGATGGTGATGCCGCGCTCGGCCTCCTGTTCCATGAAGTCCATGGTCGATGCGCCATCGTGCACTTCTCCGATTTTGTGGATCTTGCCGGTGAGTTTGAGAATGCGTTCGGTGGTGGTCGTTTTGCCCGCATCAACGTGGGCGAAAATGCCGATGTTGCGGTATTTGCTGAGGTCCTTCATAACGGATAATGGCTTCTGGTTGGCGGGCACGGTTTCGCGCCGGGGGCAGATTCCTAGTCGAGGATCGCGGTTTGGCAATCCTAGAGTCGGTCGGGCGGGTTTTTTCGTGCTTCCGGCTTGCTTCGGAGGCGCGGCGGGCATTGGTTCGTGCGGCAATGGCGGAATCCCTGATGCGACCCGTGGCGAGCCCGGTCCGGCTCGATGGCTTGTCACCCGTCGAGGTGGCAGGGCAGCTCCGGCATCTCGACGGGCTGGTGTTTTTCGACACTGCGGGAAATTTCCCGTCCGGCGGCTCCCGGCCGGTCTCGGTCATCGCGGCCAATCCTTTGCAAGTCCTGCGGGGAAATATCCATGTTGCCGCCGATCTGGAAATCCTCCGCGCCGCCCTCGCGGAGGGGCCGGAAATCGCCGGCGACCACGGCTTCCCCGTCGGCGGGCTCTGCGGCTGGGTCGATTACGAGGGCGATTTCGTCTTCGGCGACTACCCGGAAATGCTCGTTTACAGCCACCGCGACGCCACCTGGTGGGAAACCGGCCAGCTCTCCACCCGGCTCCGCGCCAACTCCGGCACCGCCGAAATTTCCCCCTTCACCCCGCTCGCCAGCTGCGCGAAATTCACCTCCGGCGTCGCCCGCATCAAGGAGTGGATCGCCGCCGGCCACATCTATCAGGCGAATCTCTCCCAAGCCTTCGCCGCCACCGTCAGCGGCGACCTCTTCAGTCTTTACGAAACCCTGCGCGACGCATCGCCCGCGCCGATGGCCGCCTACCTCAAGCTCGACGGCCGCGAAATCCTTAGCTCATCACCCGAGACCTTCCTCAAAATCTCCGGCCGCGGCATCGAGACCCGCCCCATCAAAGGCACCCGCCCCCGCTTCGCCGATCCCGACGAGGACCGCCGTTCCGCTTACGAACTCCAGACCTCCGCCAAGGAAATCGCCGAGCTCGTCATGATCACCGACCTCCTCCGCAACGACATCGGCCAGGTCTGCGAATTCGGCAGCGTCGAGGTCACCGAGATGCTCCAGCTAGAAACCCTCGCCCAAGTCCACCACCTCGTCTCCACCGTCACCGGCACCCTCCGCCCGGAGACCGACGCCCTCGCCGCCCTCGCCGCCTGCTTCCCCGGCGGCAGCATCACCGGCGCGCCGAAAAAACGCGCCATGGAAATCATCCACGAACTCGAACAAGCCCCGCGCGGCGTCTATTGCGGCGCCATCGGCTGGCTTGGCTACAACGGCGAGAGCTCGCTCAGCATCGCCATCCGCACGCTGGTCCGCAGCGGCGACCTCCTCGTCTATCAAGTTGGTGCCGGTATCGTCGCCGATTCCGATCCGGACAAGGAATACGAGGAAACCCTCCACAAAGCCGCCGGCATCCGCCTCGCCATCGAGCGCTGGCAATCATGAACCTGCTCACAATTTTCAAAGCTTCCTATTTACCCAACCTGAATTAATCTGGATTCAATGAAACAGGTCAGCGTCATCAACATCGACGATCCCGCCGGCAAGACCGTCGGTCGCCGCCGTCCTCCGAATCCCCTTTGCACCGAGACCTTCACCATCCAGCGTGCGAACGACTGGCAGAAGTCTCTTCCGGTGAGATTGGTGCCGAAAGGTGTTTTCCGGTTCAAAAGCCACGAAGAAGCAGACTTATGGATGAGGAAGAATACCCAGGTGAAGAAGAGTTAGTCTCCCGCGCTCCCACCCCACAGGACCTCGCCGATCTCTGCCGAACCCTCAATGCCGCGGGAACGCTTTATATCGTTGTCGGCGGTTTCGCCATCCGCGGCGCGGGATACAGCAGGGAAACCATGGACCTCGATCTCGTCGTCGCCACCGATCCGGAAAACGAGGCCAAGGTCTATAAAGCCCTCGAATCCCTTCCCGACAAAGCCGTCCTCGAACTCGAGCCCGGCGAGATCGCGAAATACACCGTTGTCCGTGTGGGCGATGAAATCTGTGTGGACCTCATGGCCTCTGCCAGCGGCATCGGTTACGAGGAAGCCTCGCAAGACCAGATCATCCGCGAGGTCGATGGCGTCCCGATCCCCTTCGCCTCCCCCCGCCTGCTCTATCGGATGAAGGAAAAGACCCACCGCGAAAAAGACCGCGCCGACCTCCAGTTCCTCCGCGAGAACTACGCCGAGGAGATTTTCGGCAACGGCGGTCCAGTGTAGTTCCGCCAGAGACCCAAGGCCCGGAATACTCGATTTTCGCGACCCCAT